>CAYPXS010000031.1:0-13230 GCA_964414725.1 uncultured Dehalococcoidia bacterium
CCGTGGTCTCGCCTTTTTTGAATCTGACCATCTGGACTAGAATCATTTCTAGATTATCAGGATCACTCCCGAGCATTTTCATTGCGGACTTTAGTCTGGGTACTTGACCTTGATGATCGGCACCCCAAACATCAATCACCGTATCAAATTTTCTATGGACAAACTTGTTGTAATGATAAGCAATGTCCGTAGAAAAATAAGTTGGTGTTCCGTTACTTCTTATAAGAACGTTGTCTTTTTCTTCCCCTAATTTGGTGTTTAAAAGCCAGGTGGCCCCATCTTTATCTGAGACATAACCCATTTCTTTTAATAAGGTCATACATTTTTCAAACTGCCCGTTTTCAAAAAGACTTTTTTCACTGAACCAGCTATCAAAATGAATTTTTAGAGATTCGATATCTTCCTTAATTCCCTCTATCATCAAATCTATACCGACTTTGCCCAGCTCTGATATTTCTTCGGGATTAGATGTGTCGTACGTCCTATTACTCGAATTTTTTATTTTTTCGGCCACAGCTATCACATCTTTCCCCGGATATGAATCTTCCGGCATATCGACATTATTTCCGAGTGACTGCATATATCTTGCAATTAAAGATCTGTGGAATTTATCTATTTGAGCTCCTGCATCGTTTAGATAGTATTCCTGATCGACATCGAATCCGGCTGACTTCAAAACGCTTGCTAGTGTGCTTCCTATCACTGCTCCTCTGGCGTGAGCTACATGTAATCTCCCTGTTGGATTTGCGCTTATATATTCGACTTGAAATCTTTTTCCTTTCCCTACATTTGTGACCCCATAATTTTCCGGTTCAGCCAAGATTTGATCAACTTGGTTTTGTAACCAGTTTTTGCTTAGAACAAAATTAAGGAAACCTGGTTTTGCCACTACAACATCGTCCAGGATTTCATCTTTTTTCAGGTATTGAGCAAGTATATTCGCTATCTCCATAGGATTTTTTTTCAATGGTTTTGCGAGCTTCAATGGGAGACTTGAAGCATAGTCGCCATGCTCAGGGTTTTGTGGTCTTTCAACAGCTGCATCGCTGATTTCGGACTCAGCTATAAGACTGTCCTTCTGTGCCAATGCAAAGGCATTCATTATCGAATTACTCAGCATGTCAGGAACGGTCGTCAATTTTACAACTCCGGCAAACTTTGATCTTATTTATCTAGTTACGTGTATCGTTGGGTCATTTTCAGAAGGACTGTAAACTTCCCCGATGATTTGATTACTCAGAGTCCCTGCGTCAGACAGTAATCGTTGTAGTTCATCTGCTTTATTTGGAACGACTGAAATTAGCAGGCCGCCTGAGGTTTGGGCGTCACATAGAAGAATTTTATCGTTTTCTGAGATTTCTTCTCCCCACAGCACCGTGGCGTTTAGAGATTCCAAATTCCGCATGGTCCCCCCAGGAGCAATTCCTTGGTTCAAAAGACCTTCTGTTCCTTCTATTACCGGTACTTTTGATTTGTAGATGTGAGCTCCAGTGCCGCTACCTTCCATCATCTCTCTTAAATGTCCTAATAAACCAAACCCCGTAACGTCGGAACAAGCATTCACACCGACTGAAATCATGGCCTCTGAAGCCGTTTTGTTGAGTGTTGCCATTATTTCTATGGCATTTTCTAGTACATCAGCATCTACTTGTTCTTGTTTTCCAGCGGTGGTAATCACCCCAGTGCCTATTGGCTTGGTTAGTATCAATAAGTCTCCAGGTTTGGAATTACTATTTGCTGTTTGAGATCCTGGATTAACTATCCCGGTCACTGAAAGCCCATATTTGGGTTCAGCATCAACTACACTATGCCCACCAGCTATAACGATTCCCGCTTCCAGCGCCTTCGAAGCTCCGCCCTTCAAAATTTCACCCAAGATAGACATGTCTAAATCTGAAGGAAACCCGACTATATTTAGAGCCGCTATGGGTTTAGCTCCCATTGCATAGACGTCACTTAATGAGTTGGCTGCCGCTATCTGACCAAAGATAAACGGATCATCCACAATCGGAGGAAAAAAATCGACAGTTAAGACTACAGCTAAATCATCGCTTAATTTATAAACGGCCGCATCATCGCTGGTTTTTGTTCCCACCAATAGGTTTGGATGAGTCATTTCTGGCAGCTGCTGCAGAACCTGCATCAGGTCATCTGGACTTAGCTTAGAGGCTCAACCCGCGCATGAGGCTAGTTCTGTGAGCCTTACTTTTTCATGTTGATGCTGCATTCTTAGTATCCTAGGCGATGCAAATTATTGAATATTATATCTGCATATCGGTGTGTTGGAAGTATAAAGCGAATATTCAAGATCAGATATCATTAAACAATATTGTTCCTACATCAATTTGGAAAGGTATTTATTTTACGGATGAGATACTCAGAATTTTCGGTTAACAACATTCATCTTTCTGTAATTGGATTTCCTCTATGGACTCTAGCCACCGGCGGTTGGGGTAAAAAAGATCCCGATCTTTCCATTTATTTACTACAGCAGGCTTTCGAAAAAGGTATAAATTTTTTCGACACAGCTGATTCATATGGTAAAGGTTATGGAGAAGAACTATTGAGAGAATCTCTCTCTCCAGTAAGGCACGAAATTGTTATATCCACCAAATTTGGCTACGATTTTTATTCGCCGAAGTTGGATATAGAGGGTGACGGAAAAAATTTTGATCCCAAATATGTTTCTTATGCCTGTGAACAATCTTTGCGTCGCATAGGCACTGACTATCTTGATATGTATTTTGTTCACTATCCTTCATACGCTGAAGTAGAAAATGATGATTTATATGAGACTCTTGAAAAACTTGTAGATGCAGGTAAAATTCTGAATTTTGGTATCGCGACAGATGATCGACCAGAAGCAGCAGAAATAGCTAACCTACTAGCTTTTGAAAGGGAGGTGGATTTATTTCATACTCCTTTCAGTTTGTTAGAGCAAGATTTGGTTGCCAGTTTTGATCAAATGGATAAAAACATTTCAATAATAGCTAGAAGAGTTCATTCCTTTGGCCTTCTGGAAGAATCTTATGATCCCAAAATATTTGAGGACTTAGATTCTGGTACTCAGAAAGACAACTCTGTATTCAGAAAGATGTTGGAAATGCGTCCGAATTATGATTTTTTGTTTGACCAATTTGAAGAAAGTGTTTCAGACGTAGCATTAAGGTTCGCCATAAACAATAGAAATGTTGCCTCAACCCTTCCGAATATCAGCGATATAGAAAATTTAGGTCGATACTGTTTATATGCCGACAGGCCGGATTTAGATACTGAACTTATGAGTTCGATAAATGAGGTGTACAGTGATCAGAAAGAGAATGAAAGCGAAGGGGAAGATGGATAGGGTCCCATTAGTTTCTTATAGTCAATTCCTTTTCTTTTTAGCCCGTTTCATTTCATCTTCGATTAATTTGAAATCTCTGCTAGGGATAAGGTGTATTCGGTCCCAAAATGCAAGTGGCCAATCTTCTGGAGCCCATCTCTTCACGTACTCAAGGCTTGGCCCCAACTGAAGTCCATCAATATACTGTTCTTCTTCTAGAACATAATCAGGTTTCAGCTCTATCCTAAATTTGTATTCTTTAGGTTGGTCAGACGGCATCCATATGGGGGATTCATCTTCAAAATAGTCAGAAGTTACTGTTGCGGACGCTGTCCAGCATTTTCTGTTCCTGTCAAAAAATATGACCCGGTCTTTTGCATGCATCCTCTGGGCGCGCCTTTTGTATTTAGCGCTCATCCCGAATATCTTGTAGCCTTTTTTGCGAGTTATACCAGAGTTTTCACTATTGTCTACAAACATCCAGTAATTGGAGCCCATTTCATTTACCTGTGACCTGTCTCGTTAATTTGTTAAGGTGATCTTATTGTCATACATTGTACATCTGTTTGAGATGTGCTCGCTAAGATTGTGAAAGTATAGAATGAGTGGTGATTTGCGTGTGTGTTTTAAATTGATAAATGTAGATAAAATGGATTTTTTATGAAGGTGTTTTCAGCGATAATACTAGGTGCCGGGTCCGGCGATAGGATGGGTGGTATTGATAAAATACTTACTGAAATTTCTGGTTTGCCTGCAATATTACATTCCGTGAATGCCTTTCTCGAAGTGGGGATATTCCGAACGACGGTAGTATTAGCAAACACCGATAATATCGCTCAATTGCAATACCTTATGTCTGGGCCTGAATTTAAGTCAGTTCATGTGGTTTTAGGCGGGGACAGGAGACAAGATTCTGTGCAAATAGGCCTTGATCAAATTAAATCGACCGATTATGTGATGATTCACGATGGAGCGAGGCCCTGCGTCTCACCGGCTTTGATTAAGCGCGCAATAGCTGCATCAGAAACTTCTGATGCAGCTATACCAGTTGTACCCATCACTGACACCGTTAAGCTGCTGGACGGCCCTACTGTTAGGTCTACAATAGATAGAACCACCATATTTGCTTCACAGACACCTCAAATTTTCAGGTACAAAACTATCACTGAATTGCATTTCACCTTAACGTCAGATGTGACAGATGATGCTTCAGTCATAGAAATATATGGTGGCGATGTATCGACATTTAAGGGTGATCCCCAAAATATTAAAATAACGAATCCCATAGATATTGAAATCGCAGGAATTATTTTGAAAAGCCGGAAGAATTAATGATTTCATCTAGAACTGGAATCGGGATAGACACACACCGGCTTGAAAAGGGTGGTCCGATGATATTGGGAGGGATTCAAATTCCATACGAGTATAGCCTGTCGGGCCATAGTGACGGTGACGTTTTGTTACATGCTGTAATTGATGGGTTTTTGGGTGCCGCAAATATGGGAGATATAGGTGTTCATTTCCCTTCTGGGGATCCTGCTTACAAGGGAATAAGCAGTGAAATATTACTAGAAACGGCTTTTTCCTTGATAAATGAAAAAGGATGGAAGCCCGTGTTTGTGGATGCTACAATTGTCGCCGAAAAACCGCGCCTAGCGAAATTTGTACCACAAATGAAATTAAAAATAGCGCGCGCTTTAAATTTAACTCAAGAAGATGTCAGCATTAAGGCTACCACCACCGATGGACTAGGTTATATCGGTAGGGGAGAAGGTGTTTCCTGCCATGCTGTCGTAACAATTCAGAGATCAGGATGAGACTATATAACACGCTGAGTAGATCAGTAGAAGAGTTAGTTGTAGAAGATAAGACCGTAAATATGTACGTATGCGGTATAACCCCATATGCTCCTTCACATTTAGGCCACGCTATGTGTGCCATCGTTTTTGATGTAATTCGTAGGTATCTTGAATACAAGGGATACAAAGTTAATTTCATTCAAAATTTCACTGATATAGATGACAAGATGATCATAGCTGCGAATGATGAAGGGATTAAGGTTTCAGAATTAGCTGAAAGGAATATTCAAGCTTATCTTTCAGAACTGGATCGACTAAATGTTCTAGAGGCCTCGGAATATCCAAGGGCTACGGAAGAAATTGAAGTGATAATACAAGTTATATCTGCGCTAATAGAAAAAGGATATGCCTACGAAATTTCTGGAGACGTTTATTTTAGGGTAAAACAAGACGAGGATTACGGGAAATTGAGCCGAAGGAATATCGACGAATTGTTGGCAGGCGCAAGGTTAGAAATAGAGGAGACAAAAGAAAATCCTGCTGATTTTGCTCTCTGGAAGAGTCAAAAGACTGGAGAGCCAGCCTGGAATAGCCCATGGGGTCAAGGTCGGCCGGGTTGGCATATTGAATGTACAGCTATGTCCTTAACTTATCTTAACAACAAGATTGATATTCATGGTGGCGGACAGGATTTAGTATTCCCGCACCATGAAAATGAGATTGCGCAATCAGAGTCCTACACAGGCGTAGAACCTTTTGCTAGATATTGGATGCACAACGGTACCCTTGGATATGGGGAAGAAAAAATGAGTAAATCTTTGGGGAATGTTTTCTCCATCGGGGAAGCCTTGGAGGTGTTTTCTTCCGATGCGCTCCGAATGTTTTTTCTCAGTTCGCATTATAGAACTCCATTAGTTTTCAGTAATGACTCAGTAGAAGGTCAGCAAAGAGCGATCGAAAGACTTAAATCAGCTGTATCAGCCAGTTCAGGTGAAGGAGATGTCCTGAAGATAGAGTCGTATCGTGAGAGATTCGAAGCTGCCATGGACGAGGATTTTAATACCCCAATAGCGTTTTCGGTGATATTTGATTTGGCTCGCGATATAAATAGAGAATCTTCTAATGGCCTTAACGTCGCATCTGCTCAAAACCTTCTTTTAGAGCTAGCCAAAGTTTTGGGTATAACTCTGGAAACTGATAGTTCGAAGTCAGACGGGGATATCGCACCTTATCTGGATTTGTTGCTAGAGGTTCGTGAAGGACTGAGAAAAGAAAGACAATTCGAGTTGTCTGATCGAATCAGAGATAGGTTGGTTGAGATGGGAGTATCAATCGAAGATACGGCTACTGGCGCACGGTGGAAGCTTGATTAGGGCATTCACGCCCTGACGCTAGTCAAACCAGCTGCTAGCACTGATAATTGAGACAACTATAAATATCACAACCAAGGCTATGGTAAACCGGAACAAAGCCAATTCAATGCCCCTTCTTGTTCTAAAAGAAGATTCGGCTGCTCCAAACAAAGCTGTACCCTGACCTTTTACTTGCATCAATATAATGGCAATTAAGAGCAACGATATAAATATCATTACTATATTTATTGTAGTATCCATCCCGTAATTATACCTCTAAGCAAGCCCTTAGCGTATTAACCCTCGTATTTTTCCATTATAAAACTGGCTAGTTTATAGGAATCGTGTCTGATTTTATGTTTCTCGTCTAGTAAATCTGCGGCTTCAATAACATGTGTGGTCTTGGTGTTGTTCATTTGCACTGACTCGCCTAGGTATTCATTTCCAATATCGCCGATGTTGTTGTTGGCTATTATTACGTCAAGAACACCCTGTCCTAGGTAGGATTCGAGAACTTCAATATGTTTGCCGACTGTAAAGTTTTGGGTTTCACCAATTTCAGTGGCTACATTACAAATATAATACTTGACTGCTTTTGACTTAGTAATAGCGTTAACAATACTGGGTACCAATAGGTTCGGGAGTATGCTGGTATACAGACTTCCAGGTCCGATTATTATTAATTCAGCATTATTTATTGCATTGATAGCGGCCTGGGAAGCTTGTGGGTTAGGAGGGTCTATGATTAGTTCTGCTATTTCTGACAAGCCGTCCTTAACCCTAGACTCCCCGTTTATTAATTGACCATCTTTTAAACGCACGGAAAGGCTTATATTTTCTGTTGTTGCTGGAACCACCTTACCTGTCACCGATAAAATTCTACTTGATTCGGCTAATGCATCTTCGAAACTATCTGCTATATCCGTCATTGCTGCTATGAAAAGGTTGCCAAAACTATGTCCTTTTAGCTCTGATTCTTCAGGGAACCTGTATTGAAATAAGTCTTTTAGTATTGAGTCTTCATCGGACAAGGCTACTATGCAGCTCCTAAAATCACCTGGAGGAATAATGCCCATTTCCCGTCGGAGTCTTCCAGAACTTCCACCGTCATCTGCCGCCCCAATTATTGCTGTTATCTCTTGGGTATGTTTTTTAAGCCCTCTCAGTAGTACTGAGAGTCCCGTTCCACCACCTATTGCAACTACATGTGGGTTATCTGATTTGGAACTTTTATTTGTTGTCATCTGAGAACTAGGGTTACTATCTCTCTTTACTGTTCTCTTTTTTTGTCAAGTTCGGCTGTTACCATTTCTGAGGCTACTTGAGGATTCGCTTGGCCCTTGGTTTTTTTCATAACTTGTCCGACGAGGAATCTCACGGCAGAATCCTTACCATTTAAATAATCATCTACCGCAGAAGGATTTTCCGAAAGGGTTTCTGAGACTACATTTTGTATAGAATCGGTGTCGTTTATTTGGGATAATCCTTTGTCTTCAGAAATTTTTATTGGGTCTCCTCCATTAATAAACATTTCGTCAAACACAGTTTTAGCCATTGAATTACTAATCTTTCCATCTTCTACAAGTAGGACCAGCTTGGCTAATTCAGATGGTTCAATTTTTATTTCATCCCAGGTAGACTTATGCTCGTTTTTCATTCTATTCAAATCTACATTTATCCAGTTTGTCACCGCCTTTGTAGCATCCGCTGGATCCATGGATTCAGATAGAAAAGGCAAACAGTTTTCAAATAATACTGTCGCTTCTTTGTCGGTAATCATGACTGAGGCGTCATATTCAGATAACCCCAGGGCTTCAATATAGCGGGCCTTTTTTGCCGAAGGTAACTCAGGGATTTGAGATTGCATTTTGTTTACCCAATCTCGGGAAATCAAAATTGGTGGCAGGTCGGGTTCTGGGAAATATCTGTAATCGGCAGCGTATTCTTTAGTGCGCTGGCTTAGGGTGGTTCCGCGTTCATCTGACCATCCACGAGTTTCCTGCTCAATATTTTGTCCTGACTCTAATAATTTTCGTTGTCGGATCTCTTCATGTTTTAGTGCCCGGAATACAGATCTAAAACTGTTGACGTTTTTTATCTCTACCTTGGCTCCCAGTTCTTTCGAACCAGCAGGCCGTATGCTAATGTTGGCATCGCACCTAAAACTTCCTTCTTCCATATTTGCAGTGCTGGTTTCAACAAATCTAATTATTGAATGAAGATTAGTCAGATATTCGTTTGCTTCTTCTGGGCTGCTCATGTCGGGTTCACTTACGATTTCCATCAGCGGTACCCCAGCCCTATTGATGTCAAGTAAGCTGTACGGTTCCCCGTACGGTTCTTTGCGATGAATAAGCTTCGCTACGTCTTCTTCAAGATGAACTCTGGTTATACCAACACGTTTTACTTCAGAGTCGCCCACTTGTATGGAGAGATTACCATTCAAAGCTATAGGAATATCAAATTGTGAGATTTGGTAGCCTTTCATTAGGTCTGGATATGGGTAATTTTTTCTGTCGAATTTTGTTTCTGACGATATTGCACAATTTAACGCCAGGCCAGTCTTTATAACCAGTTCGACTGCTTTTTTATTTACAACTGGTAAGACTCCTGGCATCCCCATGCAGACAGGGCATACCCTGGTATTTGGTTCCGAGTCTTGGTAGTCTGAGCCACAAGGACAGAACATCTTACTTGTAGTTAACAATTGTGAATGAACTTCTAAACCAATAACGGTTTCATATTTGTCTGCCATGGTTTTGTGTAGACTCACCTATAATTGAATGTAGGCTCATTTTATAACGGAACGACTCGCCATATAAAGGCCTTCGTCACAATAGAATGTGCTATATGTCTTGATCGGAGAACACATTGAATTTTGTATACTGCACTGGGGCAAGTTTCACTTTTAAGCCAGGGAACAGCGTTGTGTGAATTTTGTGTTTACATTGGAGTAATTCTTTTTCGGAAGTTTCGACCCAAAATATTGTTTCGTCTCCTCGAAAATCCTTTCTGACAACAGTGTTTTCACTGGAGGGTGTTGGTTCCATTGAAAGATCAGTTTGCCTGATTGCGACCTGCACTTTTTCATTTTCAGAAAATTCTGCTGGTGTCCTCAAAGGTAGCAATCCTATGCTGGTTTTAACGTAATCACCTGAAATTACACCGTTGATGAAATTACAGCTTCCGCTCATCAAGGCGGTCTCTTTACTGTTAGGCCAAAAATATATTTGGTCGGGTGGCCCGACCTGTTTTATCGATCCATTCGCCATGACAGCGACTCTATCTGCTATTGAAAAGGCTTCTTCTCGGTCATGGGTTACAAATATTGTTGCGGTATTGCTTTCTCTTAATATCTCTTCCATTTCCATCCTGACTGTCAGGCGCAAAGAGGCGTCTAAGTTTGAAAATGGTTCGTCCATTAAAAGCACACTTGGCCTTGTCGCTAGAGTTCTAGCGATTGCAACTCTTTGCTGCTGTCCTCCCGACAGTTCATGTGGATATCTTTCCAATAATCCGTCGAGGTGAGTGAGTTTTTGAACTCTGTCCAAATTTTCGGCTTGTGTTTTGCCGTCAAGATGGGATATTCCAAAAAGAATGTTCTTTTTAACTGAAATATGAGGGAATAAAGCATAATCCTGAAAGATCATACCTATATTTCGTTTGGAAGGTTCTAAATTTGTATTAGGTCCAAAAATTGCTTGGTTATTGAGGTAAATCCGTCCTTGGGAAGGGATTTCCAGTCCAGCGATGATCCTGAGCAGAGTCGTTTTACCACAGCCACTCGGGCCTAGGATCGAGAGGATTTCACCTGCGTATAAATGCATGCTTAAGTTTTTTATGACCTGATTTTGCCTGAAATTAACACTCAGATCTTCACATTGTAAAAGCGAATTAAGCAACTATTCATTCACTCCCTAGATTGTTAAAAACATTGTTCTTTAGCACTATCATTGTAAGAGGTATTGATGATAAAAAAATCAATAAAAGGGAAGGGATAGCAGCTCTGGCAAAAAAAGCCTCCGAGCTGAACGACCAAATCGCAGTTGTCAGGGTATGGAAATCTAGCGGAGCTAATAAAAGTACGGCAGGAAGTTCCTTCATAGTTATCAAGAAAACAGTAGCTGCTGCCATAATAATACCTGATTTCATGAGTGGTAAATTGGTTAAGATCACCGAGTTGATTTTATTTTTACCCAAAGTCATGGATGATTCTTCGTATCTTGGACTTATTTGAGTCATAGCAGATCGTATAGCTCCCAACCCGGTAGGCATATATAAAACAGCACAAGCAATCACTAACAGTAATGTTGATTGGTAGAGTGGTTCTCCTATTCTTGCACCAAAGAACACTAGTGATAATGAAACTGCAACACTAGGCAGAGCGTAGCCTGTAAAGCACAATTTTTCTATGAAATTAGTTAGCATGCTTGGACGTCTGACTGATATATATCCAACTGGCAGAGCTAAGCCAACAACCACGGCTGCAGTTAATACAGAAATAGTAATTGAGTTGAATGCCAATACATGGTTGGCTTCAGCAGTTAAGATAGAGGCATCCTCACCGAAATATAGGCCTCTTATAATCCAGTAAAAAAGAACTGCTAGCGGGATTACAACAGACATAAGAGATATCAAAGCGCACATTCCTGCGGCTGGCCACCGCCATCTACCTATATCAATAAGTGGTAGTTTTCTGGAAGCATTGCTAGACGTTTTGTAGTATTTTCTATTTCCGCGAAGAAAAACTTCAAAAGTCATGAAGAGGGTGGCTACTGCAAATAATGCAAGGGAAAGCAGGGCGGCCGTATTTCTGTCAAACCCAGCTTCATATTGGTTAAATATTGACCATGTGAAAGTTTTGTAACGGAGTAGCGAGACCGCTCCAAAATCGCTTAAGGTGTACAACGTGACTAAAAGAGCTCCTGAGAAGATAGCAGATTTCATTGAAGGGATTGTTACCTTCATGAAAGTCTGAAATTGATTTAATCCCATTAATTTTGCGGTTTCTTCCCCTGAGGCATCCATGTTTGAGATGTTAGACCTAATAGTTAGGATTATGTACGGATAATTAAGGAAAGATAATGTTATTAAGCTTCCGTAATATCCGTACATGGTGGGAATTCGCTCTGTCCCAAATATGGGATTTAGTATTTCGTATAAAAGGCCACTGTTTCCGACAAAAGACAAGAGGATGTAAGCTCCTACATAACTTGGTATGACCAGCGGCAAAAAAGTCAGTACTGACCATAACTTCCTGTAAGGTAGATTTGTTCGAGTGGTGAGCCAAGCAATTGGTACTGCTATTGTTACTGCCAGCAGCGTGACCGTTATGGCTAAAAAAATTGATCTTGAAAAAACCATTAAGGTACTGGGCCTTATTAGCCATACCCATATGTCAGAATCTGCCCCTGACACACGGCCAATCAAGTAGACCAATGGGGTCACGCATAAAGCGGCAGCTATCAGCGACGGTATTAAGATCCACAGCGAAGTTTTGTTAGCCAATGGCTTCGTTAAAATCAAGGTTTGGAGAGTTTCCTGTGATACTTATAGTTTGTAGGGAAATTAAGATTTATTAGGTTGTAAAATGCAGTAGGTAAGTATAGCCTAATTTATAAAGAAAGTATTGACTAACTTTTTTGTTATTACAAAGCATTTGTGCACACCATTGAGCGATTACGTTGCTGTTTTTAGTTCCTAAAAGTAAAATGCCCTTTCAACTAGAAAGCACTTATAGCAAGCACTGAAAGGGGGATTAACTTGTTAGAACAGTTCAAAGTACAGCCAGAAGATCAAGTTAGGGTTACTGAAAGCAATCTCAGAAAAACGGTGGAAGCCGTATTTTCAAAAATGGGACTTGACGATTCTGATTCAGAGTTGGGAGCCGACGTTTTGGTTAAAGCTGATATGAGGGGCGTAGATACGCATGGCGTGTCGAATATGCTGAGGTCCTATGTGACTGGATATGGAAACGGAGAAATCAACTCTCATCCAAATTGGACGATCACGAGAGAAACCCCTTCTACTGCCAATATAGATGGAGATAGGGGGCTTGGGATTATCATTACTCCTAAGGCCATGGATATAGCAATTGAGAAGGCTAAAAATGTTGGTATGGGCGTTGTGACTATCCATAATTCTCGTCATCTAGGTATGGCTTCATATCATGCTCTCAAAGCAGTAGAGAACGATATGATTGGAATGTGCATGACATCGTGCCCTCCTGGGGTTCTCCCAACTTTCGGAGCCGAACCAGTATTAGGTACTAATCCCATAGCCATAGCTGCCCCGGCCGACAAAGAGGCTCCTTTTGTATTTGATGCAGCTATGAGTGCTGTTGCAGGAAATAAACTTGGCCTTGCTAGAAGAAATGGAACCCAGCTATTAGGAGGATGGGTTGCTGGTCATGATGGCACACCCATCATGGAGGAGGTGGATCCCCCTACACCTGGATATGAGGGATCTGCATCGTCGTATTTATTACCCGTTGGAGGTACACGTGAGTTGGGGTCCCATAAAGGTTACGGGATGATGTGTGTAGTGGACATATTGGGAGGTATATTGACGGGTGGGGGCTATGGTATGAATCCTGGGAGGCCGAATTTTGGGCATTATGTGGCTGCTTACAATATAGAAGCATTCATGGATACCTCTGAATTTAAAACAACAATGGATGAATGGATTAACATGCTTCAATCTTCCAAACCTGCTCCAGGGCATGATAGGGTGATGTATCCGGGTCAACCAGAGC
>CAYPXS010000032.1:0-12911 GCA_964414725.1 uncultured Dehalococcoidia bacterium
GTTAAGGGATAATGCCTTCTTTCACTCCCACTCAGTTAGCATTGATATCGGAGCCGCATGTGGCTCAGTTTGTAACTTTAATGGAAGACGGATCGCCCCAAATAAGCCCAGTCTGGATTGACACTGATGGTGTCAATTTACTGATTAATACAGCGACCGGCCGACTAAAGACCAGTAACATAAAAAGAGATTCTCGTGTGGCGGTGGCAGTATTTGACCCAAAGGACCCCTATTCTAGAGTTGTTAATGTGACTGGAATAGTAACCAACATAACGACATCAGGTGCTGTAGAGCACATAAACAAATTGTCTGAGAAATACACAGGGAAGGCAACGTATCAAGGACACAATAACCAGGAAGCGAGATTAGTCGTTACAATAAAACCCACCCGAATAACAGGAAATTAATTACTTACTCCTAAAATCCCTTGTAAAGCTTACTCATCGACAAGTCAATAATCTCGAAAGGGACACCGCTATCAGACATAGTTTTTTCAGCCGCAGCAGTTACGAGCATTTTTCCTCCCTTCCCAACAACCTTCCCGTCAATCATTATCGGTGATCCATCAACAAATGACATAGTAGGTTTCCCTGTATTTGGATCTATGATTGTAATATCTGCATCTGCCCCTTCTGAAAAGTGTCCTTTACTCAAAAGACCCAACATCCTGGAAGGTGTCCATGACAATTTATTTGCCATATCACTCGGGCTCAATGCTCCAAATTTAACCAGTGCCATAGTCGATTGAATCGCGACGTTACGTGGATGGGAACCTCCATCAGTACTAACCGCATCTATTACAAAATCTCCGTTTTCATCTTTTACAGTGGTCAGATGGTAAGCTGAAGCTGGTAAGTTTACGGGGAAACTCATACCTACCATAGTCTTGGACTTGTTATATATTTCCAAGGCTTCTTTACCTCCAACATAAGATATGGCGCCTGATTTAACAGCAATTACCGAGGCGTATCCATCCTTTATCGCCTCTCTCATTCCATCAATAGTCGGTTCATAACCTCTCGCGGCCAAACAATTTCTAGGTACATTCGCTATAACGTTTCCAGATTTGTCGCATGCACCGTTAGTCCCGTTAGCGACGGCATGATAAACCTCTGTATTTATTTGACCCTTCAATGTCTTCATAAGCGCTATTGCCTCCTGGCACTCATCAACAGCATCCTTAACAACTCCTCGGCAGTAAGAATTCACATGGCATACGTGCATTCGTCCTTTCTCTATGATTCCTGGAATTTCCCGAAGTCCACCTAAATGACTACCTGAATCTTTTGAACCGACGTGAAAGGCAATGTAAGCTCCTTGGCTGTTGGCTTCTCTTACAATTTGTGATGTAGTTTCCGGGGAAAAGGGATGGTACCCGCCCAACATTTTCACACCTATGCAGCCCTGTCTTAAAGCATCAGAGACCGTAGAGGCTATTTCACCTTTCGAAGGCTGATCGGAAGGTATGGTAAGACCCGGAATTAAAGCAAATTGACCGGCAACATTAAGACCTGCACCGTTTCTTTTAATTCCATCGATCATATTTTTCCCAGTACCGCCCATATCGACAACAGTCGTAGTACCTGCCTTGGCCAACATTCCATACCCTAAAGAAGGGTCCACATCCCGGGATATTCCCGCAACATGTGCATGAGTGTCTATTTGCCCAGGTATTAGCCACTTTCCTTCAACATCGATTACAGTTGAAAAGGACGCTTCAATTCTGGTTTCAGAGATTTTATGTATCTTCCCATTCTGTATAACAAGGTCGGCCACCGAATCATATTTGTTGGCAGGATCAATAACCCTAGCACCACGCAACACTAAACTGTCTTGATTCATAATCTCACCATTCCTATCAGTAAAATATATTCTTCAGACATATAGTAAACTACCTCTTTAACAACCTGACAGAATTAGGATTTTTACGATGAGAATAGGAGCAGTTTTCCCTCAAACCGAGGCAGGTACAGATATAGGTGCTATAACAGATTACATCCAAAATGTAGAATCTTTGGGGTTCGATCATATCTTGGCCTTTGACCATGTATTGGGAGCTAACGCTTCTAGCCGTCCTGGCTGGTCAGGCGCATACCAGCATACAGATTCGTTTTACGAGCCAATTACGTTTTATAGCTATGTAGCCGCAATCACAAGTCGGCTGGAATTGGCAACTGGTGTGATTATCTTACCCCAGAGACAAACGGCTCTTTTTGCTAAACAAACTGCCACATTAGACCTCATATCGGGAGGAAGATTACGACTAGGTATTGGCACAGGTTGGAATCAAGTAGAATACGAGGCCCTTGGGGAAAATTTCCATAACAGAGGTAAACGCTCAGAAGAACAAATTAATCTTCTTAGAAAATTATGGTCTGAAGAATTAATCACCTTTGAAGGTAAATTTCATACCGTAACAGACGCAGGATTAAATCCTTTGCCGCCTGGAAGATCAATTCCTATTTGGTTTGGAGGTATGGCCGATCCTGTTCTGGAAAGGGTAGCTAAGATAGGCGATGGCTGGCTACCTTTAGGCAGCCCTAACGAGAAAAGAAAAAATACATTTGACAAACTCAAAAAATATCTTGAACAAAATTCAAGATCCGTGAGTGATATAGGGATCGAAGCAATGGTATCGCTGAAAAACTCGAATTCGGATACTGATATTAAGAAAGACTTATCCTCATGGGCAGAAATGGGTACAACACATATATCAATTAATACTATGAATTGTGGACTAAAATTCCCGGGAGAACACATCACAGCAATTTCCAATTTCATGAAAATAGCTAAAGAATCCTAATCAAGATAACAACCAAGGAGAAATCTATGATAGCCGTCGGAGATAAAGCGCCTGACTTCAAATTAGCTGCTCACTCGGGAGAACCCGTGTCACTAAGTTCATATGAGGGGAATAAGAACGTTGTCTTATCTTTTCATATATATTCTTTTACAGGGGGTTGAACACACCAAGTTTCTTCTTTCAGAATGCATAATGCAGCATTCGAAGAAGCAGATACCCAGGTCCTGGGTATTAGTTGTGATTCCAAAGCCGCTCAGTCTGCATTTTCAGGTTCGTTGGGAGGGGTACCCTACCCAGTCCTGTCAGATTTTTACCCTCATGGTAAAGTCTCCGAATCTTACGGGGTTTTTGATAACACAAGAGGCACTCCTCAAAGGGCCATTGTGATAGTCGATAAAAAGGGAATCATACGTTTCAGCAAAACATATAAAGCTGCAACTGATCTTAATCCTTTGGATATTTTGGAGACTATAAAATCCCTCTAAAATTTAATGGCTTAATTGATTGAAATCAAATGGAAAGTATCAATATTCAGACATTTGAAGAGGGAGATCTTGCTGTCTTATACGACAGACGCTCTCGTGAATATTTAGTTCATTTGAAAAACTCAGCCACGTTTGAGTCACACCTGGGTAATCTCGACCACAGCAAAATCATTGGCAAACCTGAAGGTAGTTGGATACCAACATCGACTGGGCATCTATTTCTAGCTTTCAAGCCCACAAGATTTCAATACACCTTAAATATGCCTAGAGTGGCGACAATCGTTTACCCAAAGGATATAGGTGCTATTATCACCTACTCTAACATTGCTACAGGGTCCACAGTAGTCGAGGCCGGTTCTGGATCCGGGTCACTTACGATAAATTTATCTGATATCGTAGGCGACCAAGGCCATGTCTATAGTTATGACATAAGATCTGACATGTCTGACACCGCCGGATCTAACTTGAGAAAATTCAACCCCAATTATAAAAACGTGACCTTCAAAATCGGTGATGTTTCCGAAACTCTACGTGAGCAAAATATGGATGCTGTAATTCTGGACTTACCTGAACCTTGGCATTCTGTTGACTCAGCAGCAAAGGCTCTCCGATTTGGAGGAACATTACTGTCCTTTCTTCCAAACGTTTCTCAAGTTTCAGATTTGGTAGAAGAAATTAAAAAGCACCCTGAATTCTCCTTAATAAATACGATAGAAATAATGGAAAGATCTTGGGATGTTTCTGGTCGAACCATGAGACCCTCTCATAAAATGATTGGGCACACCGGTTTCATAACCACGGCCCGAAAATGCACTCCGAGACCTAAAAGAAACTAGGTTTATACGCCGAACTTCTTTCTCTGCTGTAGGCCATGTGAGTCTCTCTGACATTGGGCAATCCGAGATCGGAAGGCCAGTAAATATCAGAATTCAATTCGCCAGGATCAATATTGTCCAAGTTTTTGCCTTGAATCAACACTTTGAATCCACCAAGACCAGAAGTATCCTGCAAAGTAGATAATAAATTAACTATACCTCTGTTTTTATCGGGCCCTACTCCCATATGTTGGAGGATCTTTTCTAAGCCCATAGAATTTAACCATTCTGATTGAGACTGGTACACCAATTTTTCAAAACCATTGTTTAATCCTATTTCCTTGAGAGAATCGAAATCAACATGAGCTGTCATATCCTGAGAACCAATTCTCTGGTATGGACTTGAACCTTCTGTATGGCGATAGTAGGTTTGAAGCAATCTATGGGATTTTTCCATCGAATAATACAAATCTTTTTCAAACCCGTAGTCGATAGTAATCAAAAACCCTTGATTCATCACCCTGGAGAGGTTTGAGTACCACTCTCTGGTCTTCATGTTAATAGGGCCACGGTACCCATCTAGATTTTGAATGTCTATCGGCAAACACCAGTCAAATTCAGAGGCCTCAAAAGGCAGTAATAATTCTATAAAATCACCTTTATCATCCACATCTACAAATACTTCAAAAATTAGCCCTTCATTTATTTCTATCATTCTGACAGGAAAGGAATCTACGAGCTCATTAGAAAGAATGACGCTGGCCTGAGCCTCAATAGAAATTTGTTGAGCTTCCACAAACTGTATCGGGCCAGCTTCTGCAATCTCAACTTTCTGCCTGTCTACACATATATATTTCAAAGATGCATACAGCGACTCATTCAATAATGAAACCGCTGCCAAAATATCCATTGCTAAAGTGCCATCACCTCCGCCCTGCTCAATTACAGAAAAATTTGCAGGAGATCCCATAATATTCCACATTCGTTCAATCTGTAAGGCAAGCATAGAACCAAATATGGGATGCAGATGAGGGCTAGTGTAATAATCCCCTCTAGGTCCAAATACGTCCTTGTTTCTGTAGTAGCCTACATCAGAATACAAGGCGGTTTCCATGAATGTTTCGAACGAAATGGGTCCATTTTCATGGATAAGGCCTCGAACCAAATCTTCAGCCGGAGATGTCAACTTACCAGCTCCAAATTACAAATTCAGTCTTTTGGGACCTTGGTTTCAAACGTAAAGAATATTTAAGACTCAGAGCCTGTCGTCTTTTTAGACTGACCACTTCTGTCCCACCCGGATCCTGGCATTGAATTTCTGAATTCTTCCTTGTGTCCGCAATGTTTACAAGTTCCGGTACTTACAGGTCCATTTGGTTGATCTATAACCCAGTAATGTGTGCATTCTTCTGCCAATATTTTTTTACTCAAGAGAGCTCCTTTTTAACCGATATCTAAGCAAATGTTGAAAATCTACTAAGATCGATTTTGGATAGGCACAAATTCTCTATCAAGTTCTCCTACATATTGGAGTCTAGGTCTTAATAGAATGTTATTCTCAAATTGCTCAACCACTTGAGCTGTCCAGCCTGGAATACGTCCAACGGCAAATATAGATATGAAGAGGTCTTCCGGAATGCCAAGAAGGTAATACATGGCACCAGAAAAGAAATCTACGTTCTGGCAAATTCCTCTGCGCGAATATGGCTGCATAACTTCAACAACTTTCTGAAGTATGGAATACCATTTCGGCTCTCCCTTTCTTTCTCCAAGAGCCTTTAAGTCATCTTGCAAATGCAAAGACCGAGGATCAACTGCCGTATAAACTCTGTGGCCAAATCCCATGATCCGTCCACCACCATCTAAAGTATTTTTTACATAGTCAGCAGCATTATCTTCACTTCCTATTTCTAACGACATAGTCATAACCGACTCTGCAGCTCCACCGTGTGAAGGACCTTTCAAAACCGCGATACCTGTTGTAATGGCGCAATGCAAGTCAGCTTGAGTAGATGCCGCAACTCTAGCCCCAAATGAAGAGGCATTTAATCCGTGCTCAGCATGAAGCACAAAATCTTTGTCAATGAGTTTGGCATCTTCCGGATCTGGTATCTCACCAAATATCATATAGAGGAAATTAGCAGCAATGCTAAGGTCCGGGTTAGGTTTAATCGGATCTTTTCCTTCTCTTATACGTGAGTGGGCAGCAGCTATAGTTGGAGCCTGTGCGGTAAGTCTAGTACCCTTCCGCAATGTGGCTTCCGCCGAGTTGTCATCGACATCTGGGTCAAATGTAGCCAATGCAGAGATCGCTGTTCTTAGCACATCCATCGGGTGTGCGTCTTTAGTGATCTTAATGATATCTAGAATGGCCTCTGGAAGCTCCATATTGGCTTTAAGCTCTGCAACAAACCCAGATAGTTGATCGCTTGTGGGAAGCTCGCCTATCATGACCAAATAGATAGTTTCCTCAAAACTACAATTTTCAGCCAAATCATCGATTGAATAACCACGATAGTAAAGTCTACCTGCTTTCCCATCTATGTAACTCGATGTAGTGCGATCAATATAAACCTCTCGCAAGCCCCTGTATAAGGTTGCATTTTCTTCTGTCATCGATTCCCTCCAAATGGTCATCAAGTAAACGTAATAAATTCTGTTACATCTGAATTTACAGCTATGTTTGGCAATTCAGGTTGATTTTTGTAGAAAAAAGCCTTGCAATTCTAGCAATCGAGTCAAATTTAGGCAAGAAGGCAAGCTAAATTCCTTTCTCCAATATTATTAGAGCTCCACTAAAATAGAATTTACATCATAAAGATACTACAACCAGATAAGGTACTGTTTGGCAGGTAAAACCGGCATACTCTGTTAAATGTTTGTTAAATTACCAAAATACTCTACAATGCAACCTGCATCTCCTTCCGTAACACTTATATAATGCTCATCAATGCAAAACAACAATAATCCCACCCGAATCGAAGTACCCGAGGTCGTAGTTCAAAGACTACCGATATATGTAAGGGTATTAAGCCAACTGCTGGAATCCAATGTTGAGGTCATTAGCTCTCATCAGTTAGGAGAACTGCTGCAAATGACACCTGCCCAAATAAGAAAAGACCTGAGCTATTTTGGTAGATTCGGTAAACAAGGTCGAGGCTACAATATTCAGTTTCTCCTGGATGAGTTGAGGCAAATACTGGGAATTGATAGAGCCTGGAAGGCTTGCTTGGTCGGGCTGGGGCGATTAGGACGAGCAATAATCAATTATCCAGGGTTTTCTCCTGAAGGATTTGAAATAGTTGCCGCATTTGACAACGATGTATCTCAATACGATTCGCGACTAGGTACAATCACAGTTCAAGCTATGGAAGAAATTGCCCGTACTGTAAAGGAAAAAAATATCTCAATCGGTATAGTAGCTGTCCCTTCAAATCAGGCTCAATCTGTCATAGACACCTTAGTAGATAACGGAATAAGCGGTATCCTGAATTATGCCCCAATAGCACCTTTCGCCCCTGCTAATGTGGTCATGAGGAATATAGATCCCGTTCTATCTCTACAATCAATGACATTTTATATGAAAGAGAATGAGTAAATTAATTAGATCCAGATTTACTAGCCGCTGTTAGCAAGAACAGTCACTTGATCGCCGGAAACTTCTAGAAATCCTCCAGCTATAGCGATAGTTGATTCCTGTCCATTTTTCCTAACGATTATATCTCCGGGGTTAACTGCCGTAAGCAAAGATGCATGCCTTGGTAGTATTCCCAACTGACCTTCAGCACCCGGGGCTATTACTATATCCACTTCATCAGAGTACAAAGTTTCTTCGGTTGTCACAACTTCTAATTTCACTATTGCACTTATCCCTATGAAGCCTCTGCCATTGAAGCACCCTTTTCTACAGCCTCCTCGATGGTTCCAACCATATAGAAAGCCTGTTCTGGTAGGTCATCATGAACTCCATCTAGTATTTCTTTGAAGCCTTGGACGGTATCTCTAAGTGCAACATATTTCCCTGCCTGTCCCGTGAAGACCTCAGCTACAGAGAAAGGTTGCGTAAGGAATCTTTGAATTTTTCTGGCTCTCGATACTGTAGATCTGTCTTCATCAGATAATTCCTCGATACCCAATATCGCAATTATGTCTTGAAGTTCTTGATATCTTTGAAGTACCTGACGAACTCCGGTAGCTACATCATAATGTTCCTGGCCAACTATGGCTGGTTCCAAGATATTCGAGAAAGATGTCAATGGATCAACAGCAGGATATAGTCCCTGCGAAGCTAAGGCTCTTTCCAAAGTCATTACAGCATCCAAATGTCCAAATGTTGTAACAATGCCCGGGTCGGTATAGTCGTCGGCAGGAACGTATATGGCTTGCACGGAAGTAATAGACCCGGTTTTAGAAGAGGTGATTCGTTCTTGTAACGCTCCCATTTCTGTCCCCAGGGTTGGTTGGTAACCGACAGCCGAAGGCATCCTTCCTAGCAGGGCTGAAACTTCCATACCAGCCAGAATATATCGATATATGTTATCGACAAATAAGAGTACGTCTTGACCTCTTTCCTCTTTAAAGTATTCAGCCATTGTCAGGCCAGTTTGGGCAACTCGAGCCCTGATTCCTGGTGGCTCATTCATTTGACCAAAGACCAAAACGGTCTGCGGTAATACTCCCGCCTCTCGCATCTCATGCCATAGATCATTACCTTCTCTAGAACGTTCCCCTACACCAGCGAACACCGATACACCCTGATGCTCTGTAGCAATATTGTTTATAAGTTCCTGAATGACTACTGTCTTTCCAACACCGGCTCCACCAAATGCCCCAATTTTTCCACCCTTGGTGAACGGCGTGATTAAATCTAAGACCTTAATACCAGTCTCGAGAACTTCAACTTCGGTAGCCTGATCCTCAAAAGAAGGAGCCGGCCTATGTATAGGCCATTTTTCTGAACCCTCAATTTCTTCTAAGCCGTCAAGAGTATCACCCAGTGTGTTGAATAGTCGGCCCAGAGTTGCGTCACCCACCGGCACCGCAATAGCATCCCCGGTGTCAACTGCATCAGTACCTCTGATTAATCCCTCGGTTGGTCCGAGCGCTAGACATCTTACCCAGTTGTTTCCTATGTGTTGTTCCACTTCAAGGACAAGCTTTTCATCTCCAACGGTAGTTTCCAACGCGTTGAACACCAGAGGCATGCCATCTGGCGGAAATTCCACGTCCACAACTGTTCCAATTACCTGTACTATCTTTCCCGTTGCCATTCTATTCTCCTGAGCCTAAACAGAATTAAAATTTTTAGCTTTCAAGTGCAGCAACTCCTCCTACGATATCGAGGAGTTCTGTTGTTATCGTCTCTTGTCTCAATTTATTCATTAATAACGTCAAATCATCTACCATCTCATTCGCATTATCGGTAGCCTGATTCATTGCAACCATTCTAGCGGACTGCTCGCTTGCATTACCTTCTAGCACCGCGTGGTGTATTAAGGTCTCAACATACCTAGGTAGCAATCTTCCCAGGACATCTCCAGCGTTTGGTTCAAAAATATAACCAACAGAATTACCTGAAGAAGTTTCACTTGGTGAAACCGGGAGCAAAGGTTGAACTTGCGGCCTTTGCAGAGTGGTGTTTACAAACTGAGCGTAGGCTGTGTGAAATGAATCTACTTTCTCGCTTGAAAAAGCCTCAACAACCGCTTCTCCGATCGGTAAAGTGTCGGTGGGACTAGGCCTGTCTCCAATTCCTGTATATTCAGCAATAATTTCAAGCCCGTTTCGCCTTGCGAAATCTAGAGCCTTTTTACCTATCGCTACCACCTTCACAGGAGCAGTTTGTACGCTTATAAAATCGCTAGTGGCCCTCAATATATTAGCGTTCAATCCACCTGTAAGGCCCCTATCTGGTGCGACTATAACTATACCCACATTCCTGATAGTGCGGCTCTCCAATAGCGGCTGATAGGATTCATCCTCATTCGTTTGCGACACTACCTTAGAGACCATTGCAGCCATATTCTCAGAGTAAGATCTACCTTGGGTCGCAGCATCTTGGCTTCTCCTCAACTTTGAGGCAGCTATCATTGCCATTGCCTTAGTTATTTTCGCTGTATTTTCAACGCTTCTTATACGTCGAGCTATTTGTCTAACACTCGCCATTAGCTAGCCAACCCACTTTTTTTGAATTCTTCTATCGCTGAGTTCAATGCGGAGCGTGAATCATCACTCAAATCCGCCTCATCTGCGATTATTTTTAAAAGATCTGAATGGTTTGAATCCATGTACCCATGAAGGGCATCTTCCCATCCGATAACATCGGTTATCTCCACATCATCCAGATATCCTTGGTTTAATGCGTATAAGATAACAACTTGCTGCTCAACAGGTAGAGGAACGTTTTGACCCTGTTTCAAAACTTCTACACTTCTCTGACCTCTCTCCAACTGTCGTCTAGTAGAAGCATCAAGGTCATCCGTTCCAAATTGAGCAAATGTCACAAGCTCTCTGTACTGGGCCAGTTCGAGTCTCAGCTGACCCGCAACCGCTCTCATTGCCCTTGTTTGGGCTGCACTCCCCACTCGAGACACGGATACACCAACATTTACAGCAGGACGGGTACCCGAATTAAACAATTCAGGTTCCAGGTAAATTTGTCCGTCCGTGATAGAAATCACGTTTGTTGGTACATAGGCAGATACGTCTCCAGCTTGAGTTTCAATAACTGGTAGAGCTGTTATTGAGCCACCACCGTGCGCATCATCCATCTTGGCTGCTCTTTCCAGTAGCCTGCTATGTAAATAAAAAACGTCACCCGGATAAGCTTCACGACCCGGCGGCCTTTTGAGTAAAAGGGACATTTGCCTGTAGGCCCAAGCGTGCTTGGAGAGGTCGTCATAGGCAATCAAAACATCCTTGCCTTGCGCCATGAAGTACTCTGCCATAGCACATCCAGTGTACGGAGCTAAATATTGAGCGGGCGCAGAATCAGAAGCATTTGCAGCCACCACAATCGTGTGTTCCATAGCACCTTGCTGCTCTAATGTACCAACAATCTGTGCTACTTTACCTACCTTCTGGCCAATGGCGACATAAATGCATATTACATCTCCGCCTTTCTGGTTAATAATAGCGTCAGTGCATATTGCCGTTTTGCCAGTGGTCCGGTCTCCAATGATCAACTCTCTCTGGCCTCGTCCGACGGGTATCATTGCGTCGACAGCCTTGATGCCTGTCTGCACCGGTGTGTCTACCGATTTTCGTATTGCAACGTTAGGGGCAACTATTTCTACCTCTCGTGTTTCAGAAGTATCTACAGGACCTTTACCATCTATTGAATTCCCAACACCGTCTACTACACGACCAAGCAGACCCTCTCCCACCGGAACCTGCATGACCCTACCAGTACCTCTCACTTCAGTACCTTCGCTAATCTGAGAAGGGTCTCCTAGAACCACAATTCCCACACTGTCTTCCTCCAAGTTCAGAGCCATTCCGGCTACTCCTCCCTCAAATTCCACCAACTCGTTGTAGGCAACACCGGACAAGCCATGTACACGGGCTATACCGTCTCCTACCTCAATTACTGTCCCCACATCCACCATACCGAGGTCAGTACCAAATCCCTCTATTTGTTTTTTTATTACCGATGCTATGTCCTGTCCTCTGACGGCCATATCACCCTCCGTTTTATGGGAATAACCCGCTTATTTTGTTATCACTCTTGCTTAAACTCAAGCTCCTCTGATGAGCTCTCTTCGCATATCTTCCAATTGTGTTTTAACGCTACCGTCCACCAACCTATCTCCCACTTTGGCCATGTAGCCACCAAGTATCGATTCATCAACGTAAGTCGTTACCGATAATTGCTTCCCAACCATTTGTGTCAATTTATCTACTATCGCCCTTTCTTGTTCATCCGTGAGCTGAACCGCAGAGACAATCTCTGCTCGTTCCACTCCCTTTTTCGAGTCGACCAATTCTTGAAATGCATCAGCAATCGCAGAGAGTGAAGCCACTGAATTTCTACTGGCCAACAGAGATACCAGATTCAAAGCTAAATCTGAGATCGAAGCACCAAAAGCTTCTCCAATCACTTCCGTCTTTTTTGCAGTTTCAATCTTCGGTGAATCTATAAATGCGATGAAATCGGGATTCCTAGTAGAACTTGCAAGTATTTCTAAATCTGCAAGCCACTGCTCTTGATCGCCTTTTTCCTCTGCTATCAAAAATATTGCCTGAGCGTATCTTCTTGCTGACAAAGCCATCCCTAGTTATTCCTCGAACCTTCGTCGTTTAAAACCCCTTCGATAAGAGCACGATGTCCTTCTTCGTCCAATGAGGTTTTCACTACCTTTTCTGCCGCCGTGATAGCCAGACCGGCAAACTCTTTTCGCAGTTCCTCAATCGCCGCATCTCTTTCCCTCTGGATATTTGATTCTGCCCTGACCCTCTCTGCTTCCAAGTCTTCTTTCACTTTGGCCATCTCTTCTTCTCTGAATCTATCAGCAGTTTCCCTCGCCTGAGTCACTAACTTTTGGCCTTCAGCTCTTGCTTCCTGCAATTGCACCTGAATAGATTCCTCGGATTTAGCAGCGTCTTCTTTAGCCCTTTCTGCAGCCTCCAGTCCAGCCGTGATCTTTTCGGCTCTCTGATCAAGCTTGGCAACTAAAGGTTTGTATAACACCTTTGACAATATGACGAACAATATTACAAAACTGATAATCTGTGTTATCAGTCCTGGCAGATTTATTCCAAGATCTCCCATACCGAACTCCTATTTATGAAGTACTCGTCGGCACCCAG
>CAYPXS010000033.1:0-12766 GCA_964414725.1 uncultured Dehalococcoidia bacterium
AACGTTCTGGGCTATCAGGCTCACATTCAATTAGTTCATATTCTCTACTACCAAGGCCGATCTCATGACCGGTATTAATACTGGTAACTTCGCTTTGACCATGGAATGTTGCTGCAGCAGCCTCAAATTTTTTATCTCCGGCATGATGAGCTTCCATCATTTCGGCCGCGGATCCCTTTATGCCTTCAGCTTCCCTAGCCTTGTCTACACAAGCCATATCTATTGCTACGGCATCCTTACTAGCGAAAACGCCAAGATGGGGAACAATAGGGACATCGGCATGATTTGCACAGTCGCAGCGAGGCGATACATCCAAGGCCATATTTATATAACCTACTTTATCTCTACCTACCGCTTTCTCTACCCCTAGACAGGCATCGGCAATAGCTGCGTCAACAGCATCAAACTGAACAGGAGGAATATCCATCAATCCCCTAGGCCCCATGACTCCGAAACAACCCAGGCAGTTTGCACACTTATCGCCTTCCCATTCCAATTCATCATTTTCGTTTATGTGATAGAGATTGAAAGGACAGCAATCTTCCAAAATTTCCCAATCTGGCGTATTTGCCTTTCCTTTGAAGTTCTCCGGATGGAAAACTCCAGCTGCCCCTAATCCATAGGTTGGGTGGCCACCCATATGGACATTGAATTTACCTCTCTTGGACTGTGCCCCAATACCCAGATTCTTTAGGGCTCCACCAATGACTCCCATGCTATGTCCTTTGAAGTGGGTTAGTGCAATTAGCGCATCAGCAGCTGCGATGGCTTGTGCAACATAGGCCTCTTTAAGGAGGTATCCCTCTGGTATATCAACGACAAAATCACTAGTACCGATAAAGCCATCAGCACATATGAAAGGGCAGCCTAATGTGGCTGAGCTATAACCGTTCCTTTCTGCCGTCAGCAATATATCTATCTCCGAAGTCCTCGAGCCCCATGGTGAGTAGGAGGAAGTAGTTGTGTCGCAGACAAATGGGCGACCACCCAACTCTTTTATCCTATCGGCCAACTGTCGAGCATAAAGAGGTCTCAAATATGCAGAGTTATTCCATTCTCCGCAGTGGACTTTTATAGCCACAATATCGTTTGGCTTTATCATCTCATCTAAACCTGCGGCATCAAAAACTGTGATCATTTTTGCTGCCAACGCAGTCTCAGTAGATTCTGAATGTGCGTCCATGTAATAAACTGTCGAATCAGACATATTTCCCTCCACTCCTTATTTTGAGCAAACAGGTACAATTTCCCTAGCTAATCATTATATGGTGAGATTAGCATTCCTTCCTATTCATGTCAATAATTTAACAAACTTTCTGATCAATACTAAAATACCTCATTAAGTAGGGAGATAACTAGCATAAAATTCAAATCCACACCTAGAAAGGAGGCATCAATGGAGGCAGAAGTAAAATGGATTCACCCTGGCCCTCAGCCAAATGGCCTACAAGCGGATTCTGATGGACTTTGGGCAATCGATCAAGGCAACGATCACCTCTATAAATTGTCCTATTCAGACGGATCTATAATAGAAGAACTGGATACCGAAACCTCAAAGTCCAGTGGTGTAACAAAGGGAGGCGGATACCTTTGGGTTGCTTCAACCTATAGTGCCGAGCTTTACCAATTGAACCTGGATGGTAGTACGGCAGCCGTTTTTGATACACCTGGTAAAGGGGCAGTTACTCAATATGGATCTTCAGAGAACCCCCAAATAACAGGCGCCCATGGCATGGAATGGGTCGACCAAAATAATATGTGGGTGGCTGTTCCTCCAGCCCAACAGGTATTTCTATTGGACCCTACAACCATGAAAGTGAAGCGTTCTATTCCGACCCCTGGAGTAAGACCTCATGGCCTGTTTATAGATAACGGGAATATGTGGCTTGCTGACACGCAAGAATGCAAAATATATAAAATGAACCCCGAAAGTGGAGAAATTCAGAGTGAAATTCACATTTCCGAACCTGAGATACACGGCATGACTATATACGAAGACGACATATGGTTCTGCTGTGCTGAGACTCGTAAGGTTTGCACTGTGAAATTGCCAGATTAGGAATTAAAGGACACAAATTGAAAGTTACAGACAGAATAACCAAAATAGTCGTAGGTGAGAACGAGCCTGACCCCTTTAAATACGGAGGAGTCTATCCACCAAATGTTTTCCTAGTACGTGGGGAAAATAGGTCAGTCTATATAGACACCGCACACGGCAAACCTGAAGAAATTCAAGAACATATTTCTGTGTGGAAGTCAGAAGGTAGTCCTGAAATAGCCGGGATCATATTGACCCATAGACACAGTGACCATATTGGTGGGGCCCAAGAATTAAGTAAGCAAATGGGAGCTCCTGTAATATCTACTTCAGTAGAAAAAAATGCTATTGAAAAAGAATCCTCAGCTACAGTAGGAATAACTCCTAACGACGGAGAAAAACTGGATTTAGGAAATACAACATTAGAATTTATACATACTCCTGGCCACACAATGGGAAGTCTGTGCATCTATCTGGAAGAAGATAAAGTCCTTTTTACCGGAGATAACATTTTAGGTTTGGGGACAACAGTCATCTCTCCGGATGAGGGGAATATGACCTCATATATCAAATCCTTACATAAAATGTTGAATTATGACATCGAAAAAATATGTCCTGGCCATGGGCCAGAAATAGATACCCCAATAGAAAAAATACACGAGTTAATTGAGCATAGACACCAACGAGAGATACAAATGCTAGAGTTAATCACTTCCGGGAAAGATTCTATGGATGACATATTCAATGCAATATACAAGGACATACACCCTGGCCTACATAACACGGCTAGAAGACAGATCCAGGCCCATATCAATAAACTAATCGAAGAAAAAAGAATCGAAGAAACCGGTAACATTTACCGAATAGTTCAGTAAACCGGAGATACTCTATGAATTTCTCAAATATCGACGTTTTCCCTATGGGCACAACAGTCAACTCTGGAGGAGTGCTTGAGATAGGTGGATGTGACATCATTTCACTATCGAAAACCCATGGAACGCCGCTGTATGTCTACGATGAAAACACCATAAGGAGCATGGCACGTACTTTTGTAGGTGAATTTACTGCTAAATATCCAAAAACTTCTGTTGCGTACGCTTCGAAAGCTTTTCTTAATTTGGCAATGGCAAAAATAGCCGCTGACGAAAACCTTTCACTTGACGTTGTTTCTGGAGGGGAAGTAGCTGTGGCGCATGCAGCAGGATTTCCTTGCAGCAAAATGTATTTCCATGGAAACAACAAAACCCCACAGGAGCTTTCTGAGGCCATAGATTTGGGTGTGGGAACAATAGTGGTAGATGGGTTTCAAGAACTCGAGCTGCTGAACTCAATAGCTAAATCAAAGGACGCCAGCCAAGGAATCATGTTAAGACTGTCCCCCTCAGTGGATGCCCATACCCATGCACACACCACAACGGGCATACTAGACGTAAAGTTTGGATTCTCCATAGAAACTGGCGAAAGTGGTATTGCCATAAAACAGGCAATAAATTCCAGCAATCTTGACCTTCAAGGAATACATTTCCATCTAGGGTCTCCAATTTTTGAATTGGAACCATATTCAACCGCGATAGACACAGTACTCGACTATTTGAAACCGTTCTTCGACCAAGGCTTAGAGTTAAAAAAATTTAGTCCCGGTGGAGGATTTGCGATCGGATATCTTCAACAGCAGCTACCTCCAGCTGTATCGGATTATGCTGAAGTAATTACCTCCATGTTGAAAAACAAATGTGAAGATTTAGGGATCGAATATCCTGAATTAATCATTGAACCGGGAAGATCTATTGTGGGAAGAGCTGGAGTTGCTATTTATACAGTTGGTGTAACAAAAGAAATCCCAAATGTTCGGACATACGTGTCCTTGGACGGGGGTATGGGAGACAACATAAGACCAGCTTTATACGACGCACAGTATGAGGCTGTAGCCGCAAGCAAAATGTCGGGAGGTGATGTCAGTACAGTAACTCTCGCTGGCAAATATTGTGAGACAGGTGATATTTTAGTGAAAGATATAGACCTCCCCAGATTAGATGCGGGAGATATAGTAGCTATACCGGCATCTGGTGCCTACTGCATCGCAATGTCAAGCAATTACAACATGAACCCACGTCCTGAAATTGTAATGGTTTCAGAAGGCAAAGCCCGAGTAATTAGAAAAAGAGAAACCTATAAAGATTTAATGGCTCTAGATTTACCATAGTCAATTAATGTGGACCAAAACATAGTAAACCCTTCCTCAAAACCAGTTTTCGTCTACACGATAGCGGCTATCAACATATCTCTTTGGATAATTTTAGAAATCTACGGAGGAAGTACAAACCCATCTATTCTCCGTAGATTCGGCGCGATCGATGCCTATTTAATCTGGTCAGGGGAATACTGGCGACTCGCCACGGCAATTTTCCTTCATGTTGGAGCCTCTCACCTCGCAATAAATTCCATAAGCCTTGTGATTATGGGAGGGTTGGCTGAGCGTTTGTATGGACACTGGAATTTCATTTCTATTTTCCTCATTGCCGGACTGATAGGCAGTTCAGCCAGCTATTTGAATATTGAAAACGGAGTTGTCGGTGCTGGAGCCAGCGGTGCAATATTCGGGTGCCTTGGAAGCCTAGTTTCTTATTTCTATGTCCGAAGAAACAGTTTTGGAAAGTCTGGAAAACAAACACTTAACGGATTAATAATATTAGCCCTCCTGAACCTTGCATTCGGTTTCGTTATCCCTGCGGTCGATAATTGGGCACACATAGGAGGGTTTATTTCCGGTTTGGCTTCGGGATATTTTCTGATTTATTCTGTCAATATTGATGCTTCCAATGGGGCACACAAAATTGTTAGTAACCGTAGAGCAACACAGTCAGGATCTGTGTTTATAGTCGGAATACTTATACTTATTTCCTTGCTGGTCATAGGTCATTTGAGTTACGAACCGGAAAATATTTTCCCAGTTTTCTAAGAAAATAATTTTGAAGGACTTTCTATTAGACGTTGCAATCTTCTAAAAAAACTTGCTGCAACAGCACCATCCACCACCTGATGATCGCCAGTCAGGCTTAATGTCATCATTTCCCTTACAACAACTTCTCCATCTCGCACGACAGGCTTTTGCACTGAGCGGCCAACACCCAATAATCCAACCTGCGCTTGATTTAATATTGGAGTAAACCCATCTACTGATCCCAAAATTGATATAGTGAAAGTTCCACCCATAAAATCGTCTGGACCAAGGTTCCCTTTCTTTGCAGATTCTGAAAGGCTTTTTAGTTCTTCTGATATCACTTGAATAGTTTTTGAGTTACTCTCTCTAATAACTGGCACTACCAAACCATCGTCCAATGCCACAGCAAAAGCCATATTAACTCTATCGAATTTCAGAATTGAATCACCAACCAACACACTATTAAGCGCCGGAACCCTTATCAGGGCCTCACTTGTGGCTTTTATCAAAAATTCGGCCATGCCTAAACCTTGCTCACGCCTCAGGTTCTGGGCTTCAGTTACATCAACCTCAAGAAAGTAGGATAACTGCGCTGTATTAGCCAAACTATTTTTCATGTTCCCGGCAATACTTTTCCTCATCCCTTGCAGGGGAGTTTCAGAAATAGGCCTTGGTAAGCCTGGCGGTGTCTGAGGTTTTGAGCTTATCGGAGAGTCTGCCAAAGCCCTTACGTCTGCTTCAACGATCCGTCCCCTTGGACCAGTCGGTACAACTTTTTCAAGATCTACCCCTAATTTGGCTGCAAGTTTTCTAGCACCGGGAGTCGACGGTACTGCACTCCCTTTGATATTGGATTTTGCTGTCTGGGATCTTTTTGCTTCTCGAAGGGTATTTTCAGCTCCTGTAGATTTATCGGGCACTTTCTCTGCTTTAGGAGGAAGTTCTCCTTCTTCAAGCAAATAGCCCATGACATCGTCAACTAGCACAGTAGAGCCTTGATCCACTATTGGGTGAAAAACGCCGGAATTAGTGGCCTCCAAATCGTAATTAACTTTTTCAGTCTCTATTTCAGCTATAACCTCGCCTTGAGCTACACTATCTCCAGCTGTTTTAGTAAATTTTGTCACTATACCTTCGGTCATAAAGTCACCTAACCTAGGCATCACTATGGGTATTGCCATAAAAATTACCTCCCCTATTCAAGTACTTCCAAAGCGGCAGCCACCACTTTCTCTTTGGTTGGCACAAACAAAGCTTCTAAAGGCCTACTGTAAGGAACTTGAGTATGTGGGGCAGTAACTCTTTTTGGTGGGGCATCCAAGTAATCAAAGGCCTCTTCGGCCACTAAAGCAGATATATCGCTAGCAATACTACATCTCGGATAATCTTCGTCAACAATGACTATTTTTCTAGTCTTTTGAACTGATGAGAGTATGGCGTCATCATCCATAGGGGATAGAGATAGTAAATCTAACACTTCTACTGAATATCCCTGTTCCTCCAGTATGGAGGCTGCTTCCATACAAACCCGCGTAGTATATCCAATTCCTAATAACGTTATATCTTCCCCTTGAGTCTTAAAATCTGATTTACCTATTTCAACGATGTATGGGTCTTCGGGAACATGGTCTTCAAATCTCAACCCCATCAGTTGGCGATTGTTAAAAACAATAACGGGGTCATCATCTCTTATTGCCGCCGTCATCAACCCTTTAGCGTTGTAGGGATTGGAAGGCACCACACATTTCAGTCCTGGGAAATGTGTGAAAATTGAATAAAGAGTTTCAGAATGTTGAGCAGCCGAATTAGTACCTGCTCCGATACCTGTCATTATAGTCAAAGGCACCTTAACTTTACCGCCAAACATGTAGTGCATTTTAGCAGCGTTGTTAGTGATTTGATCGGCACAGACGCCGTAAAAGCTCACGTACATTAAATCAACCACAGGACGCAACCCTGAGGCTGCAGCACCCACACCTGCACCAACAAATCCAGCTTCTGATATAGGTGTATCTCTAACCCTTAAGCGCCCGAAATCATTAACCAACCCTTTAGTTAATCTCATTGGTCCACCCCAAGCGTCTTGAAAATCTTCTCTCTCTCCTCCTCCGGCAATATCTTCTCCCATAACAATAACGTCAGGATCACGAGTCATTTCTTGTCTCAGAGCCTCATTGATGGCCTGTATAAAACTTATTTGCCTTGTAGATTGAGTCTGAGTCATTTCATTTTCCTCCTAATTTATCTGTATGCCACATATACATCTCTATCCAATTCCTCAGGGTCTGGGAATGGACTGTCATTAGCAAATTCTGCAGCTTTGTTTACAGCCTCCAAGCACTGCCTATCTATATCTTCAAGTTGTGTTTCATTAGCATGGCCACCATCCAAAAGGTGCTGCTTGAGCATTAAAATGCAGTCCCTTGACATATAATAGTCCTGCTCTTCTTTACTCCTATATCCTAGAGGATCATCAGCCCCGAAATGACCTTGATATCGATATGTTTGAGCCTCAATTAATGTCGGTCCCTCTCCTTTACGAGCTCGTTGCACGGCTTCTTTGGCAACCTCATAAATATCCAAAACTGATTGCCCATCAACAGTAACCCCTGGAATCCCGTAACCATCAGCTCTATTAGCTACTGAACCGCCAGAAACCGAATATTCAAATGGTGTTGCTTCCGCATAGCGATTATTCTCGCACACGAAAATAACTGGAAGTTTCCATATTCCTGCAAGGTTCATTGATTCGTGTAAAACCCCTTGGCTAGAAGCCCCATCTCCAAAAAAAACCACACTAACCTGATCGGTCCCCTTCACTTTCGCAGTCAATGCCACTCCTGTCGCTACAGGTATATTAGAACCTACAACACCGTTTGCACCTAGCATGCCTTTGTCTATATCAGCTATATGCATAGTCCCTCCTTTTCCCTTACCCGTACCTGTAGATTTTCCCAGCAATTCAGCCATCATCTCATTGATATTCAACCCCTTCGCTATACAATGATGATGACTTCTATGTGTTCCGAGAACGTAATCACTTTCACTAAGGTGTGCACATATACCTGTGGGAACAGCCTCCTGCCCTATAGAAGAATGCATCCCGCGCAATTTGCCCGCATCAGCCTCTCTTCGTGACTGTTCTTCAAATCGTCTGATGGTAACCATAGTTTCATACATCCAGACTAAAGATTCTCTGTTGAGTTCTCCGTAAGGCATTTCATTACCCCCTAGAAAGGCTATTATTGCTGCTTACATAGGCTCTGCATTTGGCGGGATTATATCAGTATGTTGAGCATGTTTGTCGCCAGTAAAAGTTACCAACCAAATTATTGATGACAACTCGATTTCACAATAATAATTGACACCTAAATATGGCCATTGATAGGATTTTTATTGCGTATACCGAAGAGGGGATATAGCTCAAACGGGAGAGCGCGGCGTTCGCAATGCCGAGGTTGGGGGTTCGATTCCCCCTATCTCCACCAGGGGAATTAATTAATTAATTACTTAGATTGGTTTTACCCTCAGCCATTTTCGGTAAGCTTGGAGTGGAATTGCAAAATATACCTCATTTCGCTGCCTTGCGGCACAGAGATTATGCATTCGCTTGGGGAGCCAGCGGTTTAGGGGGTGCCAGTTCATGGACATTCCTAATTGCGAGCCAATGGTTCGTCTTGGAAAGATCAGATCAAAGTTCCATGGTAGGGTGGTTTACTTTTGCTTCCATGATCCCATTTTTAATCGCCTCACCAATGGGTGGCCTTCTAGCTGATCAAATAGAACGAAAAAAACTCACGATCTACACTCAAATATTGGGAATAATAACTGTAGGATGCGCCGCAATTTTATCGATGATGGGAACCCTAGAGCTATGGCATTTAGGCCTTCTAGCATTCATAGCAGGAAGTTGTCGTACAACTCAGGAAGCTTCAATTGTTTCCTTGATAACCAATTTAGTTCCTAGGGAGGATTTACTGAATGCAATTACTTTAAATTCAGCCACCAGGCATGGCTCGAGGGTTATTGGAATGTCGATCCTAATAATTTCAGGGGTATCACAGTCAATAACTTTTGGAACTTCCGAATTTTTACTAGGTAGTATGGCTTTTGGAGCCGGTTCAGTAATCCTTATGTTAAAAGTAAACCAAACTTCTACTGGTGAAATCGAAAACAGAAATAACCCTTTTAAAGGGATTTGGGAAGGGATTAATTACATATACGCACGCAGAGTCGTCGCTATTTTCATAATTCTTGTGGCGTTCCATTGTGCTTTAGCAATGTCTTTCGACTCTATACTTCCTGGCTTCACCAGGGAAAGATTGTCTTCCGTTAATGAGACGGTATTGGCGATACTAGTTGTGTCCTTTGGAATTGGTTCCGCTGCAGGGACAATTTTATTAGCCGGTGTAAGAAACGATAGAAGAAAAGGTCTGTTATTACTTTCGATGGGTGTATTGAGTGGACTTTCTCCATTGATATTAGGGTTTTCATTCAGCATATCCGTGGCTTTCATAGCTACTTTGGTGATGGGGGCAACTGAGGCAATATTTATGGCCTTAACCGCCACATACGTCCAACTCGTCACACCTGATAGATTACGAGGTCGCGTTACTAGTCTCTACATACTTCACGCAGGGGGAATTATGGCTTTTGCCAATTTGGGTTACGGGTATTTGGCTGACATATATAATGCCCCAAATGTTCTTATAGTAACCGGTCTTTTGTTCTTCATATTTTTTATAGGGATGAGCTTCAGCGATCCTATTCTAAAATCCGTATACAAAGGCAAAGATGTCTCAGAATTAGCTTGTTGAAAAAGTGTGCCTCCTGGATTTCTTAATAAAAAAACTGACCTTCTACCTCAAAATAAACATGCGCAATTACCGTCTTAAAAGGTACCATTGCGTAACCGCGAGCCAAAACCGTCAAAGCTGTTAAATTATTCACTAACGAGAGGTCTTCATTATGGTAGTGGCCAAGGCTGTAATACCAGTAGCCGGTCTAGGAACAAGATTTCTGCCCGCCACTTTATCTGTTCCCAAAGTCATGATACCTATACTAAATTACCCTCCACTGCACTACTGCATAGAGGAAGTAATCGACTCAGGAATTACCAATATCATATTGGTAATTTCAGAAAACCAACGAGAGGCTATTGAAAGTTATTTTGACCATCACAATCCGGTTATATCTGCTCTGACTAATAAGGGAAATGTGGACTCCCTAGAGAAGGTAGAAAAAATCAAAAGGATGGTTCAAATAGAATACATTGTTCAAGAACGACCCCTCGGACTAGGTCACGCAATCCTATTAACAAAGGAATCTATCGGTGACAATTCATTCGCTGTTCTTCTCCCAGATGATTTGATTTTAGGAAATGATCCCACCACAAAAAGAATGTTGGATATTCATTCGACTGGAAGCGAGGTAATAATAGCTATCAAGAAAGTAGCACCTGAAGCAATCCCAAATTTGGGAATAATCGATACGCCAGATCCTCAGGGACAAATCCGACAAATAACTGGAATGATTGAAAAACCTGAATTGTCTGATGCTCCATCTGACTTGGCCATTATTGGAAGATACATTTTGCCATCAGAGATTTTTGAAGCAATAGAAAATGCAGGACAGGGTGCTCTAGGAGAAATACAACTGACAGATGCCATAGAATCCATAATACCTACCACAGGATGTAAAGGTTTTCTCTTCGAAGAAACCCATTTTGACGTCGGCATTCCCATGGGCATACTAAAAGCTTCCATTCACAAAGCTCTGTCAGATGAGGACACGGAAAAAGAACTCAAGAATTGGCTGGCAAATTTGTAACCAATCTCACTTTATATCACCGAAAGATTATCAAGACACCCAAAACTAACAGCAGCCAGACAAGTATTGAACCTGCCAGAAAATAGTCTCTCGTCACTACTTCTTCTGGTTTTTCCCCAAGATCTTTTTTAATTACTAAAAATTGGTATCTAAGCATCCCAATAATAACAAAAGGGATCGTGACAACCATTATATTATTAGAAGGTAAATTATCTGCCGTAACTGTGTAAAAACTATAAGCAATGATAGTCCCAACCAAAAATATGTAGGTCACCCGGCTTAAGATTACCGCGTTGTACCTAGGCAAGGAATCTCTCGTTAAAAATAGCTTGCCGTTCAGGGTCTCCATCTCTGCATATCGCTTTGACAAAGCGATAAACATAGACCCTAAAGCCATACAAATATATAACCAAATTGATACTGGAACATCTATGGCTACTGCACCTGACAAAACACGTATTACAAACCCCCCGGATATAGCTAGAACATCAAGTACGAAAATACTTCGCAGTGAAAGTGAATATATCCCCATAAGTATCAAATAGGTAAAAATATAAATAACTGTGATATTCACAAGGAAAGCGCAAATCAAAACTGATATTGCCGCAAAAAGAGAAGATAGAGATAAGGCTCCTTTCACTGAAATTAACCCGGACGCTATAGGTCTTAATTTTTTTTCAGCATGGTAAATATCTTTATCCTTATCCAACACGTCATTAAATAAGTAGACTGCGGAACTAGCAAAAACAAAAGCCATAAATATCACGCAGGATTTGAGCAAAAGTACCAAAAAGGTCTGCATATCATCTACAGACCATGATTCATTCGCAGAAAAAACCAGTGGTAGAAACACCATCAAGTTTTTTAGCCATTGCTTCGGCCGCGTTGATTTCAAAATATTTAGAATCATTACCGTTTTTGCAAGCTCTTTTAAAACCCTTCCATGTAAAATTTGTTGTCGCCCTACTATAGAATACAGACCCATATCACAAGGAGGCGTCATCAGATGCAGTTAGTCGCAAATTATAAGTGTAGTACAGGGGAGGGACCCTTGTGGCATCCCGATAAACAACTTCTATATTGGGTTGATATTCCGATAGGGTGTCTTTACTCCTATGATCCGGAAACCAATTCAACACAAAAAATTTTCCAGTCAGGTCAAATTGGTGGATTCACCATCCAAACTGACGGTAGCCTATTACTATTTATGGAAAAAGGGGCTGTTAGATTACTGAGGGATGGCGAATTAACCACCATCATTGATGAGATAAAAGGAGAAGAAAATTCCCGATTTAATGATGTCATTGCGAACCCTGATGGTAGTGTGTTTTGCGGAACCATGCCAAGTGACAAAAAGCCAGGGTCTTTGTATAAACTAGGTTTGGATAAAAATATCTCCTTGGTTATTGAAAATGCAGGAATTAGCAATGGCCTAGGGTTTTCAAACGATCTGAAGCACATATACCATACAAATTCCACTGACCGAACTATCAGTAAATTCGAATTTGATGCCGATAACTCCCGCATAGGAAATAGAGAAATTATCGTAACCACTCCAAACGATGGAAGCGTCCCGGACGGCATGACAGTAGACGCCGAAGATTGCATATGGTCTGCCCGTTGGGACGGATGGGCCCTTTACAGATATAACACCCACGGAGAAGAAATGGACCGCATCGATTTCGATGTAAAAAAAGTATCGTGCCCTACCTTCGGAGGGTCTAATTATGAGGACATATACGTTACTAGCGCAGGTGGGGAAGACCCGGACAACAACGGTATTTTGGCAGGCGGCACCTTTAGGTTGAACTATCCAACAAAAGGAAAGGCGGAATATAGATCCAATATAGAAATATAAAATTTCCTTGATGGTAAAATGCTGAGGAAAGTGGCTAAAAAAGCCAATCTATAAATTTTTAAAACCTATAATTGAAAACACAGAGGTTGGGAAAATGTCT
>CAYPXS010000034.1:0-12688 GCA_964414725.1 uncultured Dehalococcoidia bacterium
GCAATTATAGAGATGTGGTTAATGCTGATTCAGATATGAAGCGAGCTTTTTTCGTAGGTATGCTGAATGAAGGAATTTTGCTGCAGTCGGGAGCAGCAGGAGCCTTAAATGTGTTTTCAGATGAAAATCATGTTAATCAGTTAGTGAACTCTGCAAGAAAGGTAGTTCAGCGAATACGGTAATGCCTATACCTATTGAAGAGATTTCTAAATTTCCGTTGCCGGGGATGGATTTTCCTAGTAGTTTTTCCTTTAGTCCTGATGGGAAGTACCTGACATATTTAAAATCAGTAGATAAATCAGGGTATAAAGCTTTATATGGGCTAGATTTAGCTAATAAATCCGAATTTCTTATTGCGGATAACTTAGGTGATTCTTCTGCTAAAGAAACTCTGGAAGAACAGCTTCGTAAACAAAGGTTGCGTCAGATGTCCGGTGGGATTTCCCAATATTTTTGGACAAAAGATTTAAAAATATTAATACCTCATCAAGGAAATATATATTGGCTGGATACTCCTTTTTCAACTCCAGAGCTATTAATGTCTGGTTCAGATCATCCATGTTTAGACGTTAAGGCTTCCCCAAATGGGGATTTTATTTCCTTTGTTCAAAATCGTGATATTCATTTGATAGAAGTTAGATCCGGAACCTCTTTGAAGTTGACTGATGGGGAAGATGATTCAACTAGGGGCTTGGCAGATTATATAGCTCAAGAAGAAATGGGAAGAAGCACAGGGTACTGGTGGTCTTCTGACAGTTGTTACGTGGCATTCACAGAAGTCACCGAGAAACATGTTCCGGAGTTTCTTATAAATCATGTTGGGTCTGATTCGGTAGGATCTGACGCGATGGAATCTCACAGATATCCCTTCGCGGGACAGGACAATCCAAAGGTTAGAGTTGGGATCGTAGAAGTTGATTCAAAAGATTGTGTGTGGGTGGAATCCACTGAAGATGAATACATAGCCAGAGTGGACTGGTTTCCAGATAATTCATTGGCCATTCAAACGGAATCACGTGATCAACAGCATCTCAAAGTGCGTAAATTTTCAATTGAGGATTCTATTCTGACAACGGTGTTAGAGGAGGATTCGGAGACCTGGATTAATTTACATAATATGCTGAAACCTCTGTCTTCAGGTCAATTTTTATGGGCCAGTGAAAGAACGGGATTTAATCACATTTATCTTTTTTGTGAAGGAGATTTACTAGAGTTAACCGAAGGGGAATGGCAGGTGGATTCAATCGAATCTGTGGACGAATTGGGCGGTACAATTTATTTTACAGGAACCAAAGACGGCCATACAGAAAAACATCTTTATAAAATGTCTCTGGAAGGAGAAGGCTTAGAAAAGATCACATCTGAAAGCGGTATTCATAACGTATCTATCAATGTTAAGACTAATTTGTTCGTAGATGTTTTCAACTCCCTGTCCTCTCCCCCAACAGTTGTTTTACGGTCGTTAGGAAACAACTATGATGCGGAAATGGTAATACATGAACCTGACGATGAAAGAATCGATAGATACGGATTAGAACCGCCGGAAATTTTTGGATTAAAACTTCAAGATGGAACTGAACTTTCAGGGGCCTTATATTACCCAAATTCAGATGAATTTACCCCCCCGTATCCTACAGTGCTTAGTGTATATGGTGGACCACATGTTCAACTGGTTACTAATTCATGGATGATGACGGCTTCACTAAGGGCCCAGTATTTGAGGGACAAGGGATATTTGGTAGTGGTGGTTGATAGCAGGGGCAGTTCAAGAAGAGGGTTAAAATTTGAATCACCGATTAAAAACTTGATGGGAAAAGTGGAAGTTGAAGATCAGTCGTTTGCATTGAATCACCTAATAGAGAAAGGGATTGTCGATAAAGAGAGAATAGGAGTCTATGGGTGGAGTTATGGGGGATATATGTCTTTAATGTGTTTAGCCAAACGGCCAGATTTATTTAAAGCTGCAGTCGCAGGGGCACCAGTGACTAGTTGGGATGGCTATGATACGCATTACACAGAAAGATATATGGGAATGCCTGATGAGAATTTAGATGGCTACACCGAAAGTAGCGTTATGTCGTATGTGTCTGAAATTGAAGGGAAACTTTTACTGGTTCACGGCCTCGTGGACGAGAATGTTCATTTTAGGCATACTGCCCGACTAATAAATTCTCTTAATGAAGCTGGTAAGGACTATGATCTACTGGTCTTTCCTGAGGAAAGACATATGCCGCGTCGTCTTGAAGACAGAGCATACATGGAGAGGCGTATTTTGGAGTTTATGCGGGATAACGTCTAAGATTTCATCAACCCTTAATCTTCTCTATATACCCTTGAAATTAGGTGGCCTGCGAGATATGAAGGCATCTTTGCCCTCTTGAAAATCGCTACTGTCAAAATTAGTGAATGGAAGCTCTTGATCTAATCCTTCTAGCGATTGATTACTAATTACATTTTGCAAAATGATTTTGTGCCTCTTCTGAGAAAGAGGGGCGAGCGGTGTCATATCGTTGGCCAGATTTAAGACAGTGTCAGCAAGTTCAGAGTCGTCTACTAGCTGCGTTATCAAGCCCATACGGAACGCCTCTGCACTATCAATTAATCTACCACTCAGTAGAATATACGAAGCATTGCCAGGTCCAACCAAATTCACAAGTCTTTTCATTTCTCTATAGCCAACCAAAATGCCCAATTTTGCTACTGGGATGCCAAACCTACTTCTATTAGATGCTATGCGGATGTCAGTTGCCATTGATAGTTCACATCCTCCACCGACACATATGCCACGAATCATCGAAATAGTGGGTACGGATAGAGATTCAATAGCATCAAGAGCTCCGTCAAAAGCTGTTGAATAGGTTTTAGCGGTTTCGGAATCCTTCCGATGTGTTTCAAAATCTTTGATATCAGCTCCAGCTGAAAATGATTTTTCTCCTGCACCTGAGAATACTACTGACCGGATCGATGAATCTTCTTTAATTTTGTTAACAATTTCTATTAATTTCAACCAACCTTCATAGTTGATAGCGTTATGTTGTTCAGGTCTGTTGAAAGTCACCCAAGCAATCTGATCTCTGATTTCATATGTAATTGGTTCTGACATTGGTTACCTTTATAGCTGTTTAGAAAGATGTATATCCGCCATCTACGGGGATAGATACACCTGTCACATAATTGGAAGCGTCGCTTGCAAGAAAAATGGCGGTTCCCGAAAGGTCTGCTGGTTCTCCCCATCTATTCTCGGGAATCCTGGAAAGAATATGATCATATCTATCTTGGTAATTATCTTTAATTCCCTGTGTTAGGTCTGTGTGTATCCATCCAGGTAGTATGGAGTTGGCTTGTATACCATCCTTGGCCCAAGATACCGCCAAGGTTTTGGTTAGTTGTACAATTCCCCCTTTACTTGATGCATATGCAACCGCCCAATCTAAACCGAATATGGATGTCATAGAGCCAATATTGATGATCTTTCCGGATCCTCTATCGTGCATGTTTTTATATACGGCTTTGGAACACAAAAAAGCCCCAGTTAAATTAATGTCAATCACCTTGTTCCAATCTTCCAGACTGTATTCATGTGGTAAATTACGTATGCCTATACCGGCATTGTTTACCAAAATATCTATCTTGCCAAATTTATTTAATGTGTCCTCAACCATCTTTTCAACAGATTTTTGATCAGACACATCGACCTCCAATCCTAGCGTGGTAGAATTTTCCTCACTTAGGCTGGAGATCGCCTCTGCAGTTTTATTCTTATTCCGGCCAGCTATTGCTAAGTCAGCTCCTGACGCCGCAAAACCTTTAGCTATTCCTAGGCCGATTCCTCCATTGCCACCCGTTACTAGGGCTGTTTTTCCTTCCAGATTAAATAAATTAGAGGACATAGAATCTCCTTAATATAAATTTGACTTGGCGATTATAACGTCTGCCTCAATGGTCCGCTCGGCCTGTATTCATTAAGTATTGATTTTGTCTGAGCGCTAACCTCTCCGCCGTTTTGTTCTCTAGACGATAGAAGGTCAAGGGCTAGCTCGGACAAGGTTGCAGCTGGTTTATCCTTCTCGGGTAAAAATCTAAGACATTTCCTTACTGAAATTCTAGAGGGTTTTTTTGTTTTGTTCACACATTTTCTGGCAAAAGGACAATAATACGAATAGCAAGTCACCACCGTGACATGATTCAGCTTTTTGTTCCCTCTAAAATCGGAGAGCGGCCTGGACAAAAGTTTGTCTAACCGTTTGTTTAGTTCAGGTCCATAAATTTTCTTTTTCAAATACAGCTCTAACAATTGCTAAATGTTGAGAACCGCATTTCCAGAACAATGCGTTAATCTTTACACAGAGGGCTAATCCAATGGTACACCACGTAATGGGGCTGAGAAATGTGTTTTGTGTACTAAATAGATGACAATTAACGGTATCTTCGTTCGCTGGTACTTGCCGCGTATAAAGACCCGTCTCTTATTTCCTTTACTTCGTCCGCCATCGACAATAAGGAAGAATCATGTGTTGCTGCAATGATAGTCATTCTTTGGTGTATGACCATATCTTTGAATAGTCCGAATATAGATTTAGCGTTATTTGAGTCAAGTTCTCCGGTGGGTTCATCGGCTAATATTAAAGGGGGACTACCAACGATGGCCCTAGCTATGGAAACTCTTTGCTGTTCACCTCCCGAAAGTTCATACGGTCTGTGGTTAGATCGAGGTAAAAGCCCTACCATATCTAGTGCCATATTCGTTTTTTCCGACCGCTCGGAATGGCCCATTCCTGATATCCTTAGAGGTAGTTCTACATTCTCAAAGGCTGAAAGAAGAGGAAGTAATCCAAAAGATTGGAATATAAAACCGATTTTGGTTCGCCTGATTTCGGTTAAAGAATTTTCGTCCATGAGAGCTATGTCTGCCCCGTGAAGTAAAACCTCGCCACTTGTCGGTTTATCCAATCCAGCCATTACATTTAAAAGTGTTGTTTTTCCAGACCCCGATCTACCAACAACAGCTATGAATTGCCCTTCGCATACACTCATGTTTATTTCTTTCAAAGGTGTAACGTTTTCTGTTTCAGAAACGTAGGATTTAGATACGTTTATGAGTTTCAGTAAATCGTTTTGACAATTCATTTAATTTCTGTTCAACGAGGAATTTTTAGAGGGTTTTATCACGATTTCTTGGTTTTCAATTTGTGCGCTTACTTTATTACTTATCCCAGCTGTTTTGATTAAGTCTTCTGGTATTTGAACTCGACCATTGGAATCCACCAATAAAGATTCCTCTAGAGGAATTTCTTTGTCTATTTGTCCGCTAATTTGAACATTTGTATCTTGTCGAGATATTTCAGAAGAAGTTTTCCCATCCTTAATAACTACAACACGGCCTACTTTGTATGCTATATCCGGGTCGTGAGTTACGATCACTATGGTTGTTTTATTAACCTGGTTTATCTCGCCAAACAAATCTAGAATTTCAGCAGCTGTTTTGTCATCCAATTCGCCAGTTGGCTCATCTGCCAGAATTAGAGAGGGGTTGTTTGCCATACCGACTGCTAAAGCTACTCTTTGTTGCTCTCCACCTGAAAGCTGGTCTGGTGTGTGGGTTAATCTGTGGCTTATGCCCACCATGTTTAATAAGTGTTCTGCTCTCTCTTTTCTTTCCTTGGTTGAGGTATCAGTTAACAGCATTGGGAGTTCAACATTTTCTGTGGATGTCAGATAAGGGAAAAGATTTCGGGATGCTTCCTGCCATACGAAACCTACTTCTTCTCTGTGAAACTTTTCCATTTCACGGCTTTTCATATCAATTAGGTTTCTGCCGTCAATGGTTACTTGCCCGGCTGATGGAATGTCGTATCCTGCAAGAATGTTTAATAACGTACTTTTACCGCTGCCGCTTGCTCCGACTAATGCCACTACTTCCGACCTATTTACCACAAGATCTAAGCCCCGTAATGCCACAACTTCAAGGTCCGCAACTTTAAATATCTTGAACAGGTCTTTGCAAATAATATGTTCGTTTGGTGGATTCATAAATGTCATTATAAAAAAAGCCCTTGCCAATCGGACAAGGGCTTTTTCATATTAATAGCGCCTGTTACTTCTATAAACCTATTATTTCTGCAACATTTTCTAGGTGGAAGTCTGTATCTCCAAACATTATTTCAGATGCTTTTGCTCTTCGGGAGTACAACTGCATATTATGTTCTTTTGTGAAACCAATGGCACCGTGGGATTGGTGGCCTAGAGCGCATACTCTTCGGTATGCATCGCTCACCCACGCCTTTGCCATAGCGACTTCCCTTTCTGCAGGGAGCCCCTCTGACAAGCGCCAGGCCGCTTGATAAGTGATAAATTTAGAGCCTTCAACATCGGTGGCCATATTCGCACAGTGGTGTTGAATTGCTTGGAAGCTTCCAATCGGACGTCCGAACTGTGTCCTCTGTTTAGCGTAGTCAACCGTCATATCTAAAACTTGTTGCCCGCCGCCAGACATCTCTGCGCATTTTCCAATTGCACCCCATTGCATAACTTTCTTAATAGTTTCCCATCCTTGATTCTCAGCACCTAGCAGGGCAGAGGAAGGCACCTTTACGTTGTCGAAAACAACCTCAGACTGTCTGTCCGATGCAATTGTCTTTAGAAGGGTCTGGGTTACCCCATCAGATTGAGTAGCAACTACAAATAAGCTGATGTCTTCATCAGAACTCCCTGTCTTGGCCGCTACAACCATGTAGTCTGCAACATGAGCATTTGGCACGAACAGTTTGGTACCGTTTAAAGTGTAGGAGTCTCCATCGGCTTTTGCTGTAAGCTCCACACCGGCCGCATCCCATCTTGCACTAGGCTCAGTTAAGGCTAGGGTCATGATAATTTGGCCTTCTGCAATTCTAGGTAGATATTCTTGTTTTTGTTCTTCGCTACCGGCATCCATTATTGACATACCGCCAAGAACAACAGTAGAGAAAAAAGGTCCAGGGAGCATATATCGCCCCATTTCTTCTAGGAGAACCACTAGATCTTGGAATTCTAGTTCAACCCCCCCGTATTGCTCCGGGATTATAAGGCCCAACCATCCTTGTTCGGCTATTTTGGTCCACAACTCTGGAGTATATCCTCTTTCGTCTCCCTCCATTTCCCTGACATATGTATCAGGGCATTCGGTCGAAAGAAAATCTTGCGCAGTCGTTTTAAGCATCTGCTGTGCTTCGTTTAATCCTAAATCCATTCCTTTTCTCCTATAAGGTTAAAACAGTTGTTGGAGTACTAGGGCTTCTAGCCTCTAGGTAATTCCAATCCTCTTTGAGCAATAACGTTTCGTTGAATCTCTGAAGTGCCTGCAGCCACCATTCCACCAAATGAGCGCAGCCAAGCATTTTCAATTCTGCCTTTTAGTGGGGCCCATTTGGAATCTGGGTCCAACTGGCCATACATACCCATGATTTTTACACCGAGTCCGTAAAGTCTATTTATCATCTCTGTACCATAGACTTTCGTAATAGATGCTTCTTTGTTGGGTATGAGGTCCTGGCTCTGCATCCAAGCTACGTTGTAGCACATAAGTCGAGTTGTCTCTATTTGGACGGCGAGGTCGGCTAGCTCATGCCTTATTACAGGATCGTCTGCCAGCAGACGACCGTTTTTTTTGTTCTCTTTGCAGAATGCCACTAGATCTTCAAGAACTCTTTTGGCTCTTGCTGGCCGGTCTACGCCGGACCTTTCAAAGTCCAAAAGTGCGGCTCCGACATACCATCCCCTGTTTTGTTCGCCAACTAGGTTTTTCTTAGGTACTCTGACATTGTCAAAAGTTACTAGCCCGCGATATGCATCCCACATCATTGGTATTTTTTCAATTGTGACGCCCTCTTGTCCATCTAACTCCGTAAGAACGAAGCTTATTCCTCTATGTTTAGGGGCATCAGGTTCAGTACGAACCAGCATGAACATCCAGTCGGAATCAGCGTGTGCTGAGTTCCAAATTTTCGAACCACTGACAACAAAGTCATCACCGTCTTCAACGGCCCTAGTTTGGAGTGAAGCGAGATCAGATCCTGAGTCTGGCTCTGAATAGCCTTGAGACCAAGCAATTTCAGCACTAGCAATTTTGGGTAAAAACTGCTCTTTTTGTTCATCTGTACCGTACAACATTAGGATAGGTCCTACCATCCTGATACCTGCATCCCCTGCAGATATACCTCGATAGGCCATCTCTTCGTTGAAAACTACTTGTCGCATATGGCTTGCTTGCTGCCCTCCATATTCTTTGGGCCAAGCCATTGTCAGCCATCCCTGGTCCCCTAACTTCCTTTTGAAGTCCCTGACCAGGACGGAGTCTTTTTCGTCCTCAGGATCTAAATCTTGTTCCCTCCAATTCCACGGAAGTTCTTTTTCAACAAAATCCTTGATTTCTGACCGAAAATTTTCGTCGACGTTTTCAAATTTAAAATCCATGGTAACGTTACTCCTTCAATCTGAGGTCACTGATTCTACTACGTTAATTACCCTCTCGGTAACCCTAGCCCTCGTGTGGCTATTATGTTTCTCTGAATTTCTGATGTGCCTGCCTGTATTGTTTCAGATACATTGGTTAAATGCATGTGCTCTATTCTTCCCTCAAGTGGTGCGTATTTAGATCCTGGTTCCAATTGACCGTGCAATCCTAACATTTGCATGCCAGTCTCGCTCAAATGCTGCTGAAGCTCCGTCCCAACGACCTTCCCCATGGATGACTCTTTGTTGGGTACTAGACCTTCTCCCTGCATCCATGCGATGTTATATGAGATCAGACGACTAACTTCAACCTCTATCGCTAGGTTAGCAAGTCGATTTCTCATTATTGGACTTTCAGAGATTATGGAACCGTTTTGGTTGTTGTTCTTGGCGTAATCTGTTAGTTCTTCGAGGACTCGCCGTCCCCCAGCTGAATAATCAACACCTGACCTTTCGAAATCAAGTAGAGTCGCTCCTACGTACCAACCTCTGTTTTGTTCCCCAACAAGATTCTTTTTGGGAACTCTGACATTGTCGAATGTGACCATGTTAAATCCATGATCACCTGCCATGTTAATTATCGGATTCACTGTTAGTCCAGGAGTATTCATATCACACAAAAGGAAACTTATTCCACGATGCTTGGGTGCGTCAGGGTCAGTTCGGGTCAGGACCATTATGTGGTCTGCTCTATGTGCGCTTGAGGTCCAAATTTTGGTTCCATTTATGATGAAATCATCGCCATCTTCTACTGCTCTCGTTTGTAGAGAGGCTAAATCAGATCCGGATTCTGGTTCCGAGTAGCCTTGGCACCATTGAACTTCTCCATTCGACACCGGTGGCAAGAATTCTTTTTTCTGTTCCTCAGTGCCATGTATCATTAGGGTTGGTGCCATCATGCGGGTTCCGAATACGTCTCTTCCAGGTGCTCGATGGTAAGACATCTCTTCTGCAAAGACGACTTGCATCATATGGGAGACGCCTTGCCCTCCATATTCTTCTGGCCATGCCATGGTGAGCCAGCCTTTATCAGCAAGTTTCTTGCGCATCTCCAATCCAAAAGCCCATTCCTGGTCCGAGTCACTGTCCTTCGGCCTATTTTTCAGTTCGCTTTTTAGCCATGATTGAAGCTCTTCTCTGAAAGAAACCTCTTCATCTGAAAACTCAAAGTTCATATTTATTTCCTTAGTTTTATAAGATTAGGTCAAATTTTGGCGATCTATCTATTTTGAACTTGGGGTCACTGCTAGGCAGGTCACTGTTCTTACAATCCCTGGGATTATATGCACTTTAGAAATCACTAGATCTCCAACTGTGTTTTGACCCTCGGTGTTAGTAACTGCAATGATATCGTATGGGCCAATGACGGCATCCACTGTAATAACTTCTTCAAGGGCATTTAAAGCATCTGAAACGTCGCCTGCTTTGCCTGCTGCTGTTTCGATTAGAATGTAAGCAGTCGTCGCCATACAGAAAATCCTTTACATTATTATATGTGAATTCTATGGGCCTCAAAGAATCGGTGTCAATCGCTCTTACTTTTGGCCTTAGGGTTTGGGTAATACCAAATTAATGTACAGTTTTATATAATTCCACTTGTTTTGGGCCTCAATAAAACAAAACACCGAGCAATTTGGAGGTTATATTTTGTCCAATTCCGATCTATTCCGACAGGCGTGGGGTAGCTTCGCTACCGGCGTGTCTTTGATTACTACGGTGGAAGAAGATGGATCCATTCATGGGATGACTGCTAACGGCATAGCCTCTGTTTCTCTTGACCCTATGTTAGCCATGGTATGTGTTGGACACTCCGCGAAGACCTTTCCTATACTGAAGGCAAGTGGGAAATTTGGTATCAACATTTTGTCCGAGGACCAGAGATCAATAGGTGAATATTATGCTAAATCAGACAATTCTGGTGACGGTGAAAGTCCTGCAAATTTCAAGCTGACAGAATCTGGGACACCTTTTGTGGAAGGTTCTCTGGCATCGATGGATTGCCATGTGGTCAACGCCCATGTTGAAGGCGATCACACAGTTTTCATAGGAGAAGTTTCCGAGATAGAGGTTGCAGAAGGATCGCCACTTTTGTTCTACACCGGGAAATGGATGACCCTAAACCAATAATCCAAGTTGACACGGGTCGAGTCAACCCTTAACATTTTAGTCGCAACTTGTCTTGATGTTGACAATAATTTTGTAGCTGATTTACCATTAACTGCGCTTTTTTTTTAATGCTGCTCGCAGTGTTTCAACATAAAGTCGAATTGTATTCGTAACAAAAAAGGTTTTAGTAAGAAGACTAGGAGGTTTATTTTCATGACTACTTCTTTCAAGCCGCTGGGTAATCGAGTAGTTGTGGAGCCCTTGGAAGGCGAGGAAGCGATGAGCTCCGGAGGGATATACATACCCGATACAGCCAAAGAGAAGCCACAAGAAGGGACAATTGTCGCAGTCGGACCAGGAAGGCTGACGGATGAAGGCTCTAGAGTGCCGATGGAATTGGAAGTTGGCGATAAGGTCGTATACTCCAAATACGCTGGTACTGAATATAAAGAGGGCGACACAGAATATTTGGTCCTTAGAGAAGACGATATTTTATTTAAAAAATAACAATCAAAATAGAAATTAAAAGCTATGAGTGAAAAAAGTAGGAGGAAGTAATGGCAAAACAGCTTACTTTCAGCGAAGAAGCCAGAGCTGCAATGAAGCGTGGTATAGATACTATGGCTGATACCGTTGGTGTCACTTTAGGTCCACGGGGAAGAAACGTCGTTTTGGACAAGAAATTTGGACCACCTCAGGTTTGCAGTGATGGTGTGACTATTGCTAAGGAAATTGAATTAGAAGATGCCTTTGAGAATATGGGAGCTCAGCTTTTAAAAGAAGCTGCCAGCAAGACCAATGATGTTGCAGGAGATGGGACAACCACGGCAACCGTATTGGCCCAAGCAATTATTCATGAGGGTTTTAAAAACATAGCTGCTGGAGCAAATCCAATGGCTATCAAAAGAGGAATTGATAAAGGTGTTGAGACTTTGCGCTCTGCAGTGCAAGGTATGTCAACATCGGTAGAGGGCAGAGTCCAGATTGGTCAAGTTGCTTCTCTCTCCGCTCATGACGACGACATGGGTAACCTCATTGCTGACGTCATGGAAAAAGTTGGGAAAGATGGTGTTATTACCGTTGAAGAATCAAAAGGCCTAGACTACGAACAGGAATTCGTAGAAGGGATGCAGATTGACCGCGGGTATATTTCGCCATATTTCATAACCGATCAAGACAGGATGGAGTCTTCAATTGAGGATCCATACATATTGATTACGGATAAGAAAGTTTCAGCGGTATCAGATCTGCTTCCAGCACTAGAGAAAGTCCTGCAGATTGGTAAGAACGTAATTATCATTGCCGAGGATATTGAAGGGGAAGCACTAGCGACTTTGGTCGTCAATAAATTGCGAGGTACCTTAAACGTACTTGCTGTTAAGGCCCCAGGGTTTGGTGATCGCAGAAAGGCTATGCTAGAAGATATGGCAATACTGACAGGAGGGGTTGTAATCAGTGAAGAGGTCGGACGAAAGCTCGATTCTGTCACTGTTGAAGATCTTGGACGAGCTCGCCGTGTAGTGGCCAGTAAAGAGGAAACCACCTTTGTAGAAGGCCATGGTGACGAAAGCCAAATTCAGGGAAGGATAAATCAGATAAGAGCTCAGATAGAGGAGACAACTTCTGATTTTGATAGGGAAAAACTTCAGGAAAGACTTGCCAAATTGTCTGGTGGTGTTGCCATCATAAAAGTGGGCGCAGCCACAGAAGTTGAACTCAAGGAAAAGAAAAATAGAGTGGAGGACGCTCTCTCAGCGACAAGAGCCGCTGTTGAAGAAGGTATTGTTCCAGGTGGTGGGCTGGCCTTGATTCGAGCTAGAGAATCCTTGGACGGAGTAGAGTTGAATGGTGACGAACAAACGGGAGTTAATATTTTGAAAGAGGCGCTGGTGAAACCTCTTATGTTAATTTCCGAAAATACTGGTGTTTCAGGAGAGGTGATCCTTGCTGAGACTTTGAAAGGTGAAGGAGACTACGGCTATGATGCCGAAACCGGAGTATACGGTAACTTGTTAGAGCAAGGTATTATGGACCCGGCGAAGGTTACAAGAGCTGCTATAGAGAATGCCTCTAGCGTGGCAGCCATGGTTCTTAC
>CAYPXS010000035.1:0-12686 GCA_964414725.1 uncultured Dehalococcoidia bacterium
GCACTCATAACAGGTGGTTCAAGAGGCATAGGGAAATCTATAGCCATGGAATTCGGCAGTCTTGGCTATGACATAGTCTTTAATTATTTTCGAAATCACAAAGCGGCAGATAAAGCACAACGGCAGATAGAAGAACTGGGTGTTAAATGTTTAAAATTGCGAGCTCACCTGGCAGAACCAGATCAGATATGGAAGATGTTCCAGTCAATCACAGAACAATTCGACACCATGGACGTGTTGATAAATAACGCGGCCTCCGGGGTTCAGAGAAATGTCGATGAATTAACTCCAAAGCATTGGGATTGGGCAATGAACATAAATGCCAGAGCACCATGGCTGTGCTCGATAGAAGCGGCAAAATTAATGTCAAATGGCGGCTCCATTGTAAACATTACTTCTGAAGGCTCCAGAAAGGTTCTCCCATATTACCTATCAGTGGGGACATCTAAGGCAGCACTTGAGTCACTCACGAGATATCTGGCAGTAGAACTCGCCGAAAAGGGCATCAACGTTAATGCTGTCTCAGGAGGTTATGTTCAAACTGATGCTTTAGAATCCTTCCCGAACAAAAAAGACATGGTGTCAGCTGTCAAAAACACTTTGTCAGGGAGAGTTATAACAGGAGAGGACATAGCTAAAGTTACAGCCTTCTTGTGCAGCGAGGATGCAGCAATGATAAGAGGCCAAGTTATCGTGGTTGATGGAGGTGTTACCCTTCCTGCCCCTTTACCAACTACAGAATTATAACTACTCAGCCAATATCTCTGTCACCACAATCTTTCTTTCGCCGCAGTCTAGTTCTTTTTCAAGTTCAGCGTAAGTGTTTCGAACAAACCCCAGCCCAATCCCACTTTCTGCAGAAGTTATAACTCCTATTGGCTTTCCGTCACATGTAATTTCGTTCTGCTCAAGATTTCCCTGCCACGCGAATTTGACGAGTTTTCTCTGGACTTTGTCGTAGGTGTTTAACCTAGCAACAACTTCCTGGCCAATATAACATCCCTTATTAAAACTAATATGAGACATTAAGCCAGCCTCAAGTGGATTAAAATCTTCTGTTAATTCAAACCCAAATACAGGTATACCAAGTTTCAGTCTAAATCGGTTGAACTCTTTAAGGTCAACTTGATTAAACCTTTTGGAGAAAAAATCGCCGAGTTTAGAACGTGCGGTCGAAGGCCCTATGACATCAATGCACAGTACCCCGGACATTTCCTCTTTTATTACGATTACAGATTCAGATTCAATATCGCAACACATAGAATCACGTACTGAAAGTTCCGATATTCTTGGAAATAGCTCATTCCATCCTTCGCCTATCAACCGAAAATGACACGTTTCGGCTGAAATATCTTTTATCGAAACGTCCTCCATGATGGTATAAAACTCAATCCACTCGATCACTTTTTCTTTTGAGTTTTTAGCAGTAGTTACTAAAACTTTGTCAGGGAGTCGGTTGACGCCAAGAAGGTCTATTATCCGACCTTTGTTTGTTGTCAAAACCGAGCCCATACCAGTATACGGTTCGATGAGGTTTTCGAGTTTATTAGTAGACAACCTATCAAGAAGATCCAAAGAATCTTCCCCGTATAAATCTATCCTGCTGAAATAGTCAGCTAGATCTACAAAGACAGGTTTTTCGCTCAAGTATTAATTACCTACACGCTGAATGAAGTGCCGCAACCACATGTAGTCTTCGCGTTAGGGTTGTTGAAGACAAACCCTTTTCCATTCAGCCCACCGGAATACTCTAGAATCGTACCGGCTAAAAATACATAAGACTTTTTATCAACAAAAAGTCGGACCCCATTTTCATCTATTATCTTATCGGTCTCTCTAGGACCATCATTTACTATCTCCAAGATATAGGTAAGTCCAGAGCATCCTCCACCCTTTACCCCAACCCGTAAATCAGCTTCGGAATTTCCCTCGGCAGCAGCAAATTCTTTCACGTGATGAGCTGCCTCTTCACTAATCATTATAGAAAGTGGAGCCGGGCCTTGAGTAGTTGTCATTTAGACCTCCCAACATCTTCATATATCCTCAACATGGCACTGCCACACTGAAGATTTGCGTAGTTTTAAAAACTAATTTAGATAGTTGATTCTATTAATATAACAATGACCAGTCAATATTAGTGAATCCGACATTAGGTGCAATCACTCTTGGAATAATGGCATCTAGGCACTGTTCTATATTAAATATCTAAGGGTTTTCCCCAATATTCTGATCGAAAAACGACGCCGTCTTTGAACCAGGAAGCTAAATTGAAAATCAGGCAGCTTGACCTTTTTTGCTTTCGGTACCGTCTCCAACTACCAATGCTTCTGATTTTTTCTGTAGTTCTAAATCCTGCATTAATCCGCACTGAATACATTCTTTAAAATCTCCAAAAGTATCCCTGCGAGTATGCATATCGCCGCGGCATTTTGGACACGCTCTGTAGTCAACCATTTTAAATCCCCACCTTAATCCTAGTACCAAATTTTTTACTGTATATTTTGGTAATCTTTAAAATTGCTTATATATTTATTTCTCGATCTCATTTAACTGCTTACCTGTAACCTATTAACAAAGCAAAACAGTCGAATATTTCAAGGTCAAGCCGGAATTATAGTGATATTAATAAATATTGCAATAGGTGATATTTATATGTTTAATATCATTTTCCATGATACTAATGCCTGATACGTCGCCAGTTTATGCAATTATCTTCCTGTTATTTAGGGAAAGTGTTAAATGGACGAAAGAAGCTTTGCAAAATTAGGAATCAAGAAACACTCTTCAATGCTTGTATTCTCGCCGCCTAAGTTTTTTTTGCAGGAGATTCATGACATAAATCTGCCACACGGCTCTGAAATTTCGTACAAACCAGATGGTATGTTTGATGTAGTTTTGATATTTGCTAGAAACCAATTAGATGTCAAGGAATTAGCGGCTGCCTCAGTGGCCATTTTAAAAAAGGGCGGGAACCTGTGGTTCGCATTCCCTTCCAAAGAATCTCAAATGGAAACTGACCTTTCAGAATCGGAGGGGTGGGCTACCCTTGTCGATTCGGGTTGGTCTAAAAGTGAGTCTTTTAATTTAGCTATTGGTTGGACTGCTATTCAATTTATGGAAACCTAGAGCATACCGCGATAAAACACCAAACCCCAGACACAAAATTAAGGAGAGGACCCGTGATATACGACATGAGAATCTATGATTTGAAACCAGGATCAGTGCCAGAATATATGAAAGCTGTGGAAGAAGTGGCATTCAAAATTCGGCAAGACCAAGGGATAAAACTAGCGGGTTGGTACTACACTGATGTTGGTCCTCTCAACCGCATCGTACACATTTGGGGGTATCGCGACTATAGCCATTTCGAAGAGTCAAGAGAGAAAGTTCGGTCTGACCCAAGATGGACAAAAGAATATCTTCCGAGAGTAAAAGATTTGATTATTAGCCAACAAGACATGATCGTAAAAGGGGCAAATTTTTTCCCCGAACCTGAATGATATTAAAACACTTCCAACGTCCCAGATTTGTGACTGCGTAGCTATTGCCTTTTCCCGTCCTGTTAGTTATAGTGGCGGGTACTTAATTTGTCGACGTGCGCCTGAATTCAGGCGCTGTTTTCATGAGATTATAAAATTCTCAATGAAAACAACAAAGAACCAGATAACATAGGAGTTCAAGTCATGGCTTCAGATAGCCGAATTGGTGACGTAGTACTAGAGGTTAAAGACCTTCAAACCTATTTCGTGACACGTTGGGGTGTCACTAAGGCGGTTGATGGAGTCAGTTTCAATCTAAGAAAAGGCGAAACTCTCGGAATTGTTGGAGAGTCCGGCTCAGGGAAATCCGTCACCGTTAGCTCCGTAATGAGACTAATTCCGTCTCCTCCGGGCCACATCGTTGGCGGTGAAATTCTTCTCGAAGGAGAAAATCTCCTTGACCTAGATGAAAGTGATATGAACAAAGTCAGAGGGGACAAAATAGCCATGGTGCTACAGGACCCAATGACCGCCCTAAATCCGGTGTTTGATATTGAAGATCAGGTTGGTGAGGCATTAAAAATCCATGAAGGCCTCAAGGGGCAAGGGTTGAAAGACACTGTTATTGACATGTTGAGAAAGGTACGAATACCTGCACCTGACACCAGAATGAAGGACTATCCTCACCAGTTATCTGGGGGTATGAGACAGCGCGTTGTAGGTGCAATCGGTATTTCCTGTAACCCTTCAGTCCTGATAGCCGACGAGCCAACAACCTCCCTCGACGCTACAATCCAAGCCCAGTATTTGAACTTGTTAAGAGACCTACAGGAAGATACTGGAGTCGGTATTATTTTTATAACCCATGACTTTGGCATAGTTGCAAAGATGTGTGACCGGGTTGCGGTCATGTACGCAGGAAAGATCGTAGAACAGGGAACTGTTACTGAAATTTTTGACAACCCGCTTCATCCTTACACTGAAGCCTTGATTAGGTCCGTACCTAGGATGGAGGAGAACGTAGAGCGGCTGTATGCTATCCCTGGAAACCCTCCTAACGTAACAAACCGACCATCGGGTTGTAATTTCCAGCCTGATTGTGACAAGGATAATCCTAATCCAGAATGCGAATTGCTAGAACCGATCCTTAAAGAAGAGTCCCCAGGCCACTGGGTAGCTTACTGTGCCGCGTGTATGGATACACACGGCTGCAAATGGTTCCCAAGAGCGCTATAAATTCCAAATAAGAACACAGAAAGAGGTTTAATATGACAAGTGAAAGCGGAGCTTTACTCGAGATTAGAAATCTTAAAAAACACTTCCCCGTTGGTGGTGGAATGTTCGGTTCTATGACGGGGAAAAAAGAGTATCTAAAGGCCGTAGATGGTATAAGCCTCAGCATTGAACCCGGGACGACATATGGGCTCGTCGGAGAATCTGGATGTGGTAAATCTACAACCGCCAAAATGGTGCTTATGTTGGAAGAACCCACTGAAGGGGAAATACTATATGACGGAAAGGACGCAATAAACGCGGACAAAGAAGGAAAAAGAAATTACAAATCCAGTGTGCAAGCTGTGTTTCAAGACCCTTGGGCTTCTCTAAATCCACGGATGAAAGTGGAAAGTATCATCGCAGAACCATTAGAAGTGAATACAACGATGACCCGAGCAGAGATTCGAACCAAAGTCAGAGATATTTTGGAAGAAGTTGGTCTACAGGAATATCAAGCCGAGCTATACCCGCACGAATTTTCAGGCGGCCAAAGACAGAGAATTGGGGTTGCAAGATCACTGGCATTAAACCCAAAGCTTATTGTTCTCGACGAGCCAGTGTCAGCCCTGGATGTATCAATCAGAGCCCAAATAATGAACCTATTGATGGATTTGCAAAAGGAGCACGGCCTTACTTATTTGTTAATAGCGCACCATCTAGCCACTGTTAGGTATATGTGTGACAAAATGGGAGTTATGTACCTTGGTAAACTAGTTGAAGAAGCTAGCACCGACCAGTTATTTGACACACCGACACATCCTTACACCCAGGCTTTGATTGGTGCTGCCCTGCCATATCACCCCAATGATCAAAAAGAAGAAATGTTGCTTGAAGGTGAAGTACCTTCGCCAATAAATCCTCCATCCTGTTGTAGTTATGCTCCGCTGTGCCCAGAGCCAGACCCAAAATGTGCAGAGAATGAACTCATCACAAGAGAAGTCGCCCCAGGCCACAGGACTGCCCACTGCGCTCATTGTGCAGATGATTATGGCTGCTACTGGTTTCCGAGAGAAAGGTAGCCCTTCATTCTTGAGGCGCGTTCCATACATATGGAACGCGCCTCAAGAAACTCAATTCACAACCACTTTATTTTCTAATTTGTTCCGAGTACTGCTGGTAACACCTGTTGCCCTCATGCTTTTCTTAACATGCAATTCTTCCTACTATAATGCTGAGTTAAAACAAGCTCAAACCTACCATTTAGAAGGGAATCATGAACAAGCAAAACATATACTGGACGAACTAATAAAGGCTAATACTGATGCAACGGAAGCCTTCCTCTTAAGGGGGAAAATAAATGAAAATAATTCTGAATTTTCAAAAGCAATAGCAGATTATTCATCAGTTATAAAGCAAGATCCACGAATTGCTAAAGCGTGGTCATTGCGAGGATCTTCTTATTATCAAATGGGTGCCTTTCAAAACGCCATCAGAGATTTCTCAACTGCAATTGAATTAGAACCTGATAATGCAGATCTATATTTATATTTAGGAAACTCCTATGGGGAATTGGACATGTTTGGAGATGCAATAAGAAATTTTAACCTCGCCAGAGAAATATCTTATGGTGACTATTACAGCAACCTTAATAAAGCTTATAACGATCTCAATGCTGAAAATTACTCCTCTGCTCTGGGTAGGGCTAGTTCCGCTATTGAGGAAAATCCAACAGACTCAATACCTCATTTATATAAAGGAATTGCTCTTTATAATCTGGGACAGATCAATGGATCCATTGATCATTTAAAAACTGCCACTGAGTTAGACCCCGACAATCCAACCAGTCTTTATAATTTAGGTCTAGCTTATTTAGCCTCTAGTAACCCGAATGCAGCAACTACTCATTTACAGGCGGCCGTTGCGCTTGATTCGTCGTTAAAGCCCTATATCGATCTCACAGAGGCCTTTGAATAGAAATTTATTGATATGAGAGTCCTCTTCTCTTCCCCTTTTAAGACCTCGCCCCAGCCATCCAAATCATGCTGTCACTCTCAGCAACAAAGGGGTTGCCTTCAAAGTCTCCTTGCAAAGATAAAATTTCAAATCCACAGATACGTAGCAAATGATACATTTCCCAGCGAAAGGTATATCTGAAGGAAAGATCATGGACAATCTTCTCCTGAACAATGCCCTGAATATCAACAAATTCCACCACTATTTTTGTCTCCACAACCTGTTCGTAATCATCGTAATATCTCTGATGATAAAAAACTAATTTTCCACCATCTTCTACATTGTCGACATCCATGAGGTGGTACAAAGTTGCCGGATCACCCAAAATAACATCCGGATCTGGCACCTTCATCTCAATAATGAGCTTCCCCCCTGGGTTCATATAGCGCCTCAAATTATGAAGAAATTTTTGTTGTTCTTCGGATGAAAGGATAGACATAAATGCCAACGAAGGAACAATTGCTAAAGAGAATTTTCTGTCTGAAATAATATTCAATTCAGATAAATCGGACTGGCTAAATGAAACTTGCCCAGGATTGGACAATTTTTCGATTTTATTTCTGGCAATAGATAGCATTTCATTAGAAGGATCTACCGCATGCACTTCCTTGCCGAAATCTGCGAGGAATTCTGTGATCCGTCCAGTGGAGCAGCCTATTTCCAACACTGAAGACCCTATTGGAGAAGCTTGGTCAAGATAGTAGCCAACATCATCTCGTCTATCTTGAAAGACTAAGTCACATACTCTTGCCCAAGCAGGACTTTCCTGCTCATCAACCATATGAAACATCAATCAACCTCTTTTTAATTATTGTCAAACTTTCAGGGAGTCAGTTTAACTATAGAATCGTCACTTGTTAGTGTTACCCAAATTTCCCCGTTTACAGGAAGTATTTTCGCCGGGGCAGCGCCGACAGGATATGTCGCCAACATGTCACCTTCCGTAGAAAGTTTAGTGACGGTACCATCCATACTATTGGCTGTCCAAATATGCTCCCCATCATAAGCAATTCCGTAAGGTAACCTACCTGTTTCAAACCTTCCTAGATCTTCACCATTTTTTGATAATTTGGATACAGTATGTTCTCTCCAATTCGCTACCCATATATTCTCATCTTCCTCTGTAAATGCTATGGGAACGTCACCTACTGAAAAATTACCTTCTGGATTTCCATCTTTAGTAAATTTGGTAACGCTGTCACTATGAGCATTCGCTGCCCAGATATTCTCTCCATCAAAAAACAACACTATTGGCCCAGCACCTTCCGTTTCCACGGGGGGTACTGCATTGCCCTCGATATCCAGCCTGTAGAGTAATGTCTCCCAACATCCGGAAGTCCAAACATTTTCTCCATCGAAAGCTAGGGTTCTTGGCAAAGTGGATACTGAGTAAGTGCCAAGAAGTTCCCCGTCACGTGAAAGTCTAGTTGCATTATGGTCGAATTGATTTGCAGACCATATATTTTCACCATCAAATAAAAGAGCATTCGGTTCCCTACCATGTGATTCATATACTGCTTGCTGTTGGCCGTCTAAACCAATCTTCATAATCGTATGGGAAAGGGCATTTCCGACCCATAAATTATCACCATCAAAGATTATTGGCTCAGGAGCATTTCCAACGGGATAAGTTGCTATAGTCACATCCTCCACAACCATTTTTGAAACCAGTCCTTCTGCCGAATGTGCTGCCCAGACAGTACCTTGGCCATCTGTTGCAAGGGCGTTTGGTGTATTTCCAATATGGAAGGTTCCCAAATGGTTTCCCTGCTTACCATATTTTGTAACTGTTTTATCTGTACGGTTTGCAACCCAAATTCCTTGACCATCATAAACAACGTCGCCAGGTAAGGTTCCTGTTATATAGTCAGCTACTCTGGTCCCTTCCAAGGTAAACTTACTCACGGTGTCATCTAGAGAATTAGTTACCCATATGTGCTCACCATCAAAAGCTATCCCTCTCGCACCTCCACCTGTATTCCAAGTGCCATTCAAGTTACCATCTTGGTCTATTTTGGAAATAGAGTCATCACCATGGTTAACAACCCAAATATGTTGCCCATCGAATGTTAATTTTTGTGGCTTGGTACCCGATTGGATATTTTTGACTGTTTGCCTATCCTTCGTGACCATAGTGACAACATCCCTACCTGAATTTGCAATCCACATAGCATCACCCGCATACAGCATATCTGTAGGTCGGCGTAGTTCAACCGGAGCACTACCCATGCCACCCTTTAAGTCAAAGGTTCTCACAGCAAAATATGTTCCCACCCAAAGCTCATCGCCATCGTGTGCCAATGAATTAGGATAAGGGTGGAGGGGCATGGAATATAACAATTCACCATCCATAGAATAGTTAGCAATCCCATCTTCATCTTGTGAAGCAACCCATATAGATCCTTGATGAAAAAAAAGATCCGTTGGGTTTTCGGTCACTTCAAAGGTCGATATTGTCGGAACGAAAATCGGTTCGCTGGAATTCGGTGGGCTCGTGGTAGGAACTTCATGAACATTAATCGGAATGGGTCCACGGCCAGGTTGCTCAACAGCTACTTTAGGCGTGGATTCAGGTTCAGGTACAACCATCGGAGTAGCCACCTCAATAGTATTATCTGAATCGTCGGTGGCATCCGTGTTAGAAGGGGTGTCTTTTCTAATTAATAACGCCGTAAAAAGAGAGGACAAAACCACCGAAATAGGTACAGCCGCAGCTAAAATGTAAACCGCCCAAGAAGGAATAATAGCAGCATATAAAATCTCGGAGCTGTAATTAGAATTCCCATATAAAACAGCTATATTCATGATCAAAGAAACGCAGATAACAGTCAATATAAAATGGGGCAGTTTATACATTTTTCCTCATAAAAAAGCCCCTTCACTTCTAAGTAAAGGGGCTTTATCTGTAAATCCTTATTTAACGAAACCGCTATTCGGTAGCAGTGAATGTACCAACCTTGGCACCGTCACATAGAATATCAAAAGTTCCAGGGGCTCCGATATTAAAATCATAGTTTTTTCTTGATCCAGACGCCAGGTCAAGCGCTATTGAGGCGGTTCCTATCTCCAAAGCGCCACCAGCGGCCTTTATCGTCATACCAGAAATCTCGTACTTAGCTTGTTTCTTCTCACCTACAATCTCAATAGATTTAGTGGCTCCCTCTTTAACAGAGGTTCCTCCAAGCTGTACACCCAGCCGAACCCTTGACGCTACCGGTGAGGTCAGATCTGCAGGAGTAGCTTTACAAGTACCGTCAGCCTTATCTAAATCCACCGACAGCTCCTGAAGTTTGCTCGCTATTGGTGACCTGTGAAATTCACCTGTTTTATCCTCATCTGTTCGAGCAGGTCTTCTGTTTCCAGATTTAACACCGCAGGCCGTAGCTATTATTCCTACCAAAACGACCAACATCACAAACATCATAAATTTATTGTTCATAGTAATCATAATTCGCTCCATTGCATGAAAATGATTAACGACATCTTAACCCTATTTCAGTAGTGTTGAAGTTTACCACTTTCCATTGAAATTCATACACACTTCATAAAGAAAAGGAGCAAACCAATTAAGGCTTACCCCTTTCTATTTTTTATTTACTTTAGTTGAGCTGTCTCAATCTCGGGTCTAATCTATCTCTCAACCAGTCGCCCAAAAAGTTGAGCGACATAACAACTAGGAATATAGCAACGCCTGGGAAGAACGATATCCACCAAGCATCGTTGATGTATGGCCTACCATCATTCACCATAGCGCCCCACGCCGGAGTGGGAGGCGGTATGCCGGCACCCAAGAAACTCAGGATGGCTTCAGTCAATATAAGCTGGCCTACCCTCAGAGTGGCAATCACAATGATGGTGTTAATTGTCCCCGGAAGAATGTGCCAGACTAGAATTCTGAATGTGGAACATCCCGCCACTTTTGCCAAAGAAACGTAATCCCTAGTTTTCAGGCTAAGTACTTCTCCTCGTACGTTTCTTACAAAGGGTGTCCAAGAAAGTATTCCTAATAGAACAATCAGTATTGTAAAAGTCTGTCCAAACGCTATTACCGCTACGATTGCAACCAATATGAATGGCAAACCTAGCCAGATATCTGTAACCCTCATTATGACTTCGTCTATCAAGCCACCAAAATAGCCTGCCACCAAACCCATAGATACCCCAATTAGCAATCCAAAAATAAGAGCCACAGTCACAACAACAAGTGAAACTCTTGCCCCATGAATGATTCTGCTTAAGAGATCACGGCCTATGTTATCCCCGCCAAGTATATGATCCCAACTAGACCACTTAACCTTAGCCACGTAACCAATGTCTTTAAAAGCTGTTTCAACAGCCTCTTGGGTCGCCGTGTTTTCCACAGTCGGAGTTATCCCATATTTAAGCATAGCTTCTTCAATGGGCTTATCCACTGGGTCCGGAAATGCCAACGGATCAGCGGTGGTTTTTATATTGAGCACGATGGGTGTTTCCCACACTGGTGGAATATTCCTGTTATCTGGCCTTGCAATTATTGGATCATGAGGAGCCAGTAAATCAGCAAAAACTCCCGTGAAAATTAATAAAGCAAGTAAAAATAGAGGAATGATTGGCCATCTTCTTATGAAGCCCCAAATTTCTCCAAACTTACTTTTTTCAGCACCAATTTGCCGAAGGAGATCTTCCGATAGTTCTACAGACTGTGCCATTTTTTATTCCTAGGTATATCGAATTCTGGGATCTACTAACGCATAGATCATGTCTGTCAAAAAGTTCATTGCAACGTAGAGGGCTGTCCAGACTAACACTACGCCTACCATGATCGGAAAGTCGTTATTGTTTATCGCCTGAAAAGCAAGCCTTCCCAGTCCTGGTATGGCAAATATAGTCTCCGTCACAACGGCACCAGTTATGAAACCTGTAAGTAGCAAGCTGGAGAATGTAAGAGGCGCTATCAAAGCATTCCTGAAACCATGCTTCCAAATTAAGGTGTTGTAACTAACGCCTTTAGCTCTAGCCAACTTAATAAATTCTGAATCTAGTATTTCCAGCATAGAGGACCTAACAAGCCTAAGATAGGTAGCGGCCGCAATCCATCCTAAGGTTATGGTCGGTAGAACATAATATTTCCATTCAAAAAAGCCTTCACCCAGCGTCCCAGTGGGAAACCATCTCAATTTCACCGAGAATATCAAAATCAGCATTATTCCCACCCAAAAAACTGGTAGAGCTTGCCCAAATAGAGCAAATCCTCTACCCACATAATCCCACAAGCTACCTCGGCTTACAGCCGACAATACCCCCAAAGGAATTCCAATAACACCTGCGAAAATGTAGGAAGTTAAGGCAAATTTAAGCGTGGGTGGCAATCTATCCATAATTTTCCCGAAGACATCTTTTCTGTCTAACAGACTGTCTTGCCAATTGCCTTTAACAATATTTGCAAGCCACACCGAGTATTGCCACACTAACGGCTTGTCCAACCCCAATTCCCGGCCAAGCTCATCCCAACGCTCTTGGGTGAGCCCATATCCACCCTCCTGGGCGTATAAGTAGCGGGGGTCACCCGCTGCTCTAGAAAGTCCAAAAGTTATAAAGGTTGCCCCAATCATAGCGAAACAAGCAAAAATTATTCGCCTTACAAGGAATACAATCATGCTCCGAGCACCTTCCAAAAACTCCGCCGCCAAAGCGACGATCTAATTTTTTTATTGCCGTTCTAACAAGTCCTGCCCATCAGTTAGGATTCTAATTTATTCAGCTAAATTAGGCAAAACTTACGGTAGGGAGGGAGAAGTTTTTCAACAATCTCCCTGCCAACCATTTACATATTTATTCAGCCTTTCTTTATGTTTACTGAGACTTAGGTCGAGAGGTTGGCTCTCCTGAATCTACAAAGAGATGTCCCTCGCTTTCCGCGAGGGACATCTGATTTCTAGGTCAGTACTTACTTCATTGTCACCAAGTTGACGTTGTTGATAGTACCGATATTACCATTGG
>CAYPXS010000036.1:0-12570 GCA_964414725.1 uncultured Dehalococcoidia bacterium
TCCTTATACCGCTTTGGTATTGATCCAATATCCCTTGAAGTTTCGATTTAGTCTCGATCTGAATAACTTCTTTGTTCTCAGTGAGAACGTCATCTATGGGCCTGCTGCCCACTATTTGTCTTAAAGAGGTTTCGGTAGCATCTTTTAATGTGAATGCATCTGGAGAGACAACTTTATAAAGGTAGTCTTCAAGATTCTTTATGTCGTACTGTACTAAAAGCTGAACGTCAACTATATTGGGGGCTTCACCTGGAGCGCCCTGCTCATCAGGATCTCCGGTAATCATTAGTGATTCGTCGAGCACAGGGGTTCCAGCTCTAACTCCTAGCTCTAATCGGCGAATCTCATCTACGCTCACAATATCTCTGGCCCCTACCGGACCAGGCCACCACCATTGAAGGCCCGTACCTTTGGTATCTGAGTATTGGCCAAACATTCTCACAGCGGCCTGCTCTCCTGGTTGGACGGAGAAAAACCCGGTTGCAAACCAACCAAGTATTCCGAGAACTATTATCCCTACAATCACGTAAGGCACAGCGCTAGCACCTTTGCCACTTCCATTTGAGGAACCGCCTGAACCACCTGAACCGCCTGAACCGCCAAATATTCCTTTTATCTTGGCAATGATCTGTTCTATATTGACTTCTGGCTCTTCTTTTCTGTACATGATTCCTCACAGGTCATAACGGAGATCTAATATAACTAATTTTAGCATAGTAACTTCGTCAAAAAGTCTAAATGTATCCTAATAAACCATCAAATGATCAGAACTAAATGAATCACTAGACGGGTATCAAAAACTATTTGCGTCGAGCTTTGTTTTACTTGAAAAGATCCAGAAACCTATCTTCATAATATCGATAGACCCCCCATTTATCTAGTTCAGATTTGAGCGATTCAGGACTACCACCTTTTCTAACCGACCTGAACATTTCCTCAATTTGGTTTGCAGCGGCCGTTGGTATACCTCCCGCAGTGCTCTGGGGGTCCATAAGTCCTGCTCCTCTCATTTCCCTACTATTGTAGGAAACGGATGAAGCCGTAAATTCATATATAAACTTAAGCAACGCTACATCCCAAAACTCATCTACCCCAGATATAACGACGGAAAGGTCGTTTTTCTTTTCTTTAAGTTCCTTCGATATACGATGAGCTATTTCATCGGGATTACCACTTAGAATTTCCAATCTTTCAGGCTCATTGTTGTATTGGTACATAATTCCCGGACTATTGGGGCCATACATTTGGGCTACCTGATCAAAATATTGATAAGCATCTTCACTGAACCCACTCAAATTCATGGCATAGGTAGGGGTGATTAATGTGGGTTGCCCGGCCTTTACCTTGCCACTCCTCACTACGCCTTCCAATTCTTTCTTTTGTGAATTTAAAGCTGAGTACAAAGGCTCTGTTACCACATAATAGTCAATGTTTGTCGTTCCAAAAGTAGCCAAATGCTGTTTAGGATATTTCACCACATATGTCTGTTCCACAGCTCTATACCAATCCGAAGACAAGCTCATTTAAGTCATACCTCAAAAACACTAAATAAACCAGACAATTATATCAATCGCCGATTCACTTCCTACGCGACCAAATCAACAAAGGAGGAACTAACAGAAAAATCATGGCGTAATCCATGGATTTATTTTCATTATCGTATCGGTTACAACCTGACCCCTTTCCTGACGCCTTTGGAGATTCATCGCTTTCAGTATTTGGAGTCACTGACGTGTCGGGTACGGCGGTCCCTACAAGGTCATCATTTTCCGTGGATTTAACCGAAATAGACCCAGCCTGGGGAGTCAAGGAAAAGAGGCCAACAGCCGGTCTGGGAATAGGCGTGGGCAATTGCTTTTCAGACAAATCAGGTTCATATTTAGGTGCCCCAATATAGCTTCTCCACTCATTCTCCAAGCTCAATTTATCTATACCATAAACAAATTCGATTGCATCATCCAAATTCATTCCTGACTTGTGCTCAGATAGCAAAGTAAACATCTTCCCTGGTCCATATTTCAAAATCATAAATTCCACGATGGAGCTAGCGGCCCCATAAAATATAATCACATCTTCCGGATTTCCTGGTCGGTTTTTCATCGCTGTTATAGGCATTAATCTATCTGCATGAACAGCAAAATCTAACGCCACATCGTATGAAAAACTGGGTGAAACATTGCCAAACTCTGCCAACCCTTCATTTAGCCAGGAGGGAACTCCACTAAAAACACTGTCGCCCGCTCTATGTACCAAGATATGTGTAACTTCATGGGAAGCTGTACCTCTGGACATCCTTCCACCTCCCAAAACCAGCAAAGTCCCGATATCAGGGTAAGCCTGCCCTTCTGTTATAAGTTCACTTCTTATAGTAGAACTACTCGGAGGCAAAGCTCCCATCATCTCAGAAACATTGTTGTACATGGTCACTCTAATAGGATCTCCCTGCACATCCCCAAATACTGGTTCCATCATGAAGAGAGTTTGATTCATAGCATCCAAAATGTCTTCTGCTCTACTTTTTACTGGTCCATGGTATGCAACAGAAATCGTACCTGACTCTATTTCCTCCCACTCAAATCTACTGTCAGAATACACAAGGTAATTATTTTCAGAATTAAGGGTGTCACCAGATTCATCTGTGATGGTGAAACTATACTCAATTATTGTGCCTGGTGGAACATATTTGGCACTCGTGTTTGTCTGCCAAAACAAAGTACCGTTAACTTCTCTAGCACTCTCAAAGTCCAAATATTCATAAACCCCTGAAATCTGCTGGCCTACCCTGAAATTGACGGCAATTTCATTAATGAGGCTAGGTGAACTAGCAACAATTTCAAACCTAATACCCTCTGGAAATTCACTTTTAGCAGAAGCTGACTCGATTTCTATATCGGACCCAGTCGCCGATGCAATCTCTCCTTGCCATTGGAAAACAGTATGGGCAACCATGCCCATAAAAACCAAGAATAAAAATAAGTAAGCCCTGAACTTCAATCTTAATATTCCCCTTCAGGGGCTTGAGACAAAGCATTCCTGAGGTGTTCAAGCAGCATTTGCTCATTTGCTGCTCCAGTGAAACTGTATTTTTCATTAATTACCGTCAAGGGAACCCCTCTAACCTGGTAGGAAGTTCCGATATCTGGAAACTCCTGGACTTCAATTACCTCTGCCACCACCTTCTGAGTAAATGCTGCCATTGCGTGAGCCAAACTGGCTACTCCTGGGCAATACGGTCAATTTGGGGTGACGAAAGTCTTAATAAGGATATTTTCAGACAATGTCTGCAAAAAAGTTTTTGTCTCATCAGATAATTTGGGTTCTCCAGAAGACACATTTACCAGTGCCTCCATCAAAACGGGAAATTCTGTGCCGGCGGGTATTCCAAGATACCTAATATTGGTTTCATCTTCTCTGGACACTAAAAAAGAGGGGATCCGTGATATCCCACAGCGGGCAGCTTCTTCAGCATCATTTTGGATATCTAATTTTTTAAAATTAATTAAATCAGATGTTTCACTAACTTCTTTTAAGAGTTGCTCCGTGGGTGCACAAGTTTCACACTCACGCCCAGGAACAACAAGTCCCCCTAAATCACTTTGGGTAAATAGAGTTAAATTCACTTCGTTAACCAATTCGTTTTCAAATCGAGTTTTGACAAATTCCCTATCTGAATCGTTAAGTATTTGCATTTCCACCTCTCTGATTTATAACTCCTTAGATGAGTGAATAAGTCTTTGCACAGTTGTAAAAAGACCTAGCACTGTTAGCGCAATTAATACCATTATCATCACAAATGGAACCCAATTGGCAATCACTAAACCGATAGATATAACAGCTACTCGTTCTGGCCGGGTCATAATTCCGACTTTACATTCAATTCCAAGACCCTCAGCCCGAGACCTAAGATAGCTGACCATAATAGATCCGACAAAGGCAGTGTAAGTCATTATTTGAGCAAAAGAGCAGGAACTGAATCCCTCCAATGAGTTAAATGGCAATACAGAATCATCAACACAGTCGCCGAATGAGTAGTAAATTAGCAATCCTAGTAACACCAAGGCTTCCTGAAGTCGGTCAGCTACAGAATCGAACATCGCACCAAATTTTGAATCCAAACCTTTCTTCCGAGCTAGAGCACCATCAATTAAATCCAAGGCAGCCCCAGCAGCGACGATTACCCCGCCGGCCCAGAAGTTGCCAATGGATATAAAGAAGGCGGCAATGGCAACAACTAATAGTCCAAGCAATGTAACCATGTTTGGGGTAAAGCCGATAGCGTCAAAAAAAGACGACAAGGGCTCTTCATAATATTTTAGAAGCGCTTTTCGTAAACCTTCTCTCGTAATCATATCTTCACTCTATTAGCGAATATCACTGGTCTTCTTCTTATTTAGGATACTAGCAAATGACAAATAATAATCCAGAATTTTTTCAGCAACTACTGACCAATCAAACAGCTCCGACTTTTTCCGACCATGACTACCCATTTGATCTCTCATTTCTTTATAACCAATTAATAGAGCTAATTTTTCAGAAAGATCACTGGAATCCCCAGCTTCAAACAAAAAAGCTTCCTCTTCACCAAGAAGTGATTCATATCCTTCTATTCTGGAGGCTACGATCGGTAAACCTGCTGACATCGCCTCAAGGAGTACGATACCGAAACTTTCCTGGCCCGTCGCCGGCGAACAAAATATGTCAGCCGTTTTTAAATACCTCAACTTTTGTTCATGGGTTACCGATCCTACATAAAGTACATCATCTGGATTCCTTTCTCCCAAAATTCTCTGAGATTCTGAATCCATATCGCCAGTGCCAACAATGATGAGTCTAATATCGGGAAATTTCCATTTCAGGTCACAAAAAGAAGATAATAAGTATCTCAAACCTTTCCTTTTTTCCAATCTACCAACGAACAAAATATTTATCTTACCGTCCAAAAGTTGTTGATACGGCTTAACTAAATCGATCTCCTTTGTATCTATACCGTTAGGAATGATTTCATAGTCGGATGGCAAATATTTATGCACATAAGCTTTTGCAGGTTCTGAAACGGCAATTCTGCCATCTAATTTACGGAAATATTTTTGCAATAACCAATCCGGAACTAATTTATATAGGCTGGAACCTTCAAATGAATGAAATGTCCCAATCTTAATCGGGCCATTATCCAGACTATTAGACAAAACGCTAAGAGTTAAAGCTCCAGCAAATGGTTCATGAACATGCACAACATCGTACTTCTCTTCTTTTATCAGGTTCCTAATCTTTTTGGCCATCCAAACAGAAAAAGATATCCTAGCTACGGAACCTCCTGTGGGAACTGCAATTGAAGAACCCATCCGAATTAGGTTTGGAATCGAATTATCATAGCGTGCCGAGGCAGGGGCAATAATACTAGTAATAACACCCTTCTTTTCCAGGTTGGTACTCAAATTTTGAATATGAGCACTCACGCCACCAGGAAAAGCAACGTCATAAGGAGAAACTAAGGCAACCTTCAGAGGTCTTTTCATATCACCTCTTCTGCTAAATAATCACGAGCCCGTTATATCAACCTTGAGCCGATTCTTCTCCAGCGATAAAATCTTCAACTAGTTGCCTAGCCTCATCATCAGTGTATTGAATAAGGGGGGATTTCATGAAATATGATGACGGAGCAGTTATAGGGCCGCTTATTCCTCTGTCTTTCGCTATTTTGGCACACCTGACAGCATCTATAACAACCCCGGCCGAGTTCGGACTGTCCCAAACTTCTAATTTTAGTTCCAAGTTCAGAGGTACGTCTCCAAAGGTTTTCCCTTCCATCCTGATATAGCACCATTTACGATCTGTGAGCCAAGGTACGTAATCACTCGGTCCTACGTGAACGTCTCTATCTGGAATAAATTCATCAACCTGAGAAGTAACTGACTGGGTTTTAGATATCTTTTTGGAATCAAGACGGTCTCGGTCGAGCATATTCATAAAATCAGTATTGCCACCAAAATTCAATTGATATGTCCTCTGAAGCTCTACTCCTCTATCCATGAAAAGTCTTGTCAGTACTCGATGTGTGATAGTTGCACCCACTTGAGATTTAATATCGTCGCCAATTATTGGTGCACCAGCTTCCCTGAATCTATTTTGCCAATAATCATTTTCTCCGCTGGCAATGAAAACAGGAATACAATTTATAAAACCGCACCCAGCCTGCAATACCTGCTCTACGTACCATTTGGTTGCCTCTTCCGAACCAACTGGCAGGTAATTAATGACCACATCAACCTCACGTTCCTTCAAAATAGTGGCAACATCGTCAGTACCCCCTTCGGCCTTGGTTATGACCTCAGAGGTATAACGACCTATCCCATCATGGGTCATTCCTCTCTGAACTATTACTCCAGTTTCCTCTACATCTTGAAATTTAACTGTATTATTCGGCCCTGAAAAAATAGCTTCTGACAGATCTTTACCGACTTTATCAGCATCAACATCGAAGGCCGCAACCACTTTTATATCTCCGATGCCGTATTCTCCCAAAACAGGGTGCATCAGACCGGGAATAGTGTCACTAGGGCCTACATCACCATACTTAGCCACTCCTTGTATAAAGGAAGAAGCACAGTTTCCTACTCCAATTATCGCAACTTTTATCTCAGGCACAGCTAATAAAACTCCTCATATTATTTTTAAGTAATGTCAAATTTTTCTACTTAAAAACTCAACTGTATTGATAACTCAATTGATATTACTTAAACAAAGAAAAATTCTAGCATTGTGGGGACAATATTAACAATAGAACATTAGTAATGTTTGAAGCACCAACTTCTACGTGGTAGCATCCCTCCGAAATATCACATTTTGTATCCCAGAGGATCTTTCTTTTGAACCTAGCTAATTTTCTTTCAAAACGCACGCCGTTCTTCTACGGTTGGCTTATTTTAGGAACCTCGGGATCAACTCAAATAGTCAGGAATGCCGCCGCCAGCCTAACCCTTGCAGTGTTCATGTATCCAATGGCGGAAGATCTAGGTTGGAGTCGTACTGTATTGGCCGGAGCGGTCAGTGTAGGAGGGCTTGCCTCTACGTTCATATCCCCAGCTATTGGTTGGTTGATCGACAGATATGGCGCTAGAACGATCCTCACCTCAAGCATCGTCATATTAGGCATATCTACTTTTTTAACCGGGTGGGCCACTGTGCCTGTGGCTTTTTACATTACATATGGAATCGGCAGAATAATTTTCAGCAGTCCTGTTCAAATTGGTTCATCCGTGGTGGTTTCCAGGTGGTTCATTAAAAAACGTGGGCGAGCCAACGGAATACTTACATTTTGTCATTCGATAGGTATGACTGGATTCCCGTTAATGGCCTCCATTTTAATAGGAATATACGGCTGGCAAGTAGCATGGCATCTCCTAGGTGTCGGAGTATGGGTAATAGCTTTACTTCCAGTTTTTCTATTTCTGGCAGAAACACCAGAATCTGTGGGATTGTTACCGGATGGAGAAAAAGAGTCCTTACTTGAAAATGAGACTCTTAAACCTGCTGCCCTAATAGAAGAAATCAACTGGACATTAAAAGAAGCTTTAAAAACTCCAGCTCTATGGCAGCTAGCATTGGCTGGAGGTCTGCTTTTCGTAATCCATTCTGGAACCAACACTCATATGGCAGCTTTTTTTCAGGATGCCGGTTTAACTTCGAATCAAGCTGCTGCCGCAGTTAGCCTGAACGCTATATTTACCGGGCTTGGTGGCCTCGGTTGGGGTTGGACAATAGAAAAGATAAAGGCAAGGTACTGTTACGCAATGGTAGCCGCGGTAATGAGTGTGTGTGCTATTTTGTTCAGTACTGCTGACAGCGTCACGGAAGCATGGGTATATGCCTCGTTATTTGGTACGGCCCTCGGCGGCATGCTAGTTGTCCCATCAGTAGCTATGGCAGATTATTTCGGTCGAGGCTCCCTAGGGACTATAAGAGGATTCACTGAACCATTTGTATCATTCAGTCAGGCAATTGGAGCTTTGCTTTCCGGAATAATTTTTGATATTACAGGAAGTTACGACTATGCATTCTACACTCTCGCAGTAGTCGCCATTGTAGCGATATTACTCACTATTACTGCCACGGTCCCTATCCATAGAGATAATAAAAAAGGGTGACATAGCCACCCTTTTTCGTTTTGTATTGAGCTGACTTATATCAGCCAGAACCTGGACCTCTGCCCATGGAATATGGCTGCCATCTTTTAAGTCCCGACTCTGCTAATACAGAGGGATTCACACAACTTCTTGGCCATCGTCCTGTGAGAACCAAGGAAAGTTCTTTTCCGACTCGTCTTCTAGTCTCAGGAGCCATCCGCTGAGAAGCGGATGCCACATGAGGTGTGGATATTACATTTTCCATATGAAGTAATGGATTTTCTGGATCTGGTGGTTCTTGCTCAAACACATCTAATCCGGCTCCAGCTATCCATTTTTGTTCGAGTGCCTTTATCAAAGCTTCTTCATCTACCGTAGGTCCTCTTCCATTGTTAATGAACAAAGCTGTAGGTTTCATAGCTTTAAATTGAGGTTCACTCATCAAATGAAAGGCATCTGCAGTGGATGGGGCATGCATAGAAACTATGTCCGACATACTCAACATCTCTTCAAGAGTACTAATAGGTTGTACTCCATATTCTGTCATTGATAATTCCTCTATGTAAGGATCATAGGCGATCAGCCTCAACCCAAAAGCCTTTGCTCTGATTGAAACTGCTTTAGCCACATGACCAAATGAGATGAGACCTAATGTTTGTCCCCATAATCGAGGAAATTCCGAAAGAAGTGGACGACCCTCAGACCATCTATTCTCTCGCACCATTTGATCCATAATATTTAGCCTTCTGAATGAAGCAAGTAGGAGCATCAAAGTGTGATCGGCCACCTCTTCAATAAAAGTGTCCGGCACATTCGTAACGGGAATACCTTTGGCCGTTGCGGCGTTTACATCCACTGTATCTGCCCCAACACTACCAAGTGAAATAACCTTGCAATTATCCAACGCGTCAATGATTTTCTTTGTTATTGGTCGGCCTCTTGCAATGACTGCATCCGCGTCTTTAGCAGAAGCAATAAATTCATCCTCTGTAGCCGCATCAATCTCAATTATCTCTGCATCAATAGAATCAAGTGATTCTTTCTCCAGCAAATATTGGCCATCCGCCAAATCAAAAGTAACACCCGCTGGCTTTTGTGTCACAACCTTGTACTTTGCCATACGTTTTCTCTCCCCTATCATTACTACTTCGCTAACAATACACGCCAACGAAGGGCGTACAGGATATGAAATATTTTAATATGTGTCCAGCGACATCTTGAAAAATATTTCAGGAATTAAATGTCTTACACATATTTATATGCTTCAATTTTGTCAGAATATCGCAATTGGATTCACGGGAGAACCAGTCGTATTGGTTAGTTTTAGTGGGCCGATGTTCAATGAGAACTCCCATTTATTTCTTTTCTGACACTCTTCAGCGAGGTCGTCTAAATTGGCATTATCCAAAATCCACAGACCCATAGCGACTATTCCTACCTGATGAATGGGCTGGATTACATTGGGGTATGGCGCTGGCATTACATCATTACCTGTATCTGTTCCTAGCATTGCAATATTCCGTTCGTGAAACAAGGGAAGGCAAGCAGCATGACATGCAGTGGAACCTTCTTCTCTGAAATCAACAGGTCCCTCAACATTCCTTCTATGATACTGACCAGTGCGAATCAACAGCACATCTCCTTCCGAAATTTCAAATCCACATTCCTGTTCAGCCTTCAGGATATCTTCAGGCATGACCCCTTCACCTCTCTCAAGCCATTCAATTCCCCTTATTTTGGGGACATCTACTAAAATACCTCGTGTAGCAATACCGTCCCCTGCCAGCTCAACAGATTCGGCAGTAGCCCCAAGATTAGTAGATACCAAATGTGCAGGTCTTCCGTTATACATTTTTCCTTTCCAGAAAAAGTGAGCAAGGCTATCAATATGAGTTACCGTATAACCATGAAAAACCATCCCTATATAATCCGTAGCAGCTTGACTAAGTCTACTTGTCACTTTATCGCCTGAAGACCAACCTTCCCCACTTTCAACCATGTAATGAACAGCAGGCCCTACCGCATCAGGAGAAGGTTCAAATATCAATGGTCTAGCACAGGACACTGTAAAACCTTCTTCTATTAATCTGACGGACTCTAATGTCTTTTTTGGTGTGAGAAAATTTAAGGTACCCTTTTGATCCTCCTCACCCCATCTGCCCCAATTGCTCAATTTGTCAAAATAAGATAAAACTTCTTCTTCGTTGGGCGTGGCAGTCATTATTTTCTCCTAGGATATCTCGTTTTATTCCTTATTATTTGAAATGATCTAGTATGGCATCATTAAGCAAAATATCTCCATATATAGCAGTGTCTATTTAAAAGCCTAGGCCCTATAATACTCGCTCATGCAACACATTGATTTCATCCTCAAAACATTTTGTTAACGAAGATTCTCGAAAGCCGGTTTTTAGCCGCACTCCAATACAGAGACTATAGAATTCTGTGGACAGGAAATATGAGTGCCAGTGCCGCAGCTTGGGCCTTAATCGTCGCTCGCGGGTGGATTGTTTGGGAAATGTCAGGGTCTTCTTTATATGTTGGGCTTGTTACCTTCCTAGCGATGATTCCAAGAGTTGTGATTCCACCGTTTACAGGATACTTAGCTGATAGATACGAGAGACGAAAAGTGATGGCCTCTATCTACGGCCTAAACTTGACCCATACTTTGTTTCTTGCAGGCCTACTGGCTTTTGGCCACTTAGAAATGTGGCATCTTATGGTACTAGCCTTTGTAAATGGTGCTGCCAGATCTGCACAAATGCCTGTGGGACAGGCATTGGTGCCCAACCTTGTACCTAAAGAAAAGTTACTAAATGCAATAGCTTTAAACCAAGCAACAATGCATGGATCAAGATTACTGGGGCCTTTAACCATCCTGCCACTGCTTGAAGGAACACGAATAGAGTGGGCTTTCCTAACTTGTTCGATTTTCTATGTGATCAGCCTTATTCAGGCCTTGCGAATAAGAACAGCAAGTTCAGGTTCAATGGATAAGAGCAAAGGATTCTTCTCCAATTTCGGCCAAGGTGTTCCGTACGTTTATAAGCATCCTATCCTTAAATTAATTGTGCTCATGGCATTTTTCCACTGTGGCTTCACAATGTCATTTGAAGCTGTCCTACCAGTCCTGTCAGTAGAAAGATTCAATGCGACTGGAGGAGGCGACTTCAGCCTCATGATGATGTCTATTGGCGGGGGTGCTCTTATAAGCTTGATATGGCTGTCGGGAGTTACCAGTGAGACAACGAAGGGAAAATTATTCCTGAACCTTGGGGTAGTAAGTGGGCTCGCACCAATCCTTTTAGCTTTTTCGCCAAACATATATTTTGCAATTGGAAGTGCCGCTCTGATGGGTGCATCCCAAGCGGGATATATGACCTTAACCCATACCATGATTCAAGTAGTGACAGATGACTCTGTTAGAGGGCGTGTTGGAGCTGTATATTCGGTCCATATCGGAGGAATCATGGCCTCGATGAATCTGGCAAATGGGGCCATGTCAGATTTAAATTTCCTAAAGATTGATATTTTCAATGGGTTGAAGGTTCTTCTGCCCGCAGATGCCATGCTAACGATAGGAGGCATTCTATTTATAGCCTCCGTTTTTATCAGTTGGTTCGTAATCTCGATGCGCAAAATTTACCAGTCAGGTATCCCTCAGCCAATCGAAAACGAAACATAGAATTTCGACCTAAAGCAAAATCAGCACCTACTAACTACAAGGTCTCCTGCAACTTCCGTCAATGCACTGACGGGAAGGGCCGATGGGGAAACCAGTTCACACTGTTTAGAGGCCGCAGCAACGGCGAATCTGCATGAAGTTTCAATATCCCAACCCTGACTATACCCGTACAGGAACCCGGCCGATAAAACTGCGCCTGCTCCGTTGGCATCGACCAAATCAATTGATGGGGCCAGTACAGAAAATGAGTCTAAATTGGATTTCCATAAACACCCATCTTCAGATCCTGTGAAAAGAATTCCTTCCACTCCTTGATCAAGTAACTTCTCACAAGTTTCATATTTTTTGTGGGCGTTACTGGTTTGATCTGGAGTGCACTGAACCCAAGTGGCTAATTCAATCAGCTCTGAGATTAAATGAAAATTCACATATTGATCTTCTATATTAACCAGGACAGGCAAACCTTCATTCACTGCTTCCTTAATAGCCGGCATATTGTATGGATAGTCGTACCAATCTGCATAAACACATTTAGCATTTTTTATGATTGCCGTATCAGCTTCCTCCAGAGTTTTAAGTAGATCTTCTCTCCGATCCCAGAAATATGTACGCCCTCCCTTTGAATCTGATATGACAATCTCATAAGGAGTTCTCAAGTTTCTATCTTTTATAAATCGGCCCATAACACCCATGGACTCTAACTCGTTGAAGACATTGTTTCCGGCCACATCATCTCCCAATTTATTGCACACCAATCCACTG
>CAYPXS010000037.1:0-11831 GCA_964414725.1 uncultured Dehalococcoidia bacterium
CTATATTGATAAAATGGGCTATGGCAAATATTTCAGTCATAGGCTAGGTCACAGCCTAGGTAGAGAAGCCCATGGAAATGCCGTCAACCTCGATGGATGGGAAACCTACGACACTCGCACTGTAAGCCCAAAAATCGGATTCACCATAGAACCCGGTATATACATACCTGGAGAATTTGGAGTCAGGTCCGAAATCGATTTGTTCTATTATGAAACAGGTCCAGCAGTCACCACAGAGAAACAAACATCACCGTTCCTGATTAAGGTGTAAGTGACTGGGCCCTGCTGATTTTAATCCATTTGCTGCTGGTTGATTGTTTTAGGCAATTTTAGACCTGCCAAAATTACAGTGGACACTAATGCAACGATTCCACTGAAAATAAAACAACTTTTTATGCCTAAATCAGTATCAGATAGCAACCCAGCTATCACTGGTCCTACAGTCCCCAAAAAACTTGCCCCATAAATTAACGAGACTACGGTGGATTGTGCCCTTCCTTTTGCAACGTCCATGGCTGCTGCAATAAATATCGTGTGGAGTGAATATACAAAGGCACCCATTGCCAACACATTGAGAACGAGTTGGACACCATCATTAGCAACACTAAGAGTCAAATAGAGAACTCCTAGGAGAGACATTGCAGGCACTAGCACAATTTTCCTTCCGTATTTATCCGACAACCAACCCATAATAGGTTGAGCAACAATTCCAGTTGCCTGTGCCCCTGCAATGAAAAGTGCTGTTGTGATTGCATCTTTCCCAAGTGTATCAATCAAATACACCGGCAAAAATGCAACGATCGTCGCTTGAGCCATGGACCGAAAAGCAGTAACAAAGATAAGGCCTAGCATGACTTTATCTTTGAGCAATAAGCCAACATCCCCAAAATAATCTCTTAGTGACGCAGTATCACTATCAGCCGTTGGAATATTTCTCATCATCAAATAAACAAGTACAGCGAATAATAAGGCTGGGAAAACACTGATTTTAAGAACTTCATTCCATTGGAAAGCTACTAAGTAAGTAAGCGATATAATTGAGGCCGTTTTTACAGACTCAGTCGTTAGCAACCCAACCACAATAGGTCCAAGCATTTCCCCAACAGAACCACCTGTACCATGTAGGGATATAGCAAACCCTCTTCGGTCTGGAAATTTCCTCGACAATGAGGCTATTGCTGGTGGGTGATATAGAGATGGTCCAATGCCAACCAATAGCATCACAGCCAATACCCACCAAAAGCTGGGTGCAAACCCGAGAAGGAAATACGATATACCCATCATGCTCAGAGAGATAAAAAGCATTAGTCCGGCTCTGTTTGCAAACCTCTCCCCTAAGTACCCTGCAACCATAGTTGTCGCGCCACTCGTTCCTCTACCTACACTAGTAATAACGCCGTATTGTGTGTTTGATAAACCTAAGTCACCTTTCATTAATGTTAAAAGAATAGGCAAAGCTGAATTGAATACATGCTTAACTGCGTGCCCCAGCGTAACTGTCACAGCTAGCTGATTTCTCCCCTTCCGTAGTTCAGGGCTTACTTCAACAGATTCCATTTATCTCTCCAACCTATGAACAATACAAAACCGGTGAATCATAACACCTTGAAATTCACAATCAATCGATTTATCCCTACTAGGATTTCCAATACTCGTGGAAATGATTTAATGGTCCATGACCGTTACCTATGTTCAAGTCACCTCTAATAGCCCCCGTCACAAAAGCTTTTGCTTGGCTAACCGAATCCCTTATTGACATCTCTTTAGCTATCCCGGCAGCTACCGCGGAGGCAAATGTGCACCCTGTACCATGGGTATTAGGAGTTTCTACTCTCCGAGTACTAAACAAATGAAATGAGCTACCGTCATACAACACATCTGTAGCTGGCCCTTCATCTATATGGCCACCTTTCACAACAGCTGATTTTGAACCCATTTCCACCAGCCTTACTGCAGCAACCTTCGCACTATCTATATCTACAACCTCTACTCCCGTAATTGCCGTCGCCTCGGGCCCATTCGGAGTCACAACTAAAGCAATAGGAATCAATTCGTTCTTTAGTGTAGAAATTGCCTCATCCTGCAAAAGTTTATCCCCACCTTTCGCAACCATTACAGGGTCCACCACCACATTTTTGATCTGATACCGCGATAGTTTATCAACCACACTTCTAATAATTTCTGAACTAGACAGCATTCCTGTTTTAACAGCATCCGTCCCTATATCTGAGAGTACCGAATCAATTTGATTTTCGATTAGATTAATCGGCATCTCTAAAACATCTTGAACACCTGTGGTGTTTTGAGCAGTAACTGCTGTAATCGCAGAAGTTCCGTAGACCCCATTCGCTGCAAAAGTCTTAAGGTCTGCTTGAATCCCGGCGCCTCCACCGGAATCGGAACCAGCTATTGTCAAACATCTCGGTGTGCGCTTTATAGGAATATTCATAGTCTATGTCCCAATTTAATTTTCAACTTAAAAATCGAACCACTTCTCATCATCGTACGCAGATTCCCAAAACAAAAATTCATATCTGAGGGCAGTATGAAAAAGATAATCAGCCCTTTCTTCAGTAATTTGCGAGTGATTATTTATGTAGTCTTCAAGCCAAGACACTAAACTTCCAAGCACGGCTGGTCCATGCAAATCAATCCACTCTCTGTAAACAGCATTGTTCGGATCTGCACCTCCTTCCAGAAGACGCTTTCCCCAATCAAGATATGTTCCTTCAGTGACATATAAAACCAAAGCAATTTCATCAAATGTCCCTTCTAAAGAGGTCCTTACCAAAAAATCACCAAATGCTTGAGTTGTCGGCGATGCCTTGGCCGAAGAATAATCTTCTTGAGTCGCTCCTAGTTCATCAAAAAAACGCATAAACAAATCATTCTCTGGATCCAAAACTCCCACTAGAAACCCGTTAAAAATCGAAGCAGCATCTAGATTTGGAGCTTTTGCAATTCCTTGGGCCGCCAAAGGGACCAAATCATTAACAAAAACATAGTCTTGCAAAAAATATCTTTTGAATATATCCGACGATAAAGAACCATCGGCCATTTGAAAAACAAACTTGTGATGAGTCATTGACTCCCAAAGATCAGAATATTTAGCTTTTAAATTGTTTGTCAGCGTCACTTATCAAACCCATTTCTTATTTCAATTTATTTGTTTGAATACTTATCTGTGAAAGCATCATTAGGGTCAACTTCCTCATTTATAATTCCTCTCTTTTTCATCCATTCAGCAAAAGATACCCATTTAACTTCCTCTTGGGTTCCAAAGTTGCCGTCCCTCCCTTTCCACAAATCTTCGAGCAAGTCGGCTCCAGGTCTATCTACGTTTTCATCAATCTCGGGAGCATGTTTTTTTAATACGTCGACCCCTGCTTGAGGATCTGAAATGGCATCGGTGTATCCCTTACTAACAGCTCTAGTAAATCTTTCCACCAGCCCTGGATTCTTAGACAAATAGCCTTCACTGGTTACCATTACCAACTCATAGTAGTCTGGAACGCCCCATTCTTCCATGCGCATCACATTTACCGGATGTCCTTCATTTTCAAGAACAATGCTTTCATGAGTAAAATAGGCCCCAATTATTGCGTCGACGGTCTCAGATATCATGGATGACCCTAATTCCCAACCCACATTCACTAGCTCAATGTCATCAATCCCACTTAGGCCATCAGATTGCAACATGGTATTAAGAGCATCCTCATTCCAAGGTATTCCTGGATAGCCTACCTTCTTTCCTTTCAAATCTTTTGGGCTTCCATTTCCAGAGGATTGTAATGCCATCATAGAATTCAACGGGTGCTGAACCATACCCAAGACCGATACTACAGGAACTCCTTCTGAACGAGCTATTAGTACATCAGGCTGGTAATTCATCCCGAAGTCATCGGCACCTGAAGCTACAGTTTGTAAAACGGTAGAAGGGTCTGATGGTGTGTATATTGTTACCTTTAGATTTTCATCTTCAAAATATCCATTTTCTTCAGCCAAATACAATCCAATATGATTTGCATTAGGATACCAGTCCAAGGCTAATTTCACTTCAGAAACAGTTTCTTGCGAACTACAAGAAATGCTGAAAGAGACTAATCCTAATATAAATACCAATAACATCAATCTATTTCTCATTTTTAACTCCATTTCGTGATTTCATGAGATATACACAATCTTTTAATTTGAAAGTCGTCGGTCAATAGACCAAGGAACAAATATTTTTTCCAAATAGGTTATTAAGGAGAATAGGCCTACTCCAATAAAAGACAGGATTACTATTGCAGCAAATACTCGTTCAGTTTGAAATTGCGGTTTAGATCTAATCATTAAATACCCCAGACCCTCACTCGAACCAACCCATTCTCCTATCACAGCCCCTATGACGCTCATAGCAATTGCCACTCTAAGTCCCGAAAACAAATAAGGGAGTGATGACGGAATCATGACCTTGAAAAATACTTGAGATTTCTTTCCGCCCAATGTGTACATTAATTTTTGAATATCGGGATCTATGGCTTTCATCCCATCGACCATGTTAACCACGATAGGAAAAAAACTTATCAAGGCAACCACTATTATCTTAGGGGCCAATCCGTATCCTATCCACACGAGTAGCATAGGAGCGATGACTATGATCGGGACTGTCTGAGAAGCAATAATGAAAGGATACAATGCTTTTTCAACAGTTTTTGAGAGGCAAATAGCAGAAGCAAATAACACACCAACAACGAGTGCCAAGAAAAAGCCAAGAACAATTTCCTCTAAGGTCACTAAAGTGTGCACGGTAAGTAAGCTGTAGTCACTGTATATGGTCATGGCTACAGAAGAAGGTGGGGGTAACAACCAATTAGGTATGTTCCTTATTTCTACCAGCACTTCCCACACAAATAAAATAAGAATTACAATCCCAAATGCGGGGCTCCATCTGATAAGCCAATTTCCCATATCTAATTTTGATCCCAAAGAAACGACAATATCCTGGATTTCAATTCAGTAAAAGAATTATCGTTCACTATGTCTCTATTCCTTGGTCTGGAGAACGGAACTTTTTCGACTGAATGAATCTTCCCAGGTCTAGACGTCATAACATATATGCGATCTGACAGAATAATCGCTTCATCGACGTCATGCGTGACTAGTAGAACCGTTTTCTTTATTTCATCCAGCAAGTCAAGCAGCCACATCTGCATCCTCGACCTATTCAATGCATCAAGAGCACTAAATGGTTCGTCCAATAAAAGAACATCTGGCTCAGTTATAACCGTCCGCAGAAACGATGCCCTCTGCCTCATTCCTCCTGACAGCGCATTAGGATAGTTTGCTTCAAACCCAGACAAACCAAAAGAATCAAAATGTGACTCAGCTATTTGGTATGACTGTTTTTTCGGCATACCTTTTACTTCCAAGCCAAGAATGACATTATCTTTTACGGATCTCCAAGGTAGAAGAAGATCCTTTTGCTGCATATAGCCAACTGACCCTAACCTAGAATCAAAGTCCAAACCATTTATATCGACCGAACCCGAATCAGGTTGATCAAGACCAGCAATAATATTGAGCAAGGTACTTTTACCGCAACCACTCGGCCCCAATACAGATATGACTTCTGATCGATTAATTGCTAGATCAATCCCATCAAGAATCCTTACAGAATTTCCATCCTGATTAATTGTCTTCTTAAGACCTACTATGTTTATATGGCTATATATGGCCGTTTCCATTTCATCCAAAGCCCTCAAATTCAACAAAAAAAAACCGCCCTACATGGGCGGCCAGGAAAAGTTCTGCTTGCGTATTGGGATCCCTACGCTGGCATTACCCAGATCAGGTACATAACGGGTCGACAACATCTGCGTTGCCCTCTCAGCCTGGCCGTTCCAAGCTCCCCCAATTAAATGTCTTCAATTTTTAATTAATGGATTCTAGCACAAATAAGTGAGTCGTAGACTACAAGTTGCGAAGGTTCCTCAATTACGTCGGGTAGGAGGAAAGGCCATAAGGACAAGAAACATAGAAATAACGGAAGCTACTGCAAAACCCAAGAAGGCCCATTCATAGCTGCCTGTTTTATCATAAACAAAACCAGATACTACGGGCCCAATTATAATACCCACCATTTGAATGCTACTTCTAAATCCAGATATGGTTGCAAAGGCTTTCCTGCCGAAATAATCTGCAATTATTGCCTGTGGGATCACTGATATGCCCCCTTGCGAGATAGAATAGGCCACCAACCCAGGAACAGATGCTGACAAAGAATCAGCAGTGGCCAGTAATACTATGGATACAGTCATAAATAGTAGCGAAATTGCCATCATGTATCGTCTATTGAAATAATCACCAAGATAGCTAAGACCAAATCTTCCGGGAATACTTATAACACCCACTGATCCTGCGTATGTTGCGGCTTCTATTGGACTCGCACCGAGGCCAATGAAATAAGGAACCAAGTGAAGTCCAACCCCACCAGTGACTAATGACCTAGCCATTATTGATAACGACAGATACCAAAAACTTGAAGTCTGAAGAGCTTCTCTTGCGGTAAAGTCTGCTTCCTCTCCAGGGAAACCCCTTGAGCTTTCATCCGAGGTTTGTTTAAGAACTTTTTCTCCGTCTGGTAAAAACCCGTATTGCTCAGGCCGATGTCTCATTAAAGCGGCAATGGGAAACCCTATTACGATGACCAAAATACCTACAAAAATCGAAGCATCGCGCCATCCGTAAACATCTATGGCCCATCCTAGAGCGGGAACCAACAAACCTCCCAAGCCAACACCCGACCACATGATTCCAAAAGCCAGACCCCTTTTCCTCTGGAACCAATTTGCTACAGCCGCTGAGGCCGGCACATGCATACCGAGGCTATTCCCAAGTGTTATTCCAAGAATATAAACAAGCATGAAGGTAAAAAGGCCATTTACTTGGCTCAATAAAACAAACCCAATGCCCATTAGGGGAATTCCAACCAACATCAATTTTCGGGGACCCATCCGATCAACGGCCCAACCTTCAGCTGGTCCGATAAAACCTGCCTCCAGTCTAGCTAAAGAAAAAACAGCTGAAACAGTGGTTCTACTCCAGCCAAATTCTTTACTCAAGGGAATAATAAAATTACCAAATCCGTGAAAATTAATGCCTGACGACATCGCCATGACAAAAGCACCACCAATACAAATCCACCAACCGTAGAAAAATCCAAATTTATTTCTGCGATTGTTTTGGATGCTAGTTTCCACATCATCCGAATCCAAATCTGGAATAGAGTGGTTGTTTTTTTTATTACTTGCCAATTGTTATGATCTTACTATTAGGTACATTCAGCTATAGCTTGGAAGTTTACCATCGGTGGAATTTAAAATCTGGAAATTATGTGGAGCTCTCGCCATTTATCAATCTGTTATTCTGTGCTTAGGAATTAGTAATGACAAACTCCAATACAAAAACAACTAGACCTGATTTACTAGCTATATTGGAAGACAACGGTCTTCGAATCACTACTCCCCGACAAAAAATAGTTGATTTTATCCATGAAGCTAACGAAGGTTTTACTGCCGAGCAAATAATCGATCAGCTAGCTGAAGTTTCAAGAGCCACAGTGTTTCGTACCTTGAAAATTCTACTGGAATCAGACGTAATATGTCGTCTTTCTACACAGGAAGGAACACCTATATACTCGCTTTCTCGCGCTGATCACCACCACCACACGGTATGTGTGTCGTGTGGAAAAGTCGGAGATTTCAGAGCCTCAACAGTTGAAAGGCTACTAAAGGGGATTGAATCTGATATACCTGGAGTCATTGTGGGCCACAACATTGAATTCTACATCAGATGTGATGCATGCGCTTGAGAAAAAAGCCTTGTATAAAATGCGCAGGACAAAAATATAATGAAGGTAATTAGCGTCATTACTGGACCCGATGGAAGGTCAAAATAGTAGGATAGATACAGGCCGGCCACGGCTGAGAATAGCCCAAATGAAACCGCCAACAGCATTGACCGAGTAAATCTTCTTACAACCATCTGTGCCGCAGCAGCTGGTGTCACCAATAAACCCACAACTAGAACGACTCCTACTACATGTAACGTTACTACAATAGAAATACCAAGCAAAATAAGAAATATATAATTCAATCCCCCGACATTTAAACCGGCTACCACCGACCCCACAGGGTCAAATCCAGAAAAAACAAGCTGCTTGTGAAATGCACTGAGTGTGATTAACACCACAATAGTCAAAGCGAAGGAGATTAACATATCAAATTTGGATACCCCAAGAATCTGACCCAACAATATATCTTCGACGCTCACAGTAAGTCCGCCAGCAAAAGAGATAAAGACAAGCCCAAGAGAAAACAGTCCCGCAAACATAACGCCAACGGCGGTATCTTCAGTAACCGTTTTCCTTCGGATCAGATACCCGACTGAAACAGCCACAAAAATCGCCATAGGTATAGATCCCAAAAATGGAGAGACCCCGACTATTAGTGCTATCACTATCCCTGGTAATACTGCATGAGCCATGGCATCACCCATGAATCCCATACCTCTGATTACAACATAAGAGCCCAGAATAGGACATATGATCCCTACCATGGCAGATACGAATAAGGCTCTTAACATAAAATCATATCTAAATGGTTCTACGATAAGTTCAATCATGATGATGTCCAAGCGAGTGTCCGTAAAACATACCTGGGTGGGAACCATACAATTCTTCCAAAACTTCAGGTGTGAATGTCGTATCTGGAGGGCCTTGGGCACAGACATGTCTATTTAGGCATATCACTTCATCAAACCTGTCAGCGAGGGTGTTAAGATCATGAGTAGCGATAATGATGGTTTTACCCTCATTTCTCAGATCCCTCAAAGTATCAATTAATCCAAACTGTGAGGCGACATCAACACCACTGAAAGCTTCATCTAGTAGAAGAATATTAGCTTGCTGACATAAAGCTCTGGCTATAAAGACTCTTTGCCTTTGACCTCCAGACATCTCGCTAATTAATTGGTTTTTGTCCTGCAACATATTGACTCTCTCCAAAGCTGATTCAACCATTTTTGAATTCTTCTTCTTTGAAAACCCAAACATTGAAGTATTTTTAACAAGCCCCAAATTCACTACTTCCTCAGCGGTTAAAGAAAATCTCCAATTAACATTTTCTCTTTGAGGTATATAGCTAATTGAACCCCTAGAATCCTTTGGGCTCAGCCCATTAACATATATAGAACCGTGAACAATTTCTTGGACACCGGCTATAGCATTGAATAAGGTGCTTTTCCCTCCGGCATTTGGTCCTACCAAAGCAGACAGGACACCACTGCCAACTGAAAATGAAACATCATCTAGAACCAAATTGCCGTCGAACTCCACACATGCCCCGCTGGCCCTTATACAGCAAACACAATTAGGGCCACATACAAGGCAACAATCTAGAGCATCTTGATTCGAAAAATCGTCCTTCATTCCCATATTTTGCTACCAGCAATATAATAATCACATTTTGATACTTAGTCTCAATTAGAGGAATAGATTATATTGTTTAGTCAAGAAAAGTGTCAATTAATATGGCTTATTTACTATATTTATATATCCAATCCCAAAGAATATCGGCTCTAATTTTACCTTCAGTATGGGAAGGATCTATTGCACACCTACATGTTCTCGTATAAGAACCTATCGTCTGTAAATCCGTTCTATTCTTTTTCCATTCCCAAGAAGTTCCTCCAGCAGTCACGAAAACGTCATTACACAGATCTTTCGTTACCGGAACTGCCTTGTAAAATCTATTGGACCAAGATGAACCGGCAAACACCCAAAAGTTATCCCAAAGAGATTCACACGACATCGCTCTTCGTAAGTGAGCGTTTGCCTGAAAACGTTCCATTTCCAATTCAGATGGTGGCTTTGAAACAGATTTTAAAACCTGTTCTACATGTAAATATCCAATAAAATAAAACCCAAATCTTTCAGTTGGCTTCCCAGATTCCCACTCCTGCAATCGCGATATAAACAAAAGGAAGTCCCCTCTGTTCACTTCCCTCATCCCCATGGCTCTAGGATTAACTTCACAGTTGTCACCATAGGTAAAAGTATCGAATTCCGGATCACTATGTGCAGTGACTGTAGCCATGGATTCTGGCATATACTTAGAAAAGTTTTGGTCCGGGGTATAAAAGGACCTTAGTTGACGATACTCCAATCCATGAGCACTTGGTAACTGACGATCCTCAGGTATAGGTATAAACTCAAAAGTTCTATCGTCAAAAATGGGACTACAAAAATTATGGCTAGCATTAGAGCCCACGTTAACCACGTAGATTTTACCTGCCATATTTATTCTTCCTTCAAAAGATTCAATTTGGATTCCTTTATAGATAATCTGATTTCATCTAAGGTTTCCATATCTTTCTCGGAACCAAGGGCGTTTTCCAATACAGAGATAGCCTTTTCTCCACCTATCCTACCTAACGCCCAGGCAGCATGAATTCGAATTAGACTTTCTTCTGTCTTTAAAGCATTAGACAGTGCTGAAATTGAAGCAATATCACCATTATTCCCTAAGGCAATGCATGCGTTTCTTTTCAAGCCGAGTAATTTCGTCCTTTTTATCGGACTATCTTTATATTTCTTACTAAAATTAGTTTGATCCATATTGAGTATTTCAACCAAATCAGGAGTAGAGAAACCAGGCCTTTGCTTAAATGAAATCTGATTACTTTTAGAAGCCTTTCGATTGACAGGACAAACGTCCTGACAAATGTCACAACCGAAAATCCAGTCTCCTACCAACGGTCTCAATTTTCTAGGTACAACACCTCTAAGCTCAATTGTCAGGTATGAAATACATTTTTCGTTATCTATTACATAAGGCGCAACAATGGCCCCAGTGGGGCAGTCGTCTATACACCGTACGCAGTTGCCACAAGTTTTTTTCAATGGAACGTCTGGCTTCAAATCCAAGTCCGTAACAACCTGTGCCAAAAATACCCAAGACCCATGAGTAGGTGTCAATATATTGGTATTCTTACCAAACCAACCGACGCCGGACCGACGTGCAGCTGCCCTATCATTCATGGGTCCATCATCGACAAAAATCCGGGAATTTACTTTTTCGCCAGTTATGGTTTCTAGTTTTGCGCAAAATTCTCTTAATTTAGATTTTAGAACTTTGTGATAATCATCTCCCCAAGCATACCTAGCAACTCTTCCAGTCTTGGGGCTACTAGTGTCAGGTTCAGTGGTTAAATAACTGGTTGCCAAAGAAATAACCGATCGAGCACCTTCCAGAAGAAGTTTGGGACGATTCATTTTTTGAACCCGTTCCTTGGTGTACCAACTGTATCCATTCATGTGACCATCATCTATACGCTTTAACGCAGCTCTTTCATCACTTACAAAAGGCTCAGGCCCCGTTATTCCAACTATGTCAAAGCCAAGAGAATAGGCACATTCTTTTACCTGATCTTCCACAATGGTGGTATTTGATCGCAACTAAATTCTCCTATTCATTTGCCTAGTAACAAACATTGTATTGACACGTATTGACACTTTTCATAAATGACCCATATCATCATCCCACCCTGCCGGTTACATCATGTCACCGCGCAGTACTTTGGAAAAATCTGGAAGAAGCGGTATTTATCTCCGAGAACAATTCTAATCACATTTGCTTTGAGGATAAACAGTTAATACGCTTCACCTATATCTTTAAAATCCTATCGAACCAGAATTTCTTGGATATGCTGGATAAAAGTGAAACAAATAACAGGAGTCGAATATGTCAAATCTTAGGGAATTAAGAAGAACTTATGGATTTGACGAA
>CAYPXS010000038.1:0-11467 GCA_964414725.1 uncultured Dehalococcoidia bacterium
ATATGGAGCGGAAGACGGGATTCGAACCCGCGACCTTCTCCTTGGCAAGGAGATGCTCTACCACTGAGCCACTTCCGCTAGTATATTCCGGGTCTAGGTCTCTCCGGATCGAAAGATGTGCCGAGGGCCAGAATCGAACTGGCGACACCAGCATTTTCAGTGCTGTGCTCTACCGACTGAGCTACCTCGGCTCGTGCCAAGCCGAGAATACATCCTATTGCTGACAATTAACAGTGTCAAGGAATTCGAAAGACCTACACTCTTTGATTCACCGCCCAGTTTAAGTTTAATGGTACTGGGCGGTCCGACAAATGACCCTAATTTACTGCCCACTAGATGGTGTACAATTACCGATCAATTACGAGGGGCAATCTTTTTAGTCGTGAAATGACTATAATAGATAGAGGATATTTTTAAGCCTAAAAGGTGATCCATTGGCTGATTTTGATGTAGTTGTTGTAGGAGCAGGACCTGGAGGATATGTAGCTGCTATTAGAGCTGCGCAACTGGGTTTGAACACGGCAATAGTAGAAAAAGAATCTGTAGGAGGAGTATGCCTTAATTGGGGATGTATACCCAGTAAGTCTCTTCTTAGGAACGCTGAAGTTTTAAATTTGGTTAACAATGCTGCGGAATTCGGAATTTCCTTCGATAACCTAACTTATGATTTTTCAAAAGCCATTAGTCGTAGTCGCGAGGTAGTAGAAAAGTTAACCTCAGGTGTCCAATATTTGTTAAACAAAAACAGAGTTACGCTAATTGAAGGTTCAGCTAGGTTTGTTGAGTCACATCAATTAGAAATCGCGGAAACAAATCAAACCATTACCTCTGAAAACATAATTATTGCTACTGGTGCAAGGCAAAGGCATATTGAATCTATGCCAATCGACCATGAGGTAGTGATAAATAGTCGCGATGCCCTCTCAATGAACCATGTACCAAGCAGTATCACCATAATAGGTGCGGGAGCAACAGGGGCAGAATTTGCGCATATTTACAAAAGCTATGGAGCAGAGGTAACAGTAGTTGAAATGCTCGATAGGATCATTCCCAATGAAGACCCCGAAATAAGTGAATTGCTTACAAGATCATTTCAAACAAGGGGAATAAATATAAAAACCGGAGTTTCTGTAAGTTCAATAGAAGTCGTAAACGGAACTGGTGTGGTCAACATCTTAGAAAATAACTCCGAAGAAATCATTTCCTCAGAGAAAGTCTTGGTTGCAGTTGGAGTACAACCAAACACAGACGGGATAGGTTTAGAAAAAGTAGGAATTACTACTGATAGGGGATTCGTCTCGGTCGGCGATAACATGGAAACCAATGTGACTGGTGTTTATGCAATCGGCGATGTGACTGGAAAAATGTTGCTAGCCCATGTGGCTTCAGCCCAAGCAGTCACTGCGGTGGAATACATAGCTGGCTTGAATCCAGCCCCAATCGATTATCACCTAATGCCTAAAGCGATATATTGTGAGCCGCAAGTTGCAAGTTTTGGAATAACCGAGGATCAAGCCATAACCGAGGGAATTGAAGTCCAAATAGGAAAATTCCCTTTCTCAGCTAGCGGAAAGGCAATCGCCCTAGGACATACAGAAGGAATGGTAAAACTAATCACAGATCCTGAAATTGGAGAGATTCTTGGCGCCCACATGATAGGCTCTGAAGTAACCGAGCTACTTGCAGAACTGTCTATGACTAATTTACTAGAAGGTACAACAACTGAGCTTGGATGGTTAGTCCACCCTCACCCAACAATTTCAGAGACTTTAAAGGAAGCTGCACTAGACACTACTGGTGAAGCCATCCACATATAGAGAAGAGTAATCGTGGCAACTACCTTAAACATAGAAACACTTTCGAAAAAAGAAGCTTTAGAAATTTTCACCCAAATGCTTCTAATAAGACGCTTTGAAGAAGAGGCTGAAAGACTATACAGACGAGGGCTAGTTCGGGGATTTTTACACACCTACATTGGCGAAGAAGCCATAGCGGTTGGAGCGATCCCTAGCTTACGAGACGACGACTATGTTATCGGTCACTATAGGGACCACGGTCATGCTCTCGCTAGAGGTGTTGACCCTAAAGCAGCAATGGCCGAATTATGTGGCAAAGCTACAGGATGCAGTGGGGGCAAGGGAGGTTCGATGCATCTATTTGACGCTGAAAAACACTTCATGGGGGGACATGCGATAGTGGGAGGGCAACTTCCATTAGCGATAGGTATAGCGTTAGGTGTCAAACTGAAGAAACTTGATAGTGTCGTAATGTGTTTTTTCGGAGATGGCGCTGTTAATGAAGGTGAATTCCATGAAGCAATGAATATGGCCTCTTTGTGGAAACTGCCGGTGGTTTTCATGTTGGAAAACAATCTTTACGGGATGGGTACGGATGTCAATCGATCCAGAGCAGGTGGAGCCAGTATCTATGGAGCTGCAGAGCCCTATATGATTCCTGCTGTCCAAATAGACGGTATGGATGTCATGGCTGTGAAAGAAACGGTAAGTGAAGGGGTTGCCAAAGTTCGTGAGGGTACCGGACCCGTTTTTATAGAGTCTATGGCCTATAGGTTCCACGGGCACTCAATGGCTGACCCATCCAATTATAGGGATAACGAAGAAGTCCTGGAAAACAGGAGTCGAGATCCAATTGATAAGTTCAGAGAAGATTGCCTCGAAGCAGGTAAAATTGAGCCTACCGAGGTGGAACTCGCAGCAGAGCAAGTAGACCTTGCAATTCAAGAGGCAAGGGAATTTGCTGAACAAAGCCCAGAACCCGCTCCAGAGGAGCTTTACACCCACATTTATGCGGAGCCAGAGGGAAATTAGAAATGGCGGAGATGCTATTAAGAGACGCAATGTCCAAAGCCCTGAGAGAAGCACTCGATGAGGATGAGCGGTGCTTTCTTATGGGAGAGGACATAGGAGCCTACGGTGGAGCCTACGCCGTTACCCGAGGCTTTCTAGAGAAATATGGGGAAGAAAGAGTTAGAGATACACCCATTTCAGAATCAGTATTTGTAGGAGCAGGAGTGGGATCAGCGATGATCGGTATGAGACCAATCGTTGAAGTAATGACCATAAATTTCACATTGGTCGCGATGGATCAGATAATAAACCACGCCGCGAAACTAAGCTATATGTCAAACGGGCAATTAAAAGTCCCCTTAATCATAAGGACAGTGACTGGTGGTGGTGGACAACTCGCAGCTACTCATTCGCAAAGTTTTGAAAACTGGTATGCCTCAGTGCCTGGGCTTCGAGTTGTGGTCCCAGCAACTCCGTACGACGCTCTAGGCATGTTCAGAGCCAGCCGTAAAGATAATAATCCCATAATTTTTGCCGAGCATGCACTTTTATACAGAGTTAAAGGTGAAGTACCAGAAGAGTATTATGAAGTTCCTCTGGGAAAGGCCCGAATAGCTAAACCTGGAACTGATGTGACTTTAGTTGCATATTCTGGAATGGTACGGGTGGCAGAAGAAGCAGCAGCCAAACTTCATGAGGACAACATATCATCAGAAGTGATAGATTTAAGGTGTCTCTCTCCTCTAGATATGGATACCGTAATCGAATCGGTAAAAAAAACAAACAGGGTGGCTGTGGTAGAGGAAACATGGAAAACAGGGGGGTTCTCGGGAACAATAGCCAGTGATATACAAGAGGCTGCGTTCGACGATCTGGACGGGCCCGTTTTAAGAATTAATGGACCAGACGTACCAGCACCGTATGCCAGAAATATAGAACAATTAATGATTCCTAGTTCTGACTGGGTAGTCGAATCGGTTAAATACAACTTCGGTCTTTAATGGAGATGAGTCAGAGATGGCCACTGAATTAAAAATGCCCCAGATGGGATACGACATGGAAGAGGGAACAGTCGTTCGTTGGTTGAAGGATGAAGGCGCATCTGTCAACAAGAACGAACCGGTTGCAGAAATAGAAACTGATAAAGCAGTCGTTGAATTTGAATCTGATTCCGAAGGGGTTCTCCTCAAGATAGTAGCGCCAGAAGGAACTATTGTGCCTGTAGGGCAAACCATAGCTGTAGTCGGAAATGCAGGTGAGGAAGTGGGCGCTGTCTCAAATATTTCCACTCAACAAACTACGGTCACCATCGATTCAGAAAAGGAAGCTCCTGAGCCAGCCGAAGAACCAGAACAATTCAATGAAACTAAGGAGATTTCTAGCGAACCTACCGCAGGCCGAATACTAGCTACACCAATCGCACGTCGCATAGCTGAGGAACGTGGAATAACCCTTTCCAATATCGCTGGGTCGGGGCCTGGTGGCAGAATCACAAAAAGAGATGTTGAAGAATACGAACCAAATGTTTCTTCACAGTCAGATGTAACAGTTTCATCTGACGTCACCGCTCTTAAGGAAACAATTACTCCGACAGCAGAACCTCTGACTATCCCACCCACACTCGGAGAAAAACAACCACTAAGCAGAATGCGCCAACAGATAGCAAGGGTGACTGTTAAAAGTAAAAGTGAGAAACCTCACTTTTATGTTTCGGCCGAAATAAATATGACCAACGCCATGTCGCTCCGAAAACAAATTAATGACCAGCTAAAGGATGATGGCGTCAGATTAACCGTAAATGACTTAATTGTTAAAGCTTGTATTCAAGCCTTACAGAAATATCCTAAATTTAACGCCTATTATGAAAACGATGGAATTCAGTTTAACGATGAAATCAACATAGCAGTAGCGATAGCAGATGAAGAAGGATTGATCGTGCCGGCGATTCTAGATTGCGGCGAAAAATCACTGCGACAAATATCTCAGATGATCAAGGATTTGGCCGCAAGGTCCTCAAACGGGACCTTAAGCCCCCGAGAATACACTGGTGGCACTTTTGCAATTAGTAACCTAGGAATGTTTGATGTCAGCAGTTTCGTTGCGATAATACATCCCCCTCAAAGTGCAGTATTGGCTGTAGGAACAGTAGCAGAGAAACCAATAGTTGTTGACGGAGAAATAGAAGTCGGTCAGGTTATGACAGCTACTATTTCTGCAGATCATCGAATTGTGGACGGCGCGGAAGGGGCACAATTTCTAATAGAAGTGAAACGTCTACTACAAAGCCCTACTTCTTTGATGGTATAACTGAGGATTTGGTAGAAATTTAAGGCAATTTCCTAATTTTCGGTAGAAAAATAGAGGTTGAAACACCTGCTATAGTAAGCATAACCCCGTTGAACAGGACAGCCATAGGAGCTCCAAAAGCTGCAGCAATTCCTCCAATCCCTAAATGACCTATAGGGGCTGTGCCAATACTTAAAACCCATGACCCCATGGCCCTACCTCGATGCTCATTTGGAACATTTTGCTGCATCAAAGTTTTGTACAAAGTGTCAACAGACATTGCGCAAGCATTAACAATAATCAAGAAAATAGCGAATAGGTACACATTTGCTGAAAATGCCAAAAGCATCTGGCCAATACCGAAAGCCACGACGATGTAAAACATCAATTTTCCCTTTCCGTTGTAATTGCCTAACAAAGTGAGCGAAAAAAGACCCAAAAAACCACCAACTTGACGTACGGCGGTCAAAACCCCTAGGCCGATCGGACCAACAGACAAGACCTCTTTCGCAAAAACCGGAATTAGACTCATATGGGTGAAGCCGAATATTTCCGTAATCGAGGCCAAACACATCAAAATAAGTAAAACTGGGTATTCCTTTACTAGGCCAATATATCCCTTAAAATTGGAGCTGAGACTTTCTTTCCTTATCGAGGCCGCTTGGCCTGATTCAGATGCTCCAAACAGAACTAAAAAGGAAATCAGATACATCAAACCTATCACAACAAACTGTGGTCCGGCTCCCAATTTAGATATCAATATCCCAGAGATTAAAGCACCGAAAACGCCACCTGTTTGAGAGGCTATTTGGAGCATAGACAGACCATTCAATGAAAGAGTAGCACCTACAATATCGAAGGTATACGCCTGTCTTAAAGTAAGAACAAATGCAAAGGTAGCTCCAGTAATAGTGGCGATTGCAATGATAATCCATACCTGATCGTAGCCGGTCATAAGCAGTATGCCGAGCAAAGCCATAAGGCTACCGCCCACGATGGTAAAAATACGAAGAAAGATTCGCCTTTCCACATTATCGGCAATAAGACCAGAAAAAATTCCGAGAAGAAACAATGGCACCATTCGAAGGGCTGCCGCTAGTCCGACCATAAATGCGGAATCCGTTTTCTCAAAAACAATCCAGCCCAGAGCGACATTGTCCATACCAAAACCAATAGATTGAAAAAAAGTGGAAACCCACAAAAATCTAAAATCTTTGAATTCGAAAGACTGCCACCACTGCTGGGGTTTCACTGTTGGGGCTTAATTTTTTTGTTTGAGGTCAATATCGATCTGCTGTTTATTGCAAAGGTGAATAATCTGTCGGTTTAAGTAAATTGTTAAATACCCTCTTTACGATAGGACCATTCAATTCAGACTCGCTTCTAACTTTAATCCATTCGGGGTCGTTTGAAAAAGCATCCCACGCCCTCTCTCTATGGCCTTGATCCTCAAAAGCAATTATGTAGGTCAATCGATCACTAAATTCTCCTACATTGGAGGTCCAATAGCCGATATTTTTTATCCCGTGTTTCTCAAAAATTTTCATGGTGTGATTTCTAAATCTATCGTTCAAATCTGGTAATTTACCAGGATGAGTTTCATATATTCGTGTCTCATATATCATCGAATAATCTCCTATTATGATGAATTCCCGTATTATGACGTTATTCTGAGTTCATATCACAAGGGGTGTCAATTAGATAAAATCGTTACGACCAACGCAACTACGTCAGATGACGAAATAGAAACCGCCAAAACCCTTCTACAAGAGATGTGTTCTAATACTCTAATATCCGACATTAGGAGATTTTTATGACCATACAAGGATACGGACACGTATTTTCAAGAAATCCTTTAGACAGAGGAGAAACTGAAAGAAGAAACGATTCTGAAATCAAAAAGATGATATCTGATCCACAAAGTCGATTTCTACCACTAAGAGAACTTAACTTGCTGGTAAATACAGCGGCCGGATCAAATCTGTCCTGGCTCACCCATGACCAGTTGACCAATTTGGGATATGAGTCGGAGCCTATTTTTTTGGGGATAAAAGACGATGTATATCATTTTGCTGTGGAAGTATTGATAGACGATTTCACAGATTCTGTTATCCGAAATATAAGCCCTTCACTTAGATTTGTAGATGTTAGATCATGCGGCGAGTTTTTAAGCCCAGAAGAAGCTGGAATAGCTGCCCAAGCACGAATACAAACATACTGGCATCAGAGGTATAAATTCTGCCCAGCTTGTGGCTCGAAAACCGAAATGAAGAGGGCAGGACAGGTACGAAAATGTACTGGCTGCGGAACCGATCACTTTCCCAGAACCGATCCTGTAATAATTGTGGTGGTACACGATGGCGATAAATGCCTTTTGGGTCAGTCAAGAGGAAGGCTTCAGAGAACCAACACGTATTCTGCATTGGCAGGGTTCGTTGATCAAGGTGAATCAATTGAAGAAGCTGTGGCTAGAGAAGTCATGGAAGAGGCAGGAATTCAAGTCAAGAATGTCAAATATCACTCATCTCAGCCTTGGCCACTTCCTTATTCTTTAATGATTGGTTGCCATGCAGAGGCAGTCACAACAGAAATTAATATGGACAAGGATGAAATGACTGATGTCAAATGGTTTGATCGAAAAGATGTTTTATCTGCGCTTGAAAACGGCAGCGATGTATTAAAAGTGCCCATGCAAATAGCTATTGCCCATCATCTAGTTAAATCATGGGCTCTAAATGAAATCTAATCGCATATGAGCAGAGAAAGTTGGTTTAATCCGGAAGATAAATCTCAGAGTGTCATAAGGCCAGAATTACAAGATAAATCATCGAATAATTTACCCCCAAATCTTTTGGCGGTATTTTCCCAAAATCTGTTGAATAAGTTTGCTAATACGGGAGTCCTTTACAAGGAGTCATCTCAACTTCAATTCTTTGGCGGAGAATTGACCCCATACAAGAGTTTTAAGAATAAAAAGTTGGTTGCCATTGAAGGTGCAATAAGCGCCCCCATCGGTGTGAGTGCTATTCAAACCGCCGTTGCTAGAGGAGTTAAGCGTGTTTTTGTGCTCGGCCTTTGCGGAGCCGTAGATAATTCTCTAAATGTAGGAGATATTATCTTACCAACGTGTTGCCAAAGAGAGGAGGGGACCTCTTTCCACTATCTTCCTCCTGATGTTGATGCTACTCCCGATCGAAATATGCGAGAGAGCCTAGCTAACCATCTTGAAAAACGCAACCTTTTATACCGGGAAGGTAAAACGGTAAGCACTGACGCTCCATATCGACAGACTATAAACACCGAGCTAACTTGGAGAGAAAACGGAATACTGGGAGTGGATATGGAAATGTCCGCTGTATTCGCTCTTTGTGAATACTTAGAAGTTCCGTGTGTAGGCTTATTTGTAGTTTCTGACGCTCATGACCTCACAGAAAGAATCGATTGGAAATGGAATAAACAATTATTTGAAGAAAAACTGGAAAATTCCTTAAATTTGTTAATGGAACTAACCGAACTCTTTTAGGAACCATTTAACTTGTGTTTAACCTTGGGCTCTATAGCCAACATATACGCTATTCCAGCTATTACAGGCAGAATCAACAATATGAAAATCGCATCATTATATGAACCAGTACGGTCGTATATCAATCCGAATGGCAATGCACCCATAGCTGAAAATGCCACCATAACGGTAGAAGCAAATCCTCTGATACTACCGAGGTGGGCCCTCCCGAAATAGTTCGCCCAAATGACCGTATTGGGGGTACTCATAAGAGACATGCTAATCGAGGCTAAAAATATATAAATTATCGCCTGCCACGGAGCGGATATTATTATGGTCCATAACATCGCTAGCATTAGAGTAAGTTGTCCTGCTGCAAGTAGAAACCGGTTAGGAATTCTATCCGCCAGATAACCACAACCTAGACTACCCAAAAAAACTAATGGGCCAAAAAGTCCCATTGTCACTGCTGCCAAGCCTGGCGAAATTCCCTTCGCACCAAGAATAGAAACGTGATGGAACATTAGGCCCGTCATTATGAGTGGCATGGCAGTACTTCCAAATACCAACATCCACAACGATTTCGTTCTGAGAGCTTCCGCTAAAGTGAAGTTAGCTTCTGATGCTTCTCTGTCTAATTCCTCACCAGATTCTGGCCTTCTATATTTAACACCATCTGGTCTAAGGCCAACAGCTTCCGGACTCCTTCTGATAAGAACAAGAGCAGGAAGGAAAAGTACAATCAAGACAACTATGCCCAAAATGAACCAAGTATTTCTCCAATCAAAACGTTCGATCAGTATATGAACTATAAAAGGAAATAAGGCCAAACTGGCAGCCCCGCCAATTGAAGATATTGCAGTTGCCCTACCTCTAATTCGAATAAACCAGGTTGAAACCATAGTAGTAGCTACTAATCCAAATGAACCTTGACCTATGGTTCTCAGCAAAGCATAACCAATAAATAATTTCCATAGAGAATCCACTTCGCTCATCCAAAAAGTTGCTAGAAACATCATCAAACATAAAGTTGTAAGGGTTTTTCTTGCACCAAATTTATCTAGAGCCTTGCCAGCTGAAACCATGAAAATCGCTGCTGTCATCGAACCCGCAGTGTAAAGACTCGAAAATGTTGTACGAGACCACCCAAGATCATCGATCATAGGATCAATAAATATAGATGAAACATATGTCTGACCTGGTGCTGAAGCAAAATGAGCTAAAGCGGCTACGAATAGGATGACCCATCCATAAAAAAAAGGAAGAAATCTGACGAACTTATCTGTACTATCTGTAGAATTTTCTAAAAGCATTCACTATCACGTTAAATATTGAGGAATCATGATATACCTTTCATGGTGAACCAGCGATGTTATTCACTGGTATTATGGGATTTAGTTTGTTAAGGGGTTAGATATGAAAATTACTGATGTTAAAAGTTATCTGATAGAAATGGAATGGGATGACCGCCCAGGAAAAGACAACCTTAGATCTCCGATAAATCGCGAATTTGTTTTCGTACAAATTGATACTGATGAAGGCATTACAGGTTGGGGCGAAATAACCAATTATCCAGGTGGTATCGGCAATCGAGCAATTCAAAAATATGTAATGGAATTAAGGGATTTCCTTATGGGATGGGACCCTACAAAAATTGAAGAAATCTGGACCCGCACATTCAGGCTTTTTACGTACACAGGTACTAGAGGGGCTACTACAGCGGCCATGAGTGGAATTGACATAGCCTTATGGGACATATTTGGCAAATCAGTCAATAAACCAATTTATCAATTATTAGGAGGGTCTGTTAGAAACGAAATACCCCTGTACACTCACCCCCCAGAACCTGATGAAAACATAGCATTAGCAATTGAAAATGCAAAGGAAATTGTAGAATCAGGTCATACTGCATTCAAAATGGATCCTATGATGCACTCCTCATATCATGGATACAACGGTGGAAATATCGGATATTTGGATGGTGAAATTAGTCCCGAAGGTGCGTACAGAGCCGAGCAAATTACGGCTGAAATACGAGATGCCGTTGGTCCTAACATTGAGATTCTTATCGATGCCCACGGAAAATTCAATGTACCTACGGCAATCGACCTTGCTAATCGCCTTTCTGCCTACAATATACACTGGTTCGAAGAACCAGTCCCGGTAGAAAGTTACCATGCCTTACAACAGGTAAGAGACAGCACCAACGTGAAAATTAGTGTGGGTGAAAGACTTCACACACGATTTGAATTCATTCCCATTTTTGAAAATAATTTGGCCGATTATGTGATGCCTGATGTTACCTGGACCGGAGGAATATCAGAGCTTAAAAAAATTTCCACTATGGCTGAGGCTTATTACATACCGGTATCTCCTCATGATGCCAGTGGTCCCATCAACATAATGGCCGGTGCTCAAGTTTCTATGACAATCCCTAATTTCTATAAATTGGAGACCATAAGGTACGACCTAAGTGGATACAACCGTTTAATCGATAGACCTCTTGATATCAGAGATGGCAATTTATATCTCACAGATCAACCCGGTTTAGGCCTCAATTTAGATGAGGAATTTCTACTAAAACATACCGTGCCGGGGTATGGTCCCGAAAATACCTAGTCGGAAGGAATCACCCCCAGGCAATTTACAGAACTTTTCAAGACTAAATTGCCCAAGTCAGAGTTGTTTTCGGTTGTGAGATATGGGTTTATGATCGTAATTGACGCTCTGTCATTATTAATAGACCAAACATCAGTTCCTTCCTGATCTGTAACATTCATGGGTTTATTGTGGCGTAACCAATGAAAGGTTCTTCTGCCACTTGTGACCGTTTCAACATTTTCTAAATATGCCTTTGGCCCCAGACTCGTTA
>CAYPXS010000039.1:0-11444 GCA_964414725.1 uncultured Dehalococcoidia bacterium
GAGATACATATTTCTTGATCATGTCCATACTTTCTAGTTCCATAATAACTTCGTACCTAAGAGCATCTTTCTGCAATTGTTCCTCCAGAATAGTACGGGTATAGGTACCTTTAGCCATTAAAATTAAAGGGTATCTAGCGATTGGTTCCAAGGACTGTATATCCATTGACAAAAGTTCGTGGCCTTTAGGTGCTATAAGAACTCTCTCGTAAAGGAACAAAGGCTCAAAATTCAAATCATCGCCTCTCTCGGGATGTTGAATTATCCCTACATCTACTTCACCGGTTCTCACCAGATTAGTGACCTCATTTCGATTAGCAGATTGGATTCTCAAATATACAGCCGGATATAGTTCATTAAATTTCTGCACTATGGTCAGCAGAGTGTGCGGAATAATATCTGGGGTAGAAGCAATTGTTACCGGTCCTCTTTCCTCAGCTAGAGAAATTATTGAGGAAAGTGAGTCTATCCCTTCCAACAAGGGGTTTGAAAGCTCGTATATTGTCTGACCTGTGAGGGTAAGTCTGATAGGTCTTGTCACTCGATCAAAAAGAGGAACTGATAGTTCTCTCTCCAATTTTTTGATATGAGTGGTCACGGTTGGTTGGCCTATGTTTAGTTCCTTCGCGGCCTTGGAAATACTTCTCAATCTGGCAGCAGTAACAAAACTTTTTAATTCTCTTAATTCCATGGGGTTAAAATATCACCTTATTCGAAAACTCAATACATAATAGTGTACATTATTTGTATGTGGTATATAGCCATTAAGCCGATCAAAACATATCTTCCAATGCACTAAACTCATGATGTAAAACCTAAAGTAACTTCATACAAGGCCACAAAATGAATATTTTCAAGAAAAAAAATCCAGAACGTTTAACTAATTCTCTTGAAAAAACTCGAACTTCTTTTTTCGGCCAATTAGGACATTTATTCAGAAACACTGAGTTAAACGACGAATTCTGGGAGGATTTGGAGGACACACTCATCTCGGCAGACACAGGAATAATAGCTGCTGAAAATGTGGTTTCTAGATTGAGGGAAATTGTGAAAACAAAAAACATATCCTCAAGTCAGCACTGTTTAAGGGAACTTCGGGAAGAATTACTGACAATACTTAACCTCAACAAGCTGAATCTAGATGAGGAAATTGAGAAACCAGCTGTATTCGTTATGGTGGGGGTCAATGGAGTAGGTAAAACAACTTCAATAGCCAAATTAACACGTTTGTTATTGGATGAGGAATTAACGGTAATTCTGGGTGCTGCAGATACATTCAGAGCCGCCGCAGTGGACCAAATACAGATATGGGGACAGAAACTTGGTGTGACTGTTATAGCTCAAAAACCAGGTTCTGACCCTGGAGCGGTCGCCTTTGACACAATAGGAGCTGCTAAAAGTAGGGATATAGACGTTGCGATTATAGATACAGCCGGCAGACTTCAGGGTAAATCCAATTTAATGGAAGAACTTAAAAAAATATCGCGAATAGCCAAACGAGAATCTGTTGAATCTTCAGTAAAAATAATTCTCACCATAGATGGAACAACAGGGCAAAATGGGCTATTACAAGCTGCAGAATTTACCAAATTTGTGAAGCCTGATGGCATTTTCCTCAGCAAACTTGATGGGACCTCTAAAGGAGGTATAGCTATAGCCATCGCTGATCAATTAAAAATACCCATTTGGTTTATAGGAACCGGGGAACAACCTGATGACATTGCAGTTTTCGATCCTGAATTATTCATTTCAGGGATAATCGATTAATTCATTCTATATAATTCGACAATGTTGTATGGCATAGTCTGGCTACTATTAATAGAACTGATAGGAATTTCCACCTTTGTTGTTTTGCTAAAATTCTTTAAAGCAATACCTGATAAAGGGTATTCCATCAGTAAGCCGTTAGGAATCCTTTCTCTGTCCTTAGTCACCTGGTTACTTTCTTTTTCGAAAGTAATACCCGTAACCGAAACAACGGCTATATTGCTTTTAGTAGTATTAGTAGCGTGTTCTACATTAATCGCGTTAATTAAATGGCGCTTAATCAAACAACTGGTAAAACACAATTACAGAATTATCTTGCTGACAGAGGCTGTTTTTCTATTAACCTATGTGGTTTTCTTCTCAATAAGATACTTTGACCCGGGAATAAATCACACAGAGCAACCTATGGATTTCGCATTTCTAAATGCCTCAATAAACACAACCAGTGGACAGCCTGTAGATCCATGGTTCAAGGGAGAGCATATCAGCTACTATTATTTTGGATATTGGATTTTCGGAACACTAACAAAAATTTCACAACTCACATCCTTGGCATCCTATAACTTATCCTTGGTGGCAATTCCAGCAATGACAGCATCGATTCTATTTGCTCTAACTGCCATATTTTTAAAAATATCACGGCTGAAATTTGATTTGAGTGTAATTTCCTGCAGCCTAATGGCAACAGTTTGCGGTGTATTCATGGCAAATCTTCAAGGAATTCTTGAGTTTTTCCGAATCAATGCTATTGGTTCAGTTGGATTTTGGAAAAAAATCTGCATCGATGGTATGCAAAATCCAGTGGTGAATTCAGTTGACAGCTGGAGGCCTACAGAGTTTTGGTGGTGGTTTAAAACTTCTAGAATTATCAACAATTTTGGCCCAACATGCCAAGATGAAAGTCTCGATTACACCATCACTGAATCTCCTTTTTTTAGTTATCTCCTCGGCGATTTGCACCCACACGTCATGGTTACGCCTTTTTTCTTGGTTTTCCTTTACCTCGTATATGATTTATACCGACAAGATGTAGGAAATCGACCCAATGCGACATACTGGTCCAAAGTCGTACTTGCGGGAGCCACCTTGGGCTGTGTTTGTTTCATTAACATGTGGATGTTGCCCATCTGTGTATCTATATTGATTGGTGTTTCTTTCCTGAAATGGTTATCTCCTCCTCATATTGCCAAATTTACGATTGCAAAATCCATCTCGCTCATCCTAGCTATTTCCATACTGATACTGTTGCCTTATCTTTGGTCTTTTCAATCATCAGTGAGTGGGTTGTCAAGAACTGCGTATCAAACTTCAGCAATACACGGATTCGTAGTTTGGGGGCCCTTACTAATCCTCTCATTACCACAGGTGTTGTGGACTTTCTGGACGACTCCGATTTACAAATCTTGGAAATCTGATGTGGCCTTGTCACTAGCTATAGCCGGTCTGCCTTGGTTTATCAGATTCTTAATCCCTGAATCAAACATAGGTTCCGAGGGAAGCAGTACGGCAACCTTCGCCTTACTTCTAACGATTTTCTGCCTTATATCTAATCTCACTTTATTGAATTTAGTTCGGAGAGAGGGCTTAAATCATAGAATTCTGATTTTATCAATTTTTTCCCTTTCTATGCTTCTAATGTTGGTACCCGAACTTTTTTACATTGGAGATGTCTATGGGAATCGAATGAACACGGTTTTCAAACTGTATTATCCCGCATGGATTTTGTTGTCAATGTGTTCAGCCTATTCCATCTACCAATGGACAATAGGAGCTATCCGAACTTCGAAACTACTCAAATACCCTTACACTTTTATAGCTAGTCTCATACTCATTTGTGCTCTCTATTACAGCCCTGCCGCTGCTATGACCAAAATTAACGAATCTAATATTTCAGGTTTCAATGAATATCATTCTGATCCCGAGAAATCAGAGTCCGCAGCGCTCCAATATGCCAGAATCAATATAGGCATAAATCGAGGAATATTAGAATCTGTTGGGGAATGGGACGGATCAGGGTTCATATCCAGAAACACAGGTATCCCTAACATAGTTAATTGGCCGGGGCACCAAAATCAATGGAGAGATTCTGATCCTGAGGTATACCAAAGAGCCACTGATGTGGAAACCATTTACTCGACCGAGGATATCGACCAAACGAAATTTCTCTTGTCTAAGTACGGAATAGATTTTGTCTATATTGGCCGGCGAGAATTAAATCAATACTCCGATAAGCAATTAGCAAAATTCGGATCTATGGGAACTTTGGTTTTTGGCAGCTCAGACAAAGTCAGAATTATTGAAATAGAGCATTGAAATACATTTTTAGACACTGCAGGTATAAGAATCTCCCAAAGCCATTACTAATAGAAATGGCCATATACCTATGCATTATTGTTGTCGCTCTGTCCTTAAGGTCCTACGAATTAGCAAGCAGGGCCATGCATCATGATGAAAGTCTGCACGCCTATTATTCATGGGAATTGTTCCAAGGATCCGGGTTAACACACAATCCCATGCTCCACGGCCCACTACAAATGGAATTAACCTCATTAATTTTTTTAATCTTCGGAGACACCGATACAACTGCCCGAGTTCTATATGTATTCGCCGGATGTATTTTAGTGATATTACCTGCCTTTATGAAGGATTTATTGGGAAGATATGGCTCCATAGCTGTCTCGATTCTATTGACCATATCTCCTACGATGGTTTACTTCAGTAGATTTGCCAGAAACGATATCTTAATGGGTGCCTTTACGTTTGGACTTGTGTTGTGCATGTGGAAATATCTGACGTACGGCCATAAAAGATATCTTTACGCTATATCTGCCATTCTCGCCTTAAGCTTTTCGACAAAGGAAAGTGCTTATCTGACCGTGGGGACACTAGGGTTATATTTAACCGTCTCCACTCTCTATGAGACATTAAAAACATCGACTTACAATTCTGAAACAAAATCCTTTTCCTATCCAAGCTTCGCATGGTTCTACATAGTAAACATTGCTAGAACATTAAAAGATTGTTTTTACACACAACCTTATAGCAGATCTTTTACCGTCCTTATCCTACTAATTTCACTGACGTTGCCCCAATGGTCTGCTTTCACAAGTGTTTTGCAAAACACCATATTGATGGGATGGTCGAACATGGTGTTAGCGTCAGGGGAAGGAACCTCAAATATCGGTATGCCATCACACGGGGGAAAAGTACTAGCTTTCCTTATAGTGGTCGGACTATTGATAACCTCTGGATATATAGGTTCCAAGTGGCATTGGAAAACTTGGTGGAAATGCGCCCTGATCTTCTACGCCATATGGCTTGCAGCCTACACAACTATGTTTACAAACATTGCAGGAGGTGTGCAATCAGGGATATGGCAATCGCTGGGGTATTGGATAGTACAACAAGGTGAAGGACGAGGAGGACAGCCGACTTCTTATTATCTATTTCTTATTCCCATATACGAATATTTGCCGGCAATTTTTGCCGCCATAGCAAGCTTGTATTACGTGAAAACGCGTGAAAAATTCAATCTGTTTCTTATCTACTGGACGGTAACAACGTTATTTATATATACGATTGCGAGCGAAAAAATGCCATGGCTTCTTGTCAATGTAGCATTGCCAATGATAATACTAGGTGGGAAATTTATAGGAGATTTAGTTAATAAGCTCCTTTTAATACGAAAGCCTACTATCCAGAGATCTATGATTTTCATAGCGCCCACTTTGGCTTTCTCGGCCATTTTGTTTATTGCTAAGTACTCTTCCGGCCTAAATACAGGATTGAGAATCACCATAGCCTTAGCAGTACTAATATGTGTTGTTTCGACTTTGGTATACATAGTAAAAACTTCCAAGAATTTAGAAAACCACAAAGCACCACAATATTTATTGGCTGGAGTAGCAACCCTATTTTTATTGCTTACAATCAGAACAACCATATATACAAATTACGTGAATTCGGATATACCGGTGGAAATGCTCGTTTATACACAGACTTCTCCTGATATACATCTCCTGCACAATACTATTCAACAAAATTATTCTTTAGACGAGTCCACAGATAACAATTTATTTGTTATCGATCAAACTAATGGATTCACTTGGCCGTGGTCCTGGTATTTGAGGAACCATAACAATGTCCAATACCCCAAACTAAACCCCGAGTCGTATACCCCCCACAATCAGGCAGCAATGGTTATGGTCCATTCATCAAACCATCTTGCTGCAGATAGAGCCTTATCTAAGGATTACGCTCCCGCGGTGAGAATACCTCATAGATGGTGGTTTCCAGAACACACATATAGAGATCTTAATAGTCTGAATCTGCTAAACAAATTAGTGGATATTAAGCACTGGAACGCCTACATTGAATACTGGTTGTTCAGAAAAGGTGTCAGTGAAAGTATCGGAAGCGAAGACGTATATCTTTATACTAAGGAGGATTTCCCAAAAGTAAATTTTGTCGGAGATACTTACAGAAAATAGCATTCGATCCAGCTAACACGGATAAGGACAAGGCTTGAAAAGATCTTCATTATTGCTGATCTCGGGAGTATTACTACTGCTGATATTCGCATTGACTACCGATCTAGGAGAAATGTGGCTCACTCTTCATAGGGCAAATTATCTGGTTCTTCTGCCCGGGATAATAGCCTACTTTATAGGAGTTTGGTTTCGCACGTTGAGATGGCAAGTGCTCCTTCAAGGGATAAAAATCATCAATGCGCGAACTTTGTTTCCAATAGTGATTATAGGCTACATGGCAAACAACATACTCCCATTTCGATTAGGAGAACTGGTAAGGGGCTATTATCTTAAAAATAAAGAGGAAGTTTCTACAGCCACGGCACTCAGCACAATATTTATTGAACGAATCATGGATGGCTTGGCCCTCATTGTAATCCTGCTTGTGTCTTCCATATTTGTTCCATTTCACGAAATTTTCTCAAGACTATCTGATATGACCAAAATAAATCCGGCAATTTTGGTTGCCATTTTTACTTTACCGTTTGCCATGCTTTTCCTTCTATTGACGGCAATAGCTCTAAATACTCAAAAAGCATTAGGTGTCTTCACCAAATGCACTTCCCGTCTACCAAAAAGCTTGGCATCAAAAGTTAACCGATTTACTGAAGATGTGATAGAGGGCCTAAACTCTTTGACGAATTGGAAAATCACGATCAAAGCTTTGCTTTTATCCCTGCCAATATGGATACTTGAAGCCGTATTATTTCATTCAGTTTTGATTAGTTTAAATATCATCCCAAGCGGTACGAGCGCCTTACAGGTATTTAGCTCAGCCGCTAGCATTACAGCTATAACTAATATTGGGGCATCGATACCGTCACTGCCAGGAGGCATCGGTTTATTTGAGCTAATGGCACGTGAGAGTCTTATGGTAATCGAAACAATGCGAGTTTCCAGATCAGAAGCTGCGGCTTTTGCTGCCCTAACTCATTTGTGCTTAATTTTGCCGATCGTTTTATTGGGTCAGTTATTTCTTTGGAATGATGGTCTCTCAATAAGAAAAATTCAGCGTCAGATATAAACTTAACCAATTAGCAAAAAAGGGATTAAATGAAATTTGGGATTATAGGAGCCGGAGCCACAGGATTGGCAGCAGCCTATGATCTTTCTCGTAAAGGTCACGAGGTAAAAATTTTTGAGTCTTCTGATTTCATTGGCGGGCATGCTTCGACTTTTGAAGTTTCCGGAACTGAACTTGAAAAAGGATATCATCACTGGTTCACCAATGATTCAGACATACTGGCCTTAATAAATGAAATTGGCCTACAAGAAATAGTCGAATGGTTCCCTTCCAGCGTAGGAACCTACCAAAATGGCCAAATTTATGATTTCCTTACCCCATTGGACCTAATGAAATTCAGCCCTCTAAGTTTATTAAATAGAGTGAAAATGGGACTATCATCGCTGAAGATAAGATACATAAAAGATTGGCAACAACTTGAGTCTATATCTGCGAAAGAATGGCTAACCCAAAACAGCAATCAAGAAATTTACGATTCATTTTGGGAGCCAATGTTGAGGGGTAAATTTGGAGAAGAAAACCACGATAAAATAAGCATGGCGTGGATCTGGGGGAAAATGACCACACGGTTTGCCTCTAGGAAAAATCTCTTAGCTAAGGAAGTTTTAGGCTATCCAAAAGGGAGCTTCTCTCACCTTTTCCGGAAATTAGCCGAAGCCTGTGAGACAAATTCAACTGAAATATTTCTATCCACCCGGATCAACAGCATTAAAGGTTTGAACTCTGGCCATATTTCGATGTCAATCGGACAAGAAAAATCGGAAGAAATTTTTGACGCTGTCATAGCATCAACTCCGTCCCACGTTTTTAATAGCATCACAGAAGGACTTTCAGAAAAATACAGATCAAAACTTGTGAGCATAAACTACATGGCTGCAGTATTAATAATCCTCGTGATGGATCGTCCTTTATCCAATGTGTATTGGATGAACATAGCTGATAGATCAATACCATTTATAGGAATCATCGAACATACAAACTTGGTAGGATCAGAAATCTATGGAAATAACCGAATAGTCTACCTATCAAACTACCTGTCAGAAAACAGCGCTCTGTACAAAATGAGTGGTGAAGAATTGTTTAATACTTACCTTCCCCACTTAGAAAAAATAAATCCCAATTTCAACCCTGAATGGGTAAAAGAATATCATCATTACCGGATACCCAATGCTCAACCTGTGGTTGATACAAACTACGGTAAAAATGTACCTAACCATGAAACAGGAATACAAAATCTTTACCTAGCAAACACCTCTCAAGTGTACCCTCAAGATAGAGGCACCAATTACAGTGTTGCTATGGGTAGAAAAATGGCAGATTTGGCATTAGAAAACCTCAAAACCAAATGAATTGTCCGAGGAAGGCCCCTATGATATGCTTGTGACAATTTTTACAAAGATCAGGATAGGCATCTTTGACAACCGAAAAAGACAATCTCAGGACTAGTATTAAAGAGGCCATTGAGTCCCAAAAACGGCCGACAGTCACTGTACTATCATCTTTGCTGGCAATTCAGGACTCTATAGGCTATATACCTGAAGAAGCAATAGAAGAGGTGGCAGTTCATTCCAACACCTCAATTAATTCTGTCTTTGGGGTGGCCTCCTTTTACCCTAATTTCAGATTTACACCCCCAGGAGAACATTCAGTAGAAGTGTGCTGGGGACCCACTTGCCACCTGAAGGGATCTACTGAAATATTAGAAGTAGTCCTCGCCAAACTAGAATTGGCATCAGAAGGTGACACCCAGGACGGAAAAGTATCATTCAGGTTCAACACATGTCTTGGCGCTTGTTCACAGGCTCCAGTTTTGAGTGTAGACCACGAATTGTACGGAAACATTGATCCGGACACCGCCGCTGAGTTATTAGGCAAACTTGATCAAAAAGAAACCACCCACTAACAGGCCAAAGTAGTCGATGAATTATGAAGAAATAGCATCTAAAGCTAAAAATGAATGGGATGGCATGACCAATGGTAAAGTCCCGTTGATTAGAATCGGGACGGCGATGTGTGGACACGCTGCTGGCGCCTTCAGAGTCTTAGATACTCTGAAAAAACACATTAATGAAAAAGGAATAGAAGCCAATATACAAGAGGTTGGATGCCTAGGGCTGTGCTATGCAGAGCCTCTTATAGACATAAAAAAGCCAGGTAAATCAAGGCTATTTTTCAACAATGTAGACCCTAATGACATTGCTCAAATCGTTGACGATTATTTGGTATCTGATGGATACCCAAAAGAAAAAGTTTTCGGATACCTAGGTGAAGAAGGGCCGGTTAACGATGAAATTTCTATTGAGTCAATGCCCGGATTGAAGCTTCAAAACAGGATAGCACTTAGAAATGCCGGACATACATCGCCATACGATATAAACCAATATATAGCCAATGGTGGTTACAGCGGGCTAAACAAAGCATTGTCGGATATGTCTCCCTCAGATGTCATTGACGAGGTAAAAAACTCAGGACTCAGAGGAAGAGGAGGTGCTGCATTCCCAACAGGTGTGAAATGGAGCTTCTTAGTAGGATCTCCCGGGCCAACCAAATACATACTATGCAATTGTGAAGAAGGAGACCCTGGTGCCTATAATGACAAGGGCATATTAGAAAGCGATCCACATACCTTGCTGGAAGGGCTAGCTATTGCTGGATATGCCACCGGAGCTTCGAATGGAGTAGTTTTCATAAGACATGGTCACAATGGCCCGATTGAAAGGACTGAAAAAGCTATTGAACAAGCCTATGAATCTGGCCTGCTAGGGGAAAATATCTTGGGAACGGATTTTAGCTTCGACATAGAAGTCGCTCTAACAGGTGAGTCTTATGTTGCTGGTGAAGAAACAGCCCTTATGGAAGCCGTAGAAGGTAAAAGATCTATGCCCAGATACAGGCCACCATTTCCTGCCGCATTCGGTGTTTGGGGGAAACCAAGCAACATTAACAACGTCAAATCCTTGTCGTATGCCCCGGAAATAATATCCAAGGGAGCCGACTGGTTTTCCTCGATTGGTGTCAACCAAAGTACTGGCACTGCGATAGTCTGCCTAAGTGGAGATGTAAATCGACCCGGCCTCTATGAAGTACCCATGGGATTGACTCTCGGAGAGGTTGTAGATGACTTGGGTGGTGGTGTAAGTAACGATGGTCAACTAAAACTCCTCCAGACAGGGGGACCTCTGGGAGGAGTACTAGGCCCAGACAGTAAGGACATTCATATAGATTTTGACGAAATGAGAAGTGCTGGGGCTATATTTGGGTCTGGTGGAATAATTGTCGGAAGCAATAGAGTTTGTGCTGTAGATTTGACTAGGGTGCTAGTTGCATTCTGCCAATTTGAATCTTGTGGAAAATGCTTCCCTTGCAGATTGGGGATGGAACATTTATTAGAAATTGTAGAAAGAATATCGAACTACAACAGTAAGCCAGGTGATATGGACCTAATGAAAAGCGTTGGGGGAACTATGGAAGCCGGTTCACTTTGCGGACATGGACAATTAGGTTTTGGACCTATCCGATCAGCCATTACCCATTTCGAAGAAGATTTCAGATTGCATATCGAAGAAAACAAATGTCCCACAGGGAGCTGCGATCGTTCTAAAATCGTCCCGAAAAATACCCGACCATATGCTACTGACCACGTAATTGGAGAGTAATATGACAGATAAGGTTAACCTCACAATAGATGGTGTAGAAGTCCAAGCAGAGCCAGGTAGCATGATAATACAAGCTGCAATGGATAATGGAATGTACATACCATACCTTTGCTACTACCCCGGAATGAAACCTTATGGCGCTTGTAGAATGTGCGTGGTAAAGGCGGAAGCTCCTACTCCAGATGGTAGCTATCGAGCCCTACCTGGTAGCCCAGCCTCATGTACAACGCCCGTATCTGAAGGCATGAGAGTTGAAACTAATGGCGAGGATACCGTTGGGCTTCGAAAAGGAATCATGGAACTGCTCATATCAGAGCACCCCCATGGTTGCCTCAATTGCCACAGAATAGAACTTTGCGGCCCAACCGATGTCTGCCTTCGGCACGTCTCTGTTAACGATCGTTGTGTAACGTGTCCAAAAAATGAAAGATGTGAATTAAAAGATACTGTCAGGTATATGGAAATGGA
>CAYPXS010000040.1:0-11353 GCA_964414725.1 uncultured Dehalococcoidia bacterium
TCGTCATGCTCCTTGTATTCAATCGGATTGACTAGGGGACCTAAAGGTATATGTGTCGCATCTGGACTTAATGAATTTTCAAGAAGAGACGAAATATTTTTGCCTTCTAGACTTAATCCTATCGAAAAAACCAATTTTGATTCGGACAGTTTGGCGACCTCTTTTGGAGTCGGCTGATATGTGTGTGGATCTTTACCTGCAGGAGCTAGATGTTCAACGATTACTCGCTCTCCTCCTACATTTTTGACCCAGTCACCAACTATGCTGGTTGACGCGAATACAGGAAAAGCTATTTGCTTGTCCGTTTTTTCCTCCAAGGCAACTGTTGGTGCTGGCTGTGCAGGAGCTGCCGCAGGAGCTGCCGCCTCGTCGGCTGAGCATGCCACACTTAGGGAGAGAGACCCTAAAAGCATGAAAATAGTAGCTATTAAAAGCCCGGTGGATCTCTTATTTTGCGACATTGACGCAGTAAACATATAAATTTCCTTCCATTTGTCTCTATTAAATGAGACTTAGTATCAATTAATCATTCTATTCTAAGTAACGTTTATATTCGGTGTCAACCACAATTATGAGAGAAAGCCTCTTTGAAATCTTAGGATATTTTTAAGATAGTGAGATATTCTTTAAAGAGGATAAAATTGAAACGAAGGACGAAAATGAAATATCAATTGCCTGAGACCGAATCTGGTAAAGATGTGTGGCAATTAGCTAGAGAAATATCTCTGTCTGCCGGCGAAATATTACTTGATTGGTGGCCGAAAGCCAAAGAGATATCCGATCAAGGACAGAATGATATTGTCACCAATGTAGATCGAGAATGTGAGGCTCATATCAGATCTGCTATTGAAGCTAATTTTCCGGAGCATGGCATTTTTGGAGAAGAAGAGAAAGGAGATGATCCGACAAAAGGATGGACATGGATTATTGATCCTATAGATGGGACTCAAAACTATGCTTGGGGAATTCCTTGCTTCTCAACCGTAATTGCAATTGCAAAAGACGGGGAGGTTGTAGCAGGAGTTAATTTTGACCCAACCAATAATGAGATGTTTCACGCTGCACGAGGAAAAGGTGCTTTCCTCAACGACGAAAAGATACAAGTTAGCGATAGCTCAAAGTTTGAGGATGTAATTTTGGTCACAGACCCAGCTTACGGACCTGCTTCGGGGACGACAGATACTTTGCAAATGTTGAGAAAAATTTGGCCATCCTTAAAGACCGCAAGAATGATTGGTTCATCCGCTTTATCGATTTCTTATGTAGCAGCTGGAAGAATGGATATTTTCGTCCACCATCGTCTTCAACCTTATGATCAAGCAGCGGGAATGATATTGATGGAGGAAGCAGGCGGCCTGATGACAGATAGGCAAGGAAACCGAGCTGAACTTTACTCTGATGGAGTAATAGCTTCGTCATCAACGATCCACCAGGAGTTTATGGAGAGAACTAAGCACTTACAGTGGAGAAAACCGTCAAGTAGAGCCCTTAATCCAAGGGAAAGGTAAAACCAAATATGAACAAGACTATTCCTTTGTTATTAATAGTGTTATTGATTGTTGCTGCCTGCGGGACAAAGAGCAGCACCGGTCAATTGAACATAGCGGGAAACTCCGACCCGAGCATTGATGCACAGGAAAAATCTGTTCAACAGGAAAAAATAGAGAACAAATCTCTGACCTTACCTGTTGCCGCCAGTACATCAACGCCTACAGAGATTGCAGCTACTGACCAGCCACCAGCGATCATTGATGCTGAAACCCCATCAGTACCTGTTGTGGATTTAATATCGGTTTCTCAGGCTGGGGACAACATGACTACCGTTGAAGCTGTTCGTGCATTAGGTCCTTCGGTGGTTCAAATATCAACCGACACAGTCGCCATTAGTTTGTACAATCGAATTGTTCCACAAACTGGCGTAGGGTCTGGGATAATAATTGATAAAGTAGGAAATATACTCACCAATAATCATGTGGTGGAAGGTGCAGATCTTGTGACGGTTACCTTAAATGATGGTCGTTCATATCCTGCAACCCTAGTCGGAAGCGACAATATCACGGATTTGGCCGTTATTAAAATATCTGCGGCTAAATTAACCCCAGCAAAATTTGGGAGATCTGCCGATTTAGAGGTTGGTGAGGATGTTATTGCTGTTGGGCATGCACTTGGCTTAAAAGGGGGACCTACTGTAAGCAAGGGGGTAGTTAGTGCTCTGGAGCGAACGATACAAACGGATGCCCAAAAGGCGATGGTCGATCTTATACAAACGGATGCTTCTATTAACCCTGGCAATAGTGGTGGGCCTCTCGCCAACAGTAAGGGAGAAGTAATAGGTATTAATACGGCGATCATTGATGATAGCAATGGCATCGGATTTGCTATAAATATTGACGATGCTCATGTTGTTGTTGACCAAATTCTCGCCTCAGGGAATGTGCTACGAGGATTTTTGGGCATTACCCCATTTAATGTGACTGATTCAATAAGAGAACAAATAAATTTACCAGTGGCAGATGGAGTTATTATCGCAGGTGTGGTCACCGGCTTCCCTGCTGAAAAATCAGGACTTCGAACTGAGGATGTGATTGTTATGTTGAATAAGGTTTCTATAGAGAATGCCGGGGATCTTTCAAAGTTTCTTTTGAATAACCCCCCGGGATCCAAGGTTGAGGTTCGGTTTTATAGAAATGGAGAGCTTCAGAGTGTGGGTATTGTTTTAGCTGATAAGCCAGATTAGATATTTTGGTGCAAAAATAAATAATGCTTGGTCTGACTGTTTTCAAGGACTATTGCTCCAATCTATATTGAGTGATAATTGAGTGAAAGCTTTATTAGGGAATTACCATCTATTGAAAAAAAACATGCTTTTAAAAATGATAGGCCTTCTGAGTCTGCAGGTTTTATTTCTTAATGCTGCTTGCTTCGCTTCAAATACAGACCTTATTTCGGACGAAGAAAAAACAATAAATAGCCTGAATGCAGTTCTCATGTGCCCAGTTTGCCCCGGTGAATCTATAGATCAATCACAAAATGAAATAGCTATGAACATGAGAACAATTGTGAAAGATTTTGTAGAAAATGGTAAATCTGAGGAGGAAATAAAAGATTATTTTGTTGGTAGGTACGGCCCTGTCATATTACTGGAACCAGCTACATCAGGAATAAGTATATATGCTTGGCTTATCCCTCCTGTTGCTTTGGGGTTCGCAATTATTGTTGTGATAGTAGCTATAAATATGATGAGAAGAAGACAGAATGCTGCTGGCTTACACAATACATATGGGTTGACTGAAGAATCTATTTCAGAAAAGGAGAAAGAAAAATATTTTTCTGTGATAGATCGAATATCTAATGAATGATTATGAGCTTAAATTTCCTGAAAATGGTGTTTCTTAGATGGTAGAACTTGGACAAATTGCGCTTATTCTTTCCTTTATGATTGCGGCATATTCGACCGTCGTAGGATTTGCTGGAGGTATGCTGAACGGTAGGGATCTTGCAGCAAGTGCACGGTGGGGATTTTATTCTATATGTCCGTTGCTTTTATTGGCCACTGCATCCTTAATATATGCTTTCGTTACCAATGATTTTTCGGTTAAATATGTTGCTGAAAATAGCAATCTCGCAATGCCTAAAGCTTATGCATGGGTTGCTTTTTATTCAGGGAATGCAGGTTCTCTTTTATACATATCAGTCGCGTTCTCAATCATGGCAGGCATTGCAATAAGAATTGTAAACAGCAAGTTGCCATATACATCTCCTTATGCTTTAGGTGTAATGAGTATGGTTTTGTTGTTCTTTTTGGCAGTCATTTTGTTTTTGGCTAACCCTCTGGATCGCCATCAAATTGCTCTTGAAGATGGGCAAGGAATGAATCCCCTGTTGGTTCATTTTGGAATGTTTATACATCCGCCATTTCAAATGCTCGGTCTCATTTCAGTGGCGTTGCCATTTTCTATCGCGATAGGGGCTTTATTGGCGGGGAGAGGGGGCCGCGATGAATGGGTTGACCAAGGCAGGCTTTGGGGAATGCTTTCGTGGCTGTTGCTGACGACAGGATTATTACTAGGTGCGTGGTGGGCTTATACAATATTAGGTTGGGGTGGATATTGGGCTTGGGATCCCGTTGAAAATTCAGCCTTGATGCCTTGGCTGGGGATGACAGCTTTTGTACATTCAATAATGGTTCAAAAAAGACGTGGAATGTTTCGGATGTGGAATATGGTGTTGATTATTGTGAGCTTTGCCATGGCTCAGATGGGAATGTTTATCAACCGGGGCGGACCGGTACCGTCAGTACATTCGTTTGCTGAATCTACGATGGGATGGATATTTCTTGCGGTAATGGCAGTCACTTTGTTTATATCTTTGTCCATTTTCATATATAGATATGACACTTTGAAAAGCCGTTCGGGATTGGATTCAATAATCTCTAGAGAATCTGCTTTTTTAACTCAAAACGTGCTTTTTCTACTCATTGCCTTTGTCACTCTTTGGGGCACAATATTTCCTATATTTTCTGAGGCAGTAGACGATACAACTATGACGATCGGTCAACCATTTTTTAACAAAGTGAACGGGCCTTTGATGATTTTATTGGTTCTTTTGATGGGTATTGGCCCTGTCCTGCCGTGGAGAAAAGCTCGATGGGGTTCAATAAACAGAATGCTGCGGGCGCCTTTTATAGTTGCTTGTGTGGTGCTTGTATTGAGTTTGATAGGCGGTATAAATCAATATTGGGTTCTTATTTCGTTTGTGGTGTGTAGTGTACCCATTACTACGGTGCTTCAGGAATTAATAAGAGGAACTAAATCAAGGCACTCGCATGGGGAAAATTGGGGATTTGCTTTCCTCTCTTTGTTAGGCGCCAATCGCCCAAGATATGGAGGTTATATAGTCCATTTAAGTATAGTCATGCTCGCGATAGGCATAACGGCTTCCTCTTTTTATGATGTTCAAAAGGACGTTGTTATGAAACCTGGAGACTCTGAAATTTTGGGCAAATATACTTTCACATACCTTGAAGTGTCAGAAAAATCATATCCAGACAGATTGGAGGAAACAGCCAAATTTGAAGTTTGGTCTGGGGATAAATATATTGGTTATATGTACCCTTATCGAGCTGTTTATCCTGAATTTCAAATAGCAGCCACAAGAGGAGCGATTCATAGTACGTTTGTTGAAGATTTTTATCTCGTTCCTTCAGAATTTATGGAGGATGGCGAGGCAGTATTTAGGGTATTAATAAACCCTTTGGTTTTATGGATGTGGGCATCGGGGCCTGTGTTGGTACTGGGAACACTGGTTTCTCTATCACCAAATAGTAGGAAGCAGAGGAAAAGAGTAAGGTTACCTTCGATGGGCTTGGATCAAAATCCATTGGGAATGGCAAAATAAATGCTTGTATTAGCTGCAATTATTATAAGTGTGATCCCAGCAATTTTGATCGGTTATCCAATAATAAAAAAGATTGCTTCTACTACACCGATTCCTGATGATGAATCTTCTCTTCATGCGGATTTAGAGCGAAGATGGGAATCGGCTTTGGAAGGCATCAGACATGCTGAACTGGAGATGTCAGTTGGTAATGTTGATGAATCGGATTACCTGTGGTTGAAACAAGTACACATGGCTGAAGCGGCAATGGTTCTTAAAGCGTTGGAAATTTCCGTAGAAGATGAAAAATCTCTAATTGAGCAAATTTCAAAATCATCAGAGATCGTGTCGCCTAATTCTTTCTCTGAAAGTGGTTCTGAAAAGGATGATTCGGATTGATAATACGAATCTTAGCCGTAATTAGCTTTGCTCTTGTTTTTTTTCTTCAAACGGGTACTTCGTTTGCTGAAGAAATTGAAATAGATATAAAAGGTGAAATAGTAAATGCCACCCAGGGGGTTGGTGCCGGAGAAATGATCTCTGTGGCACTGCATGTTAGCTCTCTAGATAATCCTCGAGAAACCCAACATACTTTTACCGATGCTAGTAGTAGTTTTCAATTCGAATCTGTGTTGTATAGTCCGGACAATTTGTACGGTTTGTCCACCATATATAAGGGTACCGTGTATGTAAGCGATATAACTATTGAGTTAGGAGCTGCTAAATTCACCTCTCTATCTGTCTACGACACATCCAGTGATGACGATATTATTTTTTTATCAAAAGGATCTTTCTCTATCACGGGCATTGATAGTCTGGATCGAAAAATTTCTATCTTGGAATTAGCAACAGTTTCCAATCGTTCGAAATTAACCTACGTGCAAGGTTCAGGCCCAATGGACTTAATAAGATTTGGCATACCTGGGGGAGCGACAAATTTTGTATTTGATACTTTAATTCCAGCTGCTGAGTATATACAGGTGGATAAAGGATTTGCCCTTATTGCCTCTCTCCCACCTGGAGACCATGAAATAATGTATAGCTATGATATTCCATACACTGGCTCTCAATTCGAGATACTCAAAACTTGGAGGTATGGCGCTAAGAGTGCCAGTATTTTATTTCCACAAGGCATGGTCAATATAAATACTGATTTTGAAATGGTGAGCCAAGATACGATCGGTGAAAAAATTTACACGATTTTAGAATCAAAAAATGTGGAAAAAGGGACCGAAACATCAATATTGTTGACCGACCTACCAACACCAAAATTTATGGATCGGATGGCTAATCAATTCGGACAAATGCGTTATGAATATACTGGTCCTGTTGGATTGCTGGTGGCATTGTTTGCCATTGGAACTTTAGGTATTTTTAGTACCGTGCGGTTGCGAAATCGCAGAGCATCTTGGCTTGTAGGTTCTAGTGAAGCTCAAGTTATTTCTGACCAAATAACTGAGTTAGACAACCTGCGTAACGAAAATGATTTGGATAACCAAATGTATAGGGATAGAAGAGATTATTTAGTGAAAAGACTGCAGATAATTTCCGACGAAACTGACTCAAATTAAAACAGCTTTTCAAACAAAATTCGTGTATTGTTAGAAGTGGATTCCTTACCAAACAATCAGCTAATACAGTAAAAATTGAGAGATAGTTTAGAAGAATATGATTAGTACAATAATTCTTACTGGTTCGTGTCCTAGGTGTGGTACTGGCACCCTAACTAATGACGAAGATATGTTTGGTGTAAGGCTTTTTTGTGTAATGTGTGGTCACAATAGAGATTTAGGAAAATTGCCCGTAAAGGTAAAGAACATCCGAGATCTAGTACTGGCAGTTTTGGAGAGTGACCGAATCGCCCTTCAAAAACAAAGAACAGCAAACTATCCCCCCTCCGTGTACGGTTAAATCGGCCCTGTAACTTCTAGGTTATAGGTTTGTAGGACCTTCTAGAATCTATTTTTATAATTTTCCCAAATCCTGGTTTGGGAAAATGTCCCGATGCAATTAGAGCGTTTTCTTTTTCTATGAAATCCATCAAAGATGAACGAGTTTTGGCAGATAGCTTCTTATCTTGATCTGGACTTGGGCTCCACCAAGGTTGTTCTATCTGTGGAGGTATGTGTGCGGCGTCTCCAATGACCACAGCCATTTCTCCTTCAGACTCTATAAGTAGGCTCGTGTGTCCTGGCGTATGACCCGGTGTTGGGATTGTTGTAACCCCTTTAATCAAAGAGATTTTTCTCTCAAACAAGACTAAACTTCCTGTTGCTAACAGAGGTTGCACCTGTTCCTTGATATATTGGAATCCTGGCTTATCTACCATCCGATTAAACATTTCCCAGTCTGCCTTACCGACCATGTAGTTGGCATTAGGAAATGTTTTCTTCCAGACTCCGTTTTCTTTAGTCATATTTGTACCCACGTGATCTAAGTGTAGATGGGTCAAAAAAACAATATCTATATCGTCCGGGCTCAGTTTAAAAGTCTCTAATTCTGACAATAGCGTTTCCCGGACAGGTTGTTCAATGTGGTGGTCCAATTTTCCTAGTCCAGTGTCTACTAATATGGTTTTGTCGCCACCCGCAATTACAAAAGAGCCAATATTCATTTCAAACTCAGGAATAGAATAAGATGGATATGACTTCCATGCTTCCGTAGTTAATTCTGGGAAAAACATGTCTCGCTGGAAGATCATATAACCATCTGATAATGAATAGATATTGAAATTTCCTACCTTAGTCGAATTCATGGGCATGTCTTACTCACCTTTCCAAAGATTCCAGGGTTGCATTTAATCCAAGTTGGCGAATGGAGATCCGACAAAGTGTCTGAGATCGGAATTTGCTTTGTTCCATCTGGCTTCATAGTATAAATATTTTTTGAACCTGAGCGATCTGATATAAACGCTATTAAGTTACCATCGGGAGACCAAGAGGGATCCTCGTCATTGTATTGATTATTGGTCAATCTTTTGAGTTTATTCCCGTCCTTTCTTATTATGAATATTTCAGAATTGCTGTGTCGTAAGGAACTGAACACGATCCATTCACCATCGTGAGACCAATCAGGTTGATGGTCCAAGGCTCTTGCGAAAGTTAATCTGAGGGGATTGGTGCCGTCTATATTGGAGGTGAAGATATCTATGTTGTGATCTCTGTAGGTGTTATAAATTATTCCTCTTTCAGTAATATTCCATTCCTGGATGTTTTCTATAGCCTGTCTGTCACTTAAGGGTCTCTCATTTGTATATATGTCGGTATTACTAATTCTGTCGCTTGTAAACGCTAATCGATAGCCGTTTGGAGATACCGAGGGCTGGAAATCCATGGATCTGAAATTCGTAATGTTATTTTTCTGGCCTGAGGAATATATATCTAAATGGCCGGATCGTAGAGCGGAAAACAGGTGTGTCGACCTATTTAAGGGAGTTGGGTTAAAGATAAATTGTCCAAATTCAGGATATTTATGCCATTCGAGATTAGAATGAATATTCCAGGTTCCTATCAGTCGATCAGATGAGCCATCTGATATAAAACTGAGAAGCTGACCATTTGGAGAAGCATCAGGACTTATTCCATAAATATTTGGCAAAAGAAGCGTAGGATTTGGATTATCTACTTCTGATATGTAAAGGCGCTTTCCATCATCGTAGACCAAGTATATATTTTCACGATTACAGCTCGTTAAACATGCCAAAAGTAACCATAGAAAGATAATTGGCAGGCACCAACCAAACCGGGTGTGAATTAATGGAAAGGAAATCTCAGCCACTGTGGTAACGAGGTACGATGTGCTTCCCAAGCAAGCTCATTTGTTCAAATGTCATTTCGGGAGGACAGGCTGACCTTAAGGTAAATTTGGTTGCTCCAGCTTTGATATAATCGTCCAAAAGATTGATGAGAATATCCGGCGGCCCAAAGGCGGCCACATCTTTTATGTCAACATCTTCCCTTCGGACGATATTGTATTTTTTGGCCAGATCTTCGCCTTCCTTACGGGTATCTGCAAAACAGAAGCTTATCAATGCCCCATAGTGGTCATCTTCAATGTGATTTCCATATGTAATCGCCCGCTCTTTAATTTTGGGGATGCTTGTCGATATTTCCTCAGCAGTCGCATACGAAACTAGCCAGCCATCACCTATTCTTGCCGTTCTATTAATAGCAGGTTCACTTCTACCGCCAAACCAAATTGGTGGTAATTCTTTTTGAACCGGCTTTGGTTCAATAGAAACATTGTTGAGAGTAAAGTGATCTCCCTTGTATGTGACATTGTTACTTGACCAAAGGAGCCGCATAATTTCAACGGCCTCTTCTGTCCTCCCGACACGCGACTTTTTATCTGAACCACATGCTTCATAATCATTTTCTGTTTCAGGTCCTAAACCTACGGCGGGTAACGATCTACCGTTGGATATAAAATCTAAAGTGGCAATCTCTTTTGCTAATACGGTTGGGTTCCTTAACGGCAATGCAATTACACTGGTACCGAATTTTAATTTCTCTGTTATTGCGGCCACGTAAGACATTGCTACTACAGGTTCTAATGTGAATGATTCTGACACTATTCGGTCAGTGAACCAGAGCGAATCTATGTCTAATTTCTCCATTTCTGTGACATAATCTCCCAGCTGAGTAGGGTCGTTTCCTGGGAACGGCCAACCTGACATAGCCATGCCGATTCTAACCTTGTCATATTCTGTATTCATGTACCTTTTCCTTTACTAAACTTCTAGTATGTCGCAAAGTTCGTAAAAGTTCCCTGTTGTGATGTCGGGAACATAATCCGATTCGTCATAGGGCAAATCGTACCGGTTAATATAGGCACCTCGAAGGCCGCTATGCCGTGCTCCTAAAATGTCGAAAGAATGTGCTGCAACCATCATTATCTGTTGAGGTTCTAAAGATAACTTTCTAGCAGCAAACCTATATACCGAAGGATGTGGTTTAAATTGACTGACCGTCTCTGCAGAGAGAATCTGATCGAAATCTATACCGATTCTGTTCTTAGCGAGATGTTCGAGATAATGTTGTTCGCCGTTGGAAAGCATAACTAGCTTGTATTTGGTAGACAGTCTTTTTAGTCCATCTATCGCATCTTCAAAAGGATTCAATATTTGATAGGCTTCCATAAATTCGTCTATTTGGTTGTAGCTAAATTCAACTTTTAGGCTTCGCAATGTGTAAATTAAGGCTTTCCGTTTGACAGCTAAATAACCGCTATGTCCCAACATCAACATATTATCTTGGTACTGCTCTATTCTTTGTCTTAACCTCCATTGAGACCATACCCTCTCCCCGGTCAAGGACGTTGAGGCCTTACAATTTTTCAACAAAAGATCCAGGGGAGGTATCAAACTTCCTGCTAAATCAAGGACAGTTCCAAAAATATCGAATGTTAGTGCGCTAACTGAATCTAAGTTGGTAGTCGGCATCCCGAAGAGCTCCTTAAGGTTAATGAATTAAGAAAATTTTAGCTCAGTGTTCCAAATTAGAATGGGAAAACAATCGAATTTGTTTAGATTTTTAATCTTCGTTGTACCACCAGAGTCTATATGCATACCAAGCTGATGTGAAAACTGTGGATAGAAAGGTACCCATGTAAACAAAAGGCGCGACATCCGGTGAGGTGATTGAAGTGGCTACCAATCTAACATTTCGGACTCCTTCAGGGTCCGCCAATATAGAACCAAGGTAACCTCCAAATATGCCGCTTAAGGAGGCTATAACAAATGTGAGTACGTTGATGCTTATTTTTGCCTCGGGCTTAATGAAACAAACGAAGGCAGCCAGTCCACAGCCAAAACCAACAGACAGTGATAGAACCCACATAGGTGGAATAATGATTGGTGGTATGACCCAGAAGGTGCCGATCATAAACATTGTCCCAAACATAAATCCAAATATGGCGGCTAAACCCGCTCGGATGAAAAGAGCAAATATTCGCTCCATGATTTGATTCCTTGTATTAG
>CAYPXS010000041.1:0-11309 GCA_964414725.1 uncultured Dehalococcoidia bacterium
ATAGAAGTATTGATGATTCATCATGGGTAAAAATTGATGATGTTACTGCCTTGGTTGGTAAAAACGAATCTGGTAAAACTGCATTTCTACAAGCTATAAGGAAAATTAATTCAATTTCTGGTGAAGAAGATGCATTCACGATCAGAGATTATCCTCGCAAAGGGTATATAAAATACAAGAAAATTCATGAACAGAATCCGTGTGAGGTGGCACAGGCGGAATTTGAATTAACTCCTGAAGAATTATCTGAAATTGAGTCTAACTTTGGCAACGGAGTTTTAGCCTCAAACAAAGTTATTGTCACTAAGAATTATAAAAATGAACGTGCTTGGAAAATTGATATATCTGAGTCGGTTTCATCTTCGTCCACCGGAAATACTTTTACGGAACCATTAACTTCTGCCCCAACCTCGTTTCAAAATCCGGTTCAAAATCAAAATATTGAATCCAATGGTAGTGTTTCTGAAAAAATTGCACAGCAATTTTTAGAGAGATGGCTGCCTAAATTTGTCTATTTTGACAATTACAGTCTTATGCGGGGAAAGATATCCATAAATGAACTTAGAGAAAGGTCTGAAAACGGAGGTCCTTTAGATGACGCGGATAGGACCTTTTTATCTTTATTAACTCTATCTGGGGTTTCCTTGGAAGATTTGGAAAAAGACCTTGGATATGAAGACATTAAAGTAGAACTTGAATCCGCTTCGATAACGATCACAGATGAAATTTTTGAATATTGGCAACAAAATCGTCAGTTAAAAGTTGAATTTGATGTATCTCAAGCAGATCCAAGGGATCCTGCTCCCCTCAATGAGGGAAAAATTTTGCATGTACGAATTGAAAATGCCAGGCATAGAGTCACTGTGTCGTTTGATGAGAGATCAAAGGGATTTGTTTGGTTTTTCTCATTTTTATCGTATTTTTCTCACCTAGAAGAAACAGAAAGTGGGGATCTGATAATCCTTCTTGATGAGCCTGGGACTGCTCTTCATGCTATGGCCCAAAAAGATTTTTTAAGGTTTATGGATGAGAGGCTTTCACCAAGGTGTCAGGTACTGTATTCCACTCATTCACCATTTATGATTGATCTAGATAAACTGCATAGAATTAGATTAGTACAGGATATGGATGGCGTTGGCACTGTAATAAGCGACGATGCTGTACATAATGACAGGGAAACGGTGTTTCCACTGCAAATGGCTTTGGGTTACCAGATGGCCCAGACACTTTTTCTTGCTCCGCATTGTTTGATGGTTAACTCGCCATCAGATCTTATATACCTTCAAGTCCTTGGGGACATGGTGACAGAAATATCCGGGGCGAGGATAGATCCAAGGTGGGTAATTATTCCTGTTGGTAGTACAGACAATCTATCCACTTTCATCACACTGCTAGGGGAAAATTATGTTAGCGTGGCGGTGATGATGGATTTGACTCCGACAAACAGAGAAAAGATAGATGCGATAAACAAGAAAAATGAAATGGAAGGTGAGAACCCAGTAAAGTGGGTTCAGGTTACTCGGGTAAGGGATGCGGATATAGAAGATTTATTTGATCCGAAGGTTTATTTAGAATTAGTTAATCTATCATATGCAACACAGTTGGAAGAACCTCTAACGATGAGGACTATTACTGATAGTAATCCAAGAATTGTGGAGAGATTAAAAACCTATTTTAGCAGAACAGGATTAGCTGGGGGTGTCTTTGATCGATATGTTCCAGCTGCCTATCTTCTGGAAAATTTCGATAATTTCAAAGGTAATTTTACAGAAGATACCTTGGAGAAAATCAAGGCTCTTGTTGAAAGGATTAATTCCTTAATAGCAGACACTGATTCCTTTAAGATGCGAGAAGCGTCAGGTAGAGGTAATTCTCGTGGAACTGGGTTTGTTCCTAGGAGGTCAAACCTGCTTAATAGAGAAACAGCTAATATAAATTCGATACAGCCATCTACAGCAGTAGGATCCCTACCAGTTCAAACTCAGTTTTAAATTATTTTGGATACTTCTGCCTATCGAGATGCAGTTGCACTCACCTTAAGTCTTGCTGACTTTGAAAGAAGTAAACACAGCCCAAACCATTCGATTTTCCACTTAGATAGGATGCGCCTACTATGTGAGGCCCTAGGCAACCCGCAATCAAATATTCCATCGATTCATATAGCTGGTACCAAAGGGAAAGGTACCACCTCGGCAATGATCACTTCAGTGTTGGGGTTTTCGGGATATAAAGTGGGCTTGATAACTTCTCCACATCTACATACATTGACTGAAAGGATTCGAATTGGATTCAATCCTATATCGAAACGAGATTTTGCCGATCTGGTCCAACGGATATGGCCTTCAGTGTTGGAGGTTGGAGAAAATGGCCAATTTGGTGAGATCACCTGGTTTGAATTCATGGTGTCCGCTGCTTTCTATCATTTCAGTCAGTGTAAAGTTGATTTTCAGGTGGTGGAAACCGGTCTTGGAGGTAGATTAGATGCTACCAATATAGTTTCACCTATCATTTCAGTTATTACCTCTATAAGTCTTGATCATACCAATATATTAGGTGATACCTTGGCAAAAATTGCTGGGGAAAAAGCAGGAATAATAAAAGACAGAATACCCGTAATTGTTTCACCTCAACAAATTGAGCCAATGGAAGTTATCGTAGAAGCTGCAAATAAACTTAATGCTCCTATCAAAAAAGTCACTGAAGGGTACAAGGTTGTTGTTAAAAATCAAGATCTGTCTGGGCAATCCATAGAGGTTGTTTCTAGTCAAAGAAATTATGAATTTACACTGCCTTTACTAGGGATTCATCAAACAGAAAATGCTATTACAGCGATATGCGCTATTGAGACTCTTCAAGAATTGGGCTATCCGATCAACCAAGATTCTGTTGAGTTAGGATTATCAAATGTATGTTGGCCAGGTAGGTTTGAAGTATTGAGATCTTCAAATCAAGTTGTGATTGTAGATGGTGCTCACAATCCATATTCAATGCAAATATTGGTGAATACACTTAGTACTACTTTTAAAAACCCTAAAGTGATTGTAATTTTTGGGGCGATAGGTGGTCATGATGTAGACAGAATGCTTGAACCGCTAAAATCACTCGATGTAATTCTAATTCCCGTGTCATCGCGGCACCCGAAGGCAATTGACAGTAAAATCATAAATATAGCTTCAAGTAGCTCTAATATAGAGACGACGCAGGGATTTAAAACAGTTGGAGAGGGATTAGAATATGCCTTAAAGGAATATTCAGATAGAGATTTGATATTGGCGACTGGCTCTTTGTCGGTCGTCGCGGAAGTATCAGAGGTGTTGAAGCAGATTGCACCTGAGATATATCCTGAGTTACCTTAAAGTATTAGGTATAAAAAAAGTTGTAAGGATAAATGGAAACTAGAGGGTTTAAAAAATAATGGCTAAAGAAGGTACAAGGGTAGTAATTACTGGCCTAGGTGTGATGTCTCCTTTGGGAGAAACTGTGGATGAATTTTGGGATGGATTGTCCAGCGGTCGTTCAGGGATAGGTAAGATCACTCAATGCGATACGGATGGATTCCCAGGTGATATAGCTGGAGAAGTCACTGGCTTTGATGCTGGCCAATATGCTAATCCAAAAGAGACCCGAAGAATGGCCAGGTTTGCCCAGTTTGCCGTGGCTGCTGCGGCTACGGCAATTGAAGACTCTGGTATTGATGTGTCACTCAATAATGAGAGGATCGGAGTTGTGATGGGAAACGGTAATGGAGGATTTCCCACCACGGAAGACAACGCCAAAATACTATTTGAGAAGGGTGGTATGAAGGTAAGTCCTTTCTTTATTCCAATGATACTTCCTAACATGGCAGCTGCTCAGGTTAGTAGGGTATTTGGTTTGAAAGGTTATTCTTCTACCGTAATCACGGCATGCGCCGCTGGTAATCAGGCAGTAGGAGAAGCTTATGAAGCCATCAGGAGAGGTGCTGCAGATGTGATAGTAGCTGGTGGGTGTGAGGCAGGAATCAGCAGGATTGGCTTAGGAGGATTTCATGTTATTCGGGCTTTGAGTAGATACGACGGATCACCTGAAAATGCTAGTAGACCTTTTGATTCAAATCGAGATGGATTTGTTCCAGCTGAAGGATCAGGTGTATTGATAATGGAAACATTAGATCATGCAGTCGCCCGGGGAGCAGAAATAAAGGCAGAAGTTGTTGGCTATGCGGTGTCTTCAGACGCGTTTCATGCTGTGCAGCCTGATGAAAATGGGGAAGGGGCGGCAAGGGCCATAAAATGGGCAATAGAAAATGCCAATAAGCAGCTTGGCGACATTGACTATATAAATGCACATGGCACTTCGACCCCCCTTAATGATGCATCTGAAACAAAGGCCATCAAACTTGCTTTCGGGGATCTTGCTTATAGCATTCCTATCAGCTCTAATAAATCAATGATAGGACACGCTTTGGGTGGAGCAGGAGCAATTGAGGCTGTAGCTTCTATAAAAACAATAGAGTCAGACCTAATTCCCCCTACAATCAATTATGAAAGTCCTGATCCTGAATGTGACCTGGATTATGTTCCAAATCTGGCAAGAAAAACTGAGGTCAATACAGTACTTTCCAACAATTTTGGCTTTGGTGGTCAAAATGCATGTGTTGTATTCAGCTCATATGAAGAGTGATTATCCTTTGCTTGCTTAAGTTAGGGGATATCAAACCTTTCAGAAATGGGAGGTTTACTCCACATAGAGTCGGCGTTTTCCATTGCATTTGCCCTTTCCGGGCTTTTCTTCCATTCGTCGTAAATGCTGTCGCTTTCCCAAATGACTAGGGAACTGATTTGGGTAGGGTCTGTTTTGGATAGCAATGTGGTTCGGTTGATAAATCCAGATGCTTTGCTTTGAGCCTCACCGTTTCCGTCCAAGAGATTTCTAGCCGTTTCAAATTTACCTTGCTCAGCCCAATGGTGAGTTAGGACTCCAATCATTTTTACCTCCCTAGTTATTGAATATTTGGAAAATTACGCATCGATGTTTAAGGATGTCATGGGATTGATACTGGTAGTTCTTGTTAATTCCATTTTCGTCCTGTGGGACTCTTCTTTCCGCCATAGATATTTTGATTTAGTTATGTTGACTCGAGTGTATCTGGCTTGTTATAAAAAGTCATTTGAACCAGAGTAGTCTGACTAAGGTTAATCAGTCCTTATAACAAACAGAGGACTTCCCCTTTTTGGGATTTCAATGATGGCCACATTAGATTTTATGTAGATATCTAAATATTCTAATTCAGATGCTTTTGGTATCGCGGTTTCTCTTTCCTCTGTAACCATATAAAATTTCTTAATAACGAGATTGGTTTACAACTTATTACTACAATTATGAATTTGTTGGGCTGGCAATGGATTTAAAACGCCACATAAGAAGCGTTCCAAACTTTCCTGAACCTGGGATAATTTTTAGGGACATTACACCATTATTACTTAACCAAGAATCTTTTCGATACTGCGTCGATGCATTCTCAGAGAGATCAAGAGCCATTTCTCCCGACCTTATCGTGGGCATAGAATCTAGGGGTTTTATTTTTGGATCGGCATTGGCCTACGAGATGAATTTGCCGTTTGTGCCGATTCGTAAGCCTGGTAAATTACCGTTTGCTATTGAAGAAATTGAGTATGAACTGGAATATGGTTCAGATACTCTTCAAATCCATTCAGATGCTCTGAAACCTCAGCAGAAGGTTGTATTGGTTGATGACTTGATCGCAACTGGCGGTACCTTACAGGCTTCAAGGCTGCTCGTAGAAAAAATGGGAGCGGAGGTAGTTGGGATTAACTCTGTGATAGTTCTGAAGGAAATTTGTCCGGCCGAAATATTGCGAGATGAAGCATTATTTTATTTGGTCGATTTTTAGAAATTTGACAGACAAGCTGATGTCTGTAAGCATTCGATGTACCGATATTTTCCTACTTTTGACTCCATATCAATTAGACCGTGAATTAATCTATTCCAGTGGAGGTGACAAATGTATGCGATAACCTTGGGAGGGATGTCTGGAGGAGGAGCGAGAGATATAGGTCCATTAGTGGCTGGTAAATTGGAAGCTGACTATGTAGATCGGATCTTTTTATCAAACATAGCTAAGGAAGTAGGTGCCACTGTTGAGGCATTACACCAAAGGGAAGAAAAACTTCCTACTCGCTCTGAGAGATGGATACGAGTATTGCAGCGACTTCTTGAGCGTTCAGCAGTAACTGGGTCGGCAGGTGATCCATACTTTGGCCCCGGTATAACTGCTTTATTGACGGAAGAATATGAGGATATGCCCCAACCAACAATAACGCGTGGCCATGAACTCGAGGATGAAGTCTACATCGAAGCCATAGAATCCACCATGAAGGAAATGGCTACTGACGGTGACGTTGTATTCGTTGGTAGAGGTGGACATGTGATTTTAAAAGAAATGCCTAACGTGTTAAGGGTAGGAATTGTTGCCTCGTTTGAAGATAGAGTGGGAACCTTAATGACGAGAGAATCTATTGGCAGAGATGTTGCTATTTCAACCATGAATCAACGAGACGAAGCAAGAAAACATTTTTTCAAGAAATTTTTTGAAATGGATGATCCCGACAGCCCTGATCTATTTCATTTCACTATTAATACAAGCGAAATGAGCACTGATCATGCTGTTGATATGATTGTTCAAAACCTAAAAGCGCTTGCTGAAGGTCGCCTAGTTTAATAATTTCATCATAATTATTACGTTTTTGAGTTGTTAGTATTGGATCTGTTCATTAGAATGTGCTACACAAATGGAGTTAATCTACTCGTTTGATAAAAATATATGAATAGGCAACAAAGGGGAAGACTGTATGGCTCCGTTGCTGGAAGTAAAAAATTTAAAAACGCATTTTTTCACCGCAGATGGTGTTGTTAAGGCAGTAGATGGGATCTCATATGAGGTGGCTGAAGGTGAAGTAGTCGGAATTGTAGGAGAAAGTGGTTGCGGAAAGAGCGTGGGTGCTATGTCCATAATGCGTTTGGTGGCTAGTCCACCAGGTCGCATTGTCGACGGTGAAGTTTTGTTTGGCGGTGAAGATCTTGTCCAAATGGACGAAAAAGAGATGAGAGGGATTAGGGGTAACAGTATCTCGATGGTTTTTCAAGAACCAATGACTTCTCTAAACCCCGTTCTTACGGTTGGTCGCCAAATAACTGAGACCCTAGAGTTACACCAGAATATGAACAAATCCACTGCTAAGGAAAGGGCCTCTGAGTTGCTTACTATGGTAGGTATTCCAGACTCTGATACTCGTTTAGACGATTACCCGCACCAATTTAGTGGTGGGATGCGGCAGAGGGTCATGATAGCTATGGCTTTGAGTTGCAACCCTCAATTAATCATTGCTGACGAACCGACGACTGCATTAGACGTAACAATTCAGGCGCAAATATTGGAATTAATGCAGGATTTGTCTAGAGATTTAGGGACCGCCTTAATCATAATAACTCACAATTTAGGAGTTGTTGCTAGATATGCGGACCGGGTTATTGTTATGTATGCCGGCAAGATTGTGGAAACATCTAGTGCTGTGGAGATATATAAAAATCCAATGCATCCTTACACGATAGGATTACTTAATTCAGTCCCCCGTCTAGATGCAGATGATGACACACGAGAAAGATTAGAAGCGATCGAAGGGATGCCTCCTAACTTGGGTAACAGGCCTTCAGGCTGTGGATTTCAATCCAATTGCCCGGCCCCAGTAGAAGAATGCTTAACCCTCGAGCCGGTTTTACGAGAAGATGAACCCAATCATTGGGTTGCATATTGCGCCCATTGTGAAGAAGAATATGGGTGCAAATGGTTTCCGAGGGATCAGTAGAATATATTGTCAATACTTTAAAAATAGTTAATCGTATTTTGTGGAGATAAAATGGTTACATCAATAGGTGACGCAACTAACACTCAGGTAGGGGAAGATTTAGTCGAAGTCAACAACCTCAAGATGTACTTTCCGGTTAATGAAGGAATTATATTTCAGAGGAAAGTTGCCGAAGTAAAAGCAGTAGATGATGTTACTTTCACCATTAAAAAAGGTGAGGCGCTTGGCCTCGTTGGTGAGAGTGGATGCGGTAAGACTACTACCGGTAGATGCATACTCCAGTTGTATAAACCTACCGCTGGAGAAGTACGTTTCAATGGTGTCGATGTTACTAGCCTTGGAACTGGTGAACTACGGCAAATGAGAAGAGATATGCAGGTTATATTTCAAGACCCATATGGCTCTTTGAACCCGCGTATGACTTGTGGAGATATTGTCGGAGAACCTCTCAAAGTTCACAAACTTACTGAGAGTAAAGGTGAATATAAAGATAGAGTTGCTGAGTTGCTTACTACTTGCGGGCTAAGCCCATACATGGCGGACAGGTATCCTCATGAGTTCAGCGGAGGTCAAAGACAAAGAATAGGCATAGCAAGAGCACTAGCGGTGAATCCAAGTTTTATAGTTTGTGATGAGCCAGTGTCTGCTTTAGATGTATCGATTCAAGCTCAAATTATCAACCTGCTTGAGGATCTTCAAGAAGATCTCGGGCTAACCTATCTGTTCATTGCACATGATTTGTCTGTGGTGAAACATATTAGCGACAGGATAGCTGTAATGTATTTGGGACACATTGTGGAGATAGCTGAGCGGAACGAACTTTATAATAATCCCGTTCATCCTTACACCAAAGCTTTGTTGTCAGCAGTTCCTATACCAGACCCATTAATGGAGGCTGATAGGGAAAGGATAATTTTAAGAGGAGGAGTTCCGAGTCCAATGAACCCGCCTTCGGCTTGCAGTTATGACCCTCTTTGCCCTACTCCAGATCCAGCCTGCGAAGATAATGAACTAGTTATGAGAGAGGTTTCTCCAGGTCATTCGGTTGCCCATTGTGCTCATTGTATTGATGAGCATGGTTGCTATTGGTTCCCCAGAGAAGGCTAGGTTATCAGGTTAGACTTATAGGGCTAATTTGGATCAAATATTTGGGATTATCTTGTGGATACACATATAGGAGGTAGCCTAATATGGCGAAAGTTAAACAACTAGGACATCTTGTACTTCGTGCAAATGATATAGTCATTTCAGAAAACTTCTATACAAACGTGTTGGGTTTGCATGTAACTACGCGAAGACCGACAGGAACTATGATATTTATGAGCGCTAGGGATGACGCATCCCATGAATTGGCTCTCATTAAATCTGACGATATAGAGGATTCTGCCACACATTCGCTGGCTCATTTTGCATGGGAAATGGAATCGATAGAAGATGTTAAAGAAATACATCAAAAGTGTATTTCCGAAGGCATAGAAATTAAAAGCGTAGCTGACCACGGAGTATCCTTGGGGTTCTATATTGAAGACCCTGATGGAAACGAGATTGAAATATTCTACGAGATGCCTAAATCCTCTTGGCCAAAAGAAGGATATTTGTTCGCTGGTGATTTTCCAGATTCCTTAGACGGCGTAAAGGCGAAGAAACTTACGGACGCAGAGATAACGTCATCTTCTTAGATAACTTAACCTGAAATGTAGGTGTTTAAGTGCCAGCTAAGAATGGGAGTCTATACCTAGAGGGACTACGTGCCCATCCGAAAGACCTGTGGATAGAAGGAGAAAAAGTCACAGATGTAACTCAGCATGTGGCATTTTCTCGGTCTGCGCACTCCATAGCTTCCTTGTATGACATGCAATATGACCCCAACGTTGGATCAGAAATGACCTTCAATTCAAATCTTAGCGATATATCAGAAGGTCTTTCTTTTATAACGCCTACCTCAAAGGAGCACTTAATTCAAAGAGGGAAAATGATGCTCCATTGGGCTAGGTTTAGCGGGGGGGTTTTGGCACGAACTCCCGATTACATGAATGTAATTTTAATGGCCTGCGCAGCTGCGGCTGATTTTTTTGGTTCGTATGGGAGAAACATAGAAAAATATTTTCGATACGTGATGGAAAATGATTTGACATTGACCCATACTTTGGTAAATGTAAGAAAAAATAAAAGATATCCATCCTATGCAAAAGGTGATCAACTTGGATTGCATTTAGTGCAAGCAAAGGATGATGGTATAGTGGTTGAAGGAGCCCGAATATTAGCTACATTGGCACCATTGTCTGATGAGATTTTGGTGTTTCCCTCATCGGTGGTTCCTACCGACAAAGATGCCTCAAAATATGCTCTTGCCTTCGGAATACCTTGTGATACAACTGGGTTAAAATTTATTTGTAGGGAATCTTTAGATGTTGGTAAATCCTCTTTTGACCATCCTCTTTCATCCAAATTTGATGAAGGTGACGCAATAGTAGTTTTTGACAACGTTTTTGTGCCTTGGGAAAAGATTTTTATTTTTAATGATGTGGAAACAGCGAATACTGTCTTTTCTCATAGTAAAGTTGGTTCTCATATAAATCAGCAGATAGTAACAAAGAATATGGCAAAAGCAGAGTTTATACTTGGTTTAGCCACATTGATGACTGAATCTCTGAATACAGATGAAACTCCATATATCCAGGCTCTTGCATCAGAATTGATAACCATATATGAGATCAGTAAGGCTTGTCTTGAGGCTTCCATAAGCAATTCCAAATTGAATGAATGGGGTGTTATGGAACCGGAGGCTGCTCCTTTGGCAGCCGCAAAAGCTTCCTTTACATCCGCGTATCCAAGGATGATAGAAATTTTGCAACTCATCGGTTCAAGTAGTTTAATAGCTGTTCCAACTCACGCTGACTTTGAATCCGATATAGGTCCCTACTTGGATAATTATTTATCTACAGACACTTTGGGTGCTAAAGAACGAACCAAACTTTTTAGAATGGCTTGGGATATTAGTACGAGTTCATATGGGGGACGACAAGTTTTGTACGAAAGGTTTTTCAGTGGAGACCCACATCGTACAGCTGCTCTTAGCTTCGCAAGATACGATAAAGAAGAGGTAAAGAAAATAGCTCTACAGGTAATCGATCGAGTTTAAGGCGAGATCTGCAAAAAACATCTAGGAGATTTTTATTTCGTCTCCGATTTCTATTACGGTCAGATCTTCTGGTATTAGGAAATTGCCTTCGAACACTTCTTTCGTGGCTTTTGATACCTCTTCCTCTGCACCAGGACCTCCTACAATATGGTAGTAAGCACCCAGTTTGACTTCAGATTGTTTAAAAATTGAGCCTACTTGAGAAGGAGTAGCGTGATGATCAATAATTTTCTGGGTATGCTCGGGGTCTCTTCCTATCATGTTGGACCTTTTCCATATTGCTTCTGGTGCGGCTACCTCGT
>CAYPXS010000042.1:0-10697 GCA_964414725.1 uncultured Dehalococcoidia bacterium
TAAACATTGCTTCTATATCAGCGAGGCAAGGAAGCCCAGATATACCGCATTACAGTACATCTAAAGCTGCAGTGGTGAGTTGGACCCAGTCACATGCTTTAAAAATGGCTCAACACAATGTGAATGTGAATGCGGTCTGCCCCGGTTTAATATGGACACCAATATGGGAGGCTATTTCCAGGAAAAGATCCGAATTTGGTGGTAGCGTGGATGTGGATGGGTTAGAAGGCCGCCAACTCTTTAATCATACTGTGAAATCCTTGATACCACTTCAAAGGGAACAAACTGCTGAAGATATTGGGAACATGGTGGCTTTTTTAGTATCTGATCTTGCAAAAAATATTACAGGTCAGGCTGTCAATGTTGATGGAGGCCGGTTTACCAATTAATTAGAACAAATTTGAAAGTGCTAATCCTGATTTTTTTTAAAAGGAACGATTAGCTGCCGGTTTCTTTTCACTAATAAGATGCAGGGTATTAATCCTATTAGGCAGAGAATTGAGCCAACGATAAAGAAATTATGAAATAAAGTTAATCCTACTTGAGTCAGCTGGCTTTCAAATACAGAGTTAATACCACCGGCATTTTCTAATTCGTTGACAGTTATATCGATTCCTATCAGTAAATCTTGGAACTTTTGAGACCCCCATGCGGCTAGAGCCGCGATACCTAGAGTCATGCCAAGAAACCTAGAAGCGCTTATCATTCCTGCTGCAGCTCCCTGATCCTCTGGATTGGTATTGTTCATGGCAGAAGTCGTTATGGGTGCTATTACCAATCCGAATCCAAATCCAGCCATCAATAAGTGAAACGACATAGTCGGGTCATTAATGGATTCTGTCCAAAGACTCATGAAAAATAGAGATGTGGCGCCAAGTATGAGGCCGACGCAGGCCGGTAATCTAAGGTCAAAAGTTTTACTTAACCACCCTCCAACAATAGCCCCTATTGGGATTGCAATTGTCATTCTTAACAGGATTAGACCTCCTTCGAGAGATGTGCCTGAAAGCACAGTATTAACCATTAAAGGAATCGTAACTAGAGTAATTATCAACGAGGCTCCATAAAACAAGTGCAGAACATTAGCGGCTAGGAATTGAGGATTTTTGAAAATATCGACTGGTAATACGGGATTATTACGAGTTTTTGAAAAGAGATAGTAACCCAGTAATAAAACGAAACCAAAAAAAATAAATGTTGCTAAAAGTGGTGTGTTGGTTCCAGATTGAGCACATCCTAATGTTATGAGGCAAATCGCGGCAACTATTATGAATGAACCGAGATAATCCATTTCATGCTTTATAGGTTTATTGTTTGGGATTAGAAAGGCAATGCCAATTATTACCAAAAGTCCAATAGGAATATTTAGCCAAAATACCCATTGCCATGAGAAAAATTGAGTTACTATTCCTCCCCATAGAGGTCCTATTACCGCTCCAGCTTCTGCACATGCACCGGTCATACCCATAGGGATAAATCTTTCTTTACCAGAATAAGAGTCTGTAATAATGGCAATAGTGACTGGTATCAAAGCTCCAGCTCCCATAGCCTGGACGAACCGGGTACCAATTACCCAGTTGAGCGATGTACTGATTTCTAAAATATAAGAAGCTGAATTTCTAATGGAGGTACTATCGTGATACGAATACGGTTCCAAAAAACCCAGAGAATTAGTAAGCGCTGTCCCTATTGATCCCAGTATAAACACTGACATGGATGCTATGTATATGAATTTTCGTCCATAAATGTCAGATACTTTACCCATAACGGGCATCACCGATACATATCCTAATAAGTACCCAGTAACTGTCCACATGGCCCGGTCTAGATCTGTTACTTCCACCATCAAATCTGACATTATCTGAGGGAGTATCGTGACTACGACGGTTTGATCGTCTGCGGCAAAAAATATTCCGGCAAACACTGGAATGAGAGCAATATTTTTGTGAGGTATTTTCAGCATAAATTTAGGGCTATATTATTTTAATGGATGCTCTATAACTAACGCCTCATTAATTTTTGAGATAGTTATTATTCTTTGGATTGCATTATTAGTTTCTGGCCTATCATATTCATTTAATCTACCGTAAATAATTGCCCTAGTTAGATAATTGGTAGTTTTATCAATCCAAATTGTTATATCAACATCGTTCTTACTGGTTTCTCCGATTAGGCTTGAAAGAGAAGAAGCAGGCATAGAACCTTTAATATTCCAATATTTTTTACTATTGGACTCAATTGAAGGAGAAATAATGCTTTATAGTATTTTTTTTATCCCTTCTTCAGGATTGAAGAAGGAAAGTAGTGTCACGGACCCTTCAGAGGGTTCCCATTTTTGTGTCAGCGGGTTTAGAAAAAATATGTCGTCATCGATCGTAACTAGTTTTCCAGAAAGAGTTAAATTACCGAATAAGAATTTTCCCTCAACTAACATTGCATTATCGCTAGATATGAGACCAGTAGCTTTTGAAAAAACTAGGTCTCCTATTTGGGTTCCAGGTACATTTTTGTGTGATAACTCAAATTCAAATGACGACGCATCCTGCATTACTAAACCACTTAGGTTGAGGATCTCTCTGGGTGTTTTTGTGACCGCTGTATTTAACTTTGCTGAATCTGTGTCGCAAGAAATGGCGATGGTGCTGGTAAACAGAATTGTAATCAGGATGAAATAAATACTATTCCCAAACATGGTCTTGAACCTTAAGTCAAAAAAAAAGCCCCGCTCATGAAACGGGGCTTTTTTGAATACAAATTTAATTTAGGCTATGTTCGATTTCTTACCAAAATTAATGAACCAGCTCCCATCATTAGGATTCCTAAGAAGGCTCCAATTAAAAGTAGCTCAGCTATTAATTTCTCACCTACGCTTGGTAGGCCAAGTCCTAACACACTACCACTAGCACTACCATCACCACCTACAGCAACTGTTACTGTTTCAGAGCCCGGAAGGTCTTTTGCTTCAAGGGTAAGGGTGCCCATTTGTTGCGCGCTAGCCCTAGCCTGATCTGATCCTCCCTCTCCTGTTGACGAAGAAATAGTACCGTCGGTATTTCCATCCCAACCATTTTTAGCTGCGGTAAGTTCATTAAAAATCTTGTCAGCAAATATATTTGCTACTGCCGCGCTGGTCTGCGAGGCAACATCATTGTCAGCTGTGGCTTTTGCAGAATTCACCCATGCGGATATATTCCCGGCCGAGGCGATTACTCCTGCCGCTCCTTCAGCTAGATTACTGTCTTCAACGTCTACCTCTGCGGCTGCACTGGCATGAGCTGGTAATCCGTTTGCCAATTCCGATATTGTTGAAGCATCGGCTACTGCGCTGGCTACTGAGGTTTTGATTTCATCAATATCAGATGAGGCTTGAGCAGCAGCAATGCTAGACAATGCCGTATTCAGGTGGCCCTCTATCGTGTTCAAATCGCCGATGATGGCGTTAATGTATGCCGCTGCATTGGCGGGGATATTATCGCTATATGCGGTTGATCCACCGGATCCATTGGTAATTTTAATTCGGCTGTAGGCTGCAAGCAGATCTTGGCCGTCGTATCCCTCAGAGCTACTATCAAAAGTGAGATTAATGTTACCCGTGGCCTGCACGACCCCTTGTATAACTGGTTGAATTACTTCAACCTCACCTAGATTTAGAGATTTCGTACCGCTGGACGATACCAAAACCGCATTGTACGGGCTACCTTCAGTAGCCGGGGTCACTCCAGACATGGAGATGACAATTGAGTCATTTGTTGCCTGATCATTTTGCACGATTGCCGTACCGAACGAAACAGCCTCCGATTCTGCGAATGCAACCGTAGGTATCAAAAATGAAACCATTAGTGCCGTTATTATTATTAATGTCTTGGTCCTGAACATAGCTTACACGCTGCCTCCTTGACCAAATGATTTGAATTAGTCAGTCTTATTTATTAGTTACGTGTGGGTATAACACTACCACAAACACTCCCAGCATAGTAGCACTTAGAGGATAAAGATTCCAACAGAAATAATACTGAAAATATGTTAAATGCTTCTTTAGGCACATCGTAAATTAGATTTTAGTCTGTATTATGAGGGAGTAAGGCGCAAATTCTCTCAGATTATTTGATTAAACTAGATGAACATCGTGATACATTGATGAGCTTGGAGTGAGCATTGGCTTTTGATCCTTGTCCCGATAGGTTTGAACATAGAGACTTAAAAATGCTTGAGGGCGGTTTAGGTGTATTTGGTGTTGATCCTCACAAAAAGTACCTATGTGATCTACTGACTTTTCATAGCCTACTACTAGAGGCTAATGCAAATGTTAATCTCACAAAGATTATTAAATGGCCTGATGTTGTCCAGAGGCACTATCTAGATTCTTTAAGTGTGATTTTGGCAGTTCCGTCCCTATATCAAGGGGGAGAAAAGGTATTGGATGTAGGGTCAGGATTTGGAATGCCAGGGTTCCCGTTGAGCATAATTTTTCCAAGAAATAACTTTTTGTTGTTGGAATCTGTTGGGAAAAAGCACACTTTCATGAATTCAGTCATCAAGAAGATGCATTTGAGCAACGTAGAGACCGTGCTGGGAAGAGCCGAAGATTTGGCAAAAGATGGACATTATAGAGAAAGTTATTCATTGGTTGTTTCAAGGGCCGTGGCACCACTTCCAGTTCTTCTCGAGTTTACTTTGCCTTTTTGCAGTGTTGGAGGTGTAGTGGTTGCGATGAAAGGGTCTGGAGTTGAATCGGAAATTCGTCAATCCACCCAGTCCTTGAAATTACTGGGTGGAGAAATAGAAAAGGTGGTTAGCGTAGCTGGAAAGTTACCTTACTCAGAGGGTCAACTTGTTGTTATTAGGAAAATATCAGAGACTCCTTTGAATTTCCCACGGAAAGCGGGTATTCCCAAAAAGAGGCCACTTTGAGGTGGTTTTACAGGATTACTTTTAGGATTTTCAAAAGAAGAAATCTGGAAGATCAGTTCCAAGATGGTAATCAAGCCTTGGGGTCTTTTTTTTCTTTTCGTACCGCCGCCACTTTTTCAGCAGCTTGTTTGGTTATATATATATTTTTTAGGTTTTTTCAAATTGACTGGGCTTCAATCACGGAAACGTTGAAATCTGTACATGTTGGGAAATACTTTATTGCTTTTATAGCTTATTATGTGAGTTTCCTGTTCAGGGGTATGAGGTGGAAGGTTATCGCCCAAAACGCTTCTCAGGCAGAGGAAGTTGAAGTAAATAGTCCGATTGTTACGGGAATGACTAATTTGCGATCTACTGCTCTTATATTGTGCGGATGGTTTGTTAATTCACTAATGTGGTTTAGGCTTGGGGATGCATATAGGGCTTATTGCCTGGGTGTGATCTCGAAATTAGGATTTCCATGGGCTCTTGGCACACTGGTTGCTGAAAGACTTTTAGACATGGCAATTGTCTTTGTGGCTATTTTGTTTTCTCTTATGATGTTCTCCTCCGGTATACAGAGCCAAGCAATTCAAATTCTTATAATTTTCGCCACGATTATCACCCTGCTGCTTTTTGGTTTGGTTTTGTTGTTGGTCTATGGTGAGAATCGGCTGATTTCCTTAGTGCCTCCCCTCGCTCAACCATACTATTTAAAGTTCAAAACGGGGGTACTCAAGAGTTTCAATAACATAGTCGTTATAACCGGGTTGGGCCTATTAGCATGGGTTATGGAATGCATAAGGATGTTATTTGTGATCGAATCTTTGAATATTGAAATTCCCATTTATTTGATAATTTTGGCTTCAATGAGTAATGCTGTTTTGTCTACTTTCCCGACTCCAGGGGGTATTGGATTCGTTGAACCTGGATTAACAGGAATTTTGTTAATATCTGCTGTGAGTTCAGATGCGGCCTCAGTTGCTTTGTTAGATAGATCTATTACCTACCTAAGCATATTAATTTTTGGCGGGGTGGCTTTTTTGTTTCATCATATACGTTTCGTCAAAGAATTAGATTTTAGAGACGCGGGGCTATCGTACTCCTATCGTCCTGATATCGATTGCGGTCAATGTGAAAAGGGTAGATAAAGATTAATTAACAATTAATATGCATGATTTTATTGACTTGTAGGCGCAATATTAATAGACTTCACGCGTATAAATAACATTTATTATGAATGGGTATGCCTGAACATACTTACAAATATGTCTTTGGAGGGGATTTAGAATGACCTTAAAAGAGATTCATCACACGGTAAAAAGGCCAGGAAGAACGCCGGATCATGAACCTGTTGAGATTCCAGTAGCTGAGGAATTGGCCACAGTACCAGGAATTGTCAAAAAGGATAATGACGTAGCTTGGTACTCTCGGAATTACCCTATCGTAAGCCAAAATGTGGAAAAGGCCGCTGATAGAGAGTGGACTTGGACCGTTTATACAGGGGAGATGTACGAATATAGGAAGCATCATGACGAAGTAAATAAACCTTTGGTAGAGGCGGCCTATGTATCGGGAGACATATTGCCTACGGGTAATGTTCAAGCTGGAAGGGACGTAACAGAGGAAATAAGGCAAAAGGCTAGAGATCTTGGTTTTGGTGAGGTTGGATTTACCAAATACGATAGAAAGTACGCCTACAAGAGTAAAAAAGCTTGGGTTAAATACGAACATGCCATATGCCTGGCTCTTGAGCAAGACTACTGGCAGACTCAGACCATCCCCAGCATGGAAGCTGAATTTGCCCATTTTGGGACCTATGAAGAAGAAGGCGCTTTGGCTTTAGATTTGGCTGATTTCATTCGAGAACTGGGCTATAAGGCCCAGGTTCATAGTCCAAATGACAACAGTGCAGCATACATACCAATGTTTGTCGAAGCTGGCCTTGGCCAACTTGGTGCCAATGGGCAGCTGCTGTCTCCTCACTTTGGTAATAGATCCAGACTTATGATTATAAGTACCGACGCGATAGTCACATATGACGAGCCTGTAGATTATGGAATCCATAAGTTTTGTGAAATGTGTCAGGTATGTGTAAATCGATGCCCGGGAAGGGCTTTGGTTAAAGAAAAAGTGTTCTGGAGAGGCGTGGAAAAACACAAATTGATGTACGACCGATGTAGGCCTGTTATGGCCACCTATGAGGGATGTGGGGTTTGCATGTTGGTTTGTCCAGTACAGCGATACGGTATGGCTCCTGTAATGGAGCATTTTGTTGAGACTGGGGAAGTTCTAGGTAAGGGAACGGATAACCTGGAGGGCTATGAAATTAGAGGTAAAGGTTATTACGGACCAGGTAAGCTTCCATCATTCAGCAGAGAATTTTTTGAGATACCACACGGTACCAAGGATGAATGGTTATTTACACAATTCAAACAAAAAATAGAAGAGAAAGGCAACGTGACGGAAGAAGAAAAGCAGGAATTCGTTAAAGAGCTTGGAGACATTTTGTCAGAGGAGTCTATATTTGATGCTGGTTTATAGGTACCTGTTGGGAAGATAATAGAAAATGACTAGTAGGAAAACATTTCAGAAGGATAATATAGACGGGGTATTTGGGGAACTGAACACGGACTATAAGGGGATGCCTGAGAGCGAACAATTGCACAGGGACGCTCATCTTGCCATTGCGTATTATGATTCTGGTAGACCCATACCTCAGTCGATAGATCCTAGGGTGATCGATTTAATCTCCAAATATGGACCGAAAGACTCCTAATCCAGTCCGATAATATAAGCCCCTGCCAATTTGGTTTTTTTCAATAGATTGGTGGGGGCTTCTCATATATAATACCGAAGCTCTACCTCATACGTGCGGCTGAAAAGCTGCTTTCAAAAATAGCTTCATTAACTTTTGATATCTAAATTAAGGAAGTAAAAATGGCCACTAACACTAAAAATCTAGAATTATTGAAACATAAATCTGCTGAAGTTAGTTTAGGGCCGGACCGAGCCCCTGCTAGATCTATGCTGAGAGCTGTCGGATTAAATGACGAAGACATGGAAAAACCATTTATAGCTGTTGCTAACTTAGCTAGTGATGTCACCCCATGTAATGTGCACTTGACGAGAATCGCAGAGAAGGTCAAAGAAGGCATATGGGATGCACAAGGTGTTCCATTCATGTTTGGGACAATTACTATCAGTGACGGCATATCAATGGGTACAGAGGGCATGAAAGGTTCTCTTGTAAGTCGAGAAGTGATCGCTGATTCGATCGAAACGGTGTGTTTCACAGAAGGAATGGATGGATTGTCGGTTGTGGCCGCCTGTGACAAAAACATGCCGGGCGCGATGATGTCAATGGCACGTTTGAATATTCCATCTGTTTTTGTTTATGGAGGTGCAATTCTTCCGGGTAACTATGCAGGGAAAGACATAAATGTACAGGATATGTACGAAGCAGTTGGTGCATTTTCAACTCGACAGATTTCCTTAGAAGAGTTGATAGCCATGGAAAAGGTGGCTTGTCCAGGAGAAGGCGCTTGTTCTGGTATGTTCACAGCAAACACAATGGCTTCTGCTATTGAGGCGATGGGAATGTCTATACCTGGCGCTGCTTCAATACCAGCAGTTGATCCGAGGAACCTGGATGTGGCTCACGAAGCTGGGAAACATCTTTACTACATGCTGGAGAATGGTATAAAACCAAGAGATATTATGACTCGGAAGGCATTTGAGAATGCGATTAGGTTGGTTTTATCAATGGGTGGGTCAACAAACGCGGTCCTACATCTTTTGGCTATTGCAAGAGAAGCGGAAGTTGAATTGACTATAGATGATTTCGATACCCTATCCAGAGAAACCCCGTATTTGACGGATCTTCGGCCAGGAGGGAATTATGTGATGTCTGATGTGGATAGCTCTGGCGGAGTCCAAGTTGTTTTGAAGGAATTGTTAGATGCAGGGTTATTACATGGAGATGCTAAGTCCATAAACGGAAAAACACTCGAAGAAAACTTATCTGATGTTAAGACCAGACCAGATGAAAGAGTGATCTTTTCTGTACCCAATGCTAAAAGCTCAACAGGAGGGTTGGCTATTCTAAAGGGTAATTTGGCACCAGAAGGTGCGGTTATTAAGGTTGCAGGAACTAAGATAGAAAAGCACGAAGGTCCTGCGAGAGTATTTAATGGAGAGCGCAGCGCCTTTGAAGCAGTTACAGGTGGTTCTATAAAAGATGGTGATGTAGTGGTGATTAGATACGAAGGCCCAAAAGGTGGACCTGGTATGCAAGAAATGTTAGCTGTGACTGGAGCAATCATGGGAGCAGGTCTTGGTGAGACGACTGTTCTTATTACTGATGGGAGATTCTCTGGGGCGACTAGAGGGGGCTCTATAGGACACGTGGCTCCTGAAGCTGCTGTGGGTGGACCCATTGGTCTTATAAAAGATGGAGATATCATCACACTGGATATTGAAACTCGTGATTTAAGCGTGAAATTAACCGAGCAAGAGTTGGAGCAAAGAAGGTTAGATTGGTCTCCCCCGCCTGCGAACTATGAAAGAGGTGTTTTGGCCAAATATGCAAAGTTGGTCTCGTCGGCTTCTACTGGAGCTGTAACCAGCTAATCACTTAATGATTGGTAATAGTTAGTGATACAATTCACTAGTGAATAGAGCATATGTAGTTAGGACTTTCATTTAGATTCGTTGAGGATTATTTGTCGGTAATGAAGACGATATTTTTTGCTGCCAGTTGTATCTTGATGCTGATTACCGTCTATATGATATTCATGTGGGTACCGACGGAACAGAACCTCGGTATATCGCAGCGGATATTTTATGTACATGTACCGCTTGGCTGGATAGGTATGATTTCTATTTTAGTAGTGGGGATAGCTAGTATCGCCCATCTTTTGACGAGAAATAACACCTGGGATGCCATAGCATATTCTGCCGCTGAGTTGGGAGTTATATTCGCAACTTTAATTTTGATTACTGGGGCAGTATGGGCAAAACCGGTGTGGGGAGTATGGTGGTCTTGGGACCCCAAGCTGACAACCACTTTAATTCTTTGGTTTATATATGTTGGCTATTTGATGGTACGTTCTTTTTCTACCCCTGGTTCTCAAGGTCGCAGGTATGCATCGGTAGTTGCACTGATTGGGGCGATAGATGCTCCTATTATATATTTGGCTTCCATTTGGTGGAGAACTGCACATCCGAACTTGAACATTGGCCCCCTTGCGGAGGCCGATTCTGATTTAGATGGAAAGATGTACATAACATTTTTGGTTTCACTGGTAACTTTCACTGTTTTTTATGTGTATGTGATGTTAGAAAGAATTCAAATGAGAAAATGTGAAGATGATTTGGATGAGGTTCATCAATATGTTTCACTTACTTAACAGAACTTTTGGTTTATTTATTTTGCTGATTGGTGCGTTCGCACTTATTGCTGTTTTAAATAATAGCTTTGTTTATGCTGAGTCTCTTGCTGTGGATGAAACGCGGCAAAATGGTGCCGAGGCGAACTTAAAATACTTATTTGCGGTTTTTTTCTTGGTTTGGGCCTTTTTCTTCGGGTACACTTTTTTCCTCTCTCGGAGATTAAAAGAAATGAAGAATGAAGTGGCTGTATTGAAAAAAATAATTTCTGAAAAGGAATAATACGTTTATGAATGGTGAAGGAAAAGGTAATTACACTTCCGAATCAAAAATCACCGCCAATAGAGGAAAATTTCTCTTCGCGGCCACTATTCTGTTTGCAGCCCTTGGATATTTCGCCTATATGGCTTTTCAAG
>CAYPXS010000043.1:0-10513 GCA_964414725.1 uncultured Dehalococcoidia bacterium
TTTACGATATCAGGAGGTAGCCCCCATAACGTCAGGAAACATCCTACGGACTTCATGCAACCTCTGGCCTCACAATACGGGATCCCTTACATCCAACTTGTAGAAGGAGTCGGACACAGTGCAAAATCCGACGAGGCTAAAGGGCATATGGGTTTACCCGACGGAGGTCTCTGGTGGCGAGGTATTGAACTTCTCAAAAAAGTTCCCGTTGCAGCAGGTATCATGGGCTCGGTGGCGGGCGCTCCCGCTGCCTTTGCTTTGATGTCCCATTTTACGGTTATGGTAAAAGACCAGTCTCAAATTTTTCCCTCAGGTCCACCTGTGGTAAAAAGAGCTATTGGAGAAGACCTCGATAAAGAAGAATTAGGCGGCTATAAAATGCATGTCCATGATAGTGGTCAGGTGGATAATGTCGCTGACTCTGAGGAAGAAGCTTTTGAACAGATAAAGAAATTCATTTCTTATCTACCAAATACCACGAATGATGTGGCGCCTCGAATTGAAACCGGCGATCCTCCTGATAGACGTCCCGAGGAACTTTTAAATATTATTCCGCCTAACCGCAAAAGGTCATATGATCCGAGAAAACTCATTAAGTTGGTTGTAGACAATGGTGAATTCTTTGAGATGAGGAGGCATTGGGCTGGCGCTCTTATTACTGGATTCGCCAGGTTGGATGGCTACAGCGTGGGAGTAATAGGCAGTGATCCCATGTTTATGGCAGGTGCGATGGATGGATGGGCTGCCGAAAAATATGCCCACTTTGTAGACCTATGTGATGCTTTCAACTTGCCTGTTGTGATTTTCCTGGACATGCCAGGGTTTATGCTTGGTTCTCATTCTGAAAGGAAAGCGACAATGAGAAGAGGAGTTAGAGCTTTAATAGCAAGCGCGGAAGCTGAAGTCCCAAAAATAGAATTCAATGTCCGAAAGGCATATGGCGTGGCTGCTGATGCAGCTCATAGTCTTGGACATCCTAATGGATTGAATCTGCGCTTTGGATGGCCCGCTGGAGAATGGGGAGGTATACCAATTGAAGGGGGAGTTGCAGCGGCCTACAGAAGGGAAATAGAAAATGCTCCGGACCCAGAAGCTCACAGATTGATGATCGAAGAAAGGCTTCTAAAATTGCGCTCGCCATTTAGGGCCGCTCATAAAGGCGATGTAGTTGATTTAATTGATCCAAGGGAAACTCGACGACTTGCATGCACTTTTGTGAAATTAGCCCAGCCAATGTTAGAAAAACTGGCCCAGAAACCGAAGAGGGTCGTAAGACCTTAACCTGAATAACCTCTCATGGAGTACTTTGAAGAAGATTTGCCCTTACAAGGGATAAGAGTGGTAGAAACGGCCCAAGGTGTTTCAGGCCCTTATACAGGAAAATTATTGGCCTCCCTAGGGGCGGAAGTCATTAAGGTTGAACTACCCGAAGGTGATTGGAGTCGTAATACCCCTCCTTTTCTTGCTGAAACCAATCATAAGGAGAGTAGTGCGCTCTATTTGTATAACAATACTGGAAAAAAAAGCGTTGTTTTAGACTGGAGAACAAAAGAAGGATTGCAAAGGCTAATTGATCTAATCAGTTCTTCAGATGTACTTATCGAAGATTGGGATCGCTCAGAGAGAAAATCTTTGGGAATCGCCCAAGAAACTTTTCTGGCAAATAACTCAAGATTGATCGAGATTTCGATTACTCCATTTGGTTTATCGGGGCCCTACTGTGAATATAAATCGACACCCATTATTCAGTTAGCACTGGGAGGAATATTAAACTTAATTGGAAATCCGGGTGAAGAACCATTAATGCTTCCTGGGCATCAGCCGGACTACCTTGCTGGTATTAATGGGAGTAATGCTGTCCAGATCGCCTTGTGGGATAGAGATTTTTTCGGCACTGATGGTAGGTTTTTAGAATTGAGTATGTTGGAAACACTGGCAAATGTTCATCAAGCTCCTCTCAATATGGATGGTGGTATTCGCCAAAGAAGTGGACATAGGCAATCACCCCTTTCATCCAATGGTTTCCCGCCTGGTGTATGCACGGTTGCTGCAAATGATGGTTACATCACCTTTGGCGGAGGAAGTCCTGCTATCTGGGAACAGCTTTGTCTCATGTTAGGAAGGTTAGACCTATTTGAAGATGAGAACTTCAGTAATGTTTTTGAGAATCCTGAAGCTGGTCCAATTGTGGATAAAGTAATGGAATCCTGGATGTCTTCCAAAACAAGAGCTGAAGTCTTTGAAGAGGCTTCCTCTATTTGGATGTTGCCAGTGTCACCAGTTAAAAAAATTCACGAAGTCCTAGATGACGGACAGTACGCTGTAAGGAATGCTTTCCAAAAGGTTTGGCATCCTGAAGCGGGAGAAGCCACCTATCCATCTCCCACTTTCATAGCCGATGGAAAAAAGATACTTGTTTCGCGGTCACCGCTACTTGGGGAGCATAGCAAAGACTATGTCTAATGAATCTTCTAAGTCAGTGACAGCTAGCATTGGAACAGGTGCCCTACGTAATCTGAGAGTCATAGATCTCACACGAGTTTGGGCTGGACCCCTTGGAACTCGGACATTGGCTGATTTTGGGGCAGAAATAATAAAGGTGAGTGATCCAAGAATCCCCTTGAGCAGAATAGGAAAAGTTAACGATAAATTAAACAGAAATAAACTAAACATCACATTGCGATTAGACAAACCTCAAGGCCGAGATGTTTTTCTGGATCTGGTTTCCATTGCGGATGTGGTAATAGAAAATTTTCGTCCGCGTGTGATGCGAAACCTAGATATAACCTATGACAGGTTGCTCGATGTCAATCCGAATTTGCTGATGTGCTCGATGCCCGGTTATGGACTTGATGGCCCTTATTCTGAGTATCCGGCATTTGGATCTACTGCTGAGGCTATGGCTGGGATAAATTCGATGATCGGGTACGACCCACAAAGGCCATTGCAGACCGGATTGTCATATGCGGATCCGGTGTCGGGCCTTAATCTTGTCAACACCATACTAGCCTTTTCTAGAAGAAGAGCGTTAACGGGCAAGGGTAATTTCATCGATTTAGCCTTGGCTGATAGCCCTCTGGGAACTCTTGGAGAATATTTTGTGGCAAATTCCAGCAAGGGATATATTCAGGAACCACATGGTAACCTTCATCCTCAATTTAGCCCGCACGGGGCTTTCCGGTGTAAAGGTGACGATCAATGGATAGCTATCTCCATTACAAATAATGCTCAATGGGATCGATTTAAGCTGCATATTAATGATTCTCGTCTAAGTAGGCCTTGCTATGAGGATATGAAATCCCGAAACCGTAATGAATTCACCCTTAAGCAAATAATTGAAGAATGGACCCTAAATAAAGATTCAGCAGATTTAATGGTATTACTTCAAGCAGATGGCATACCTTCAGCGAAAGTCTCAAACAACTTGGAAGTTCTAAATGATTCCCATTTGAATGATCGTCATTACTTTTCATACCTGACCCCGAGTGGAGGAGAGGAAGAAAAATATGATGGTCAAGCCATACCAGGCAACCAAAAGAAAAGAGAAGACTGGTTCCCTATGAAGAATCTCGGAGAAGACTCTTTCAATATCCTCGTAAACTATCTTGGTTATTCAACCACCAGATATACATCCTTAGTGGAGAATGAGGTTGTGTCCTGAAATTTTGAGAACCGATTCTAATTTAAGGTGATTCTAAATGAATATTTATTCACATGTTCTGGTAGTGAGTGGTGGCATGGATTCCGCCACCTTAGCTCATCTCTGTGTCAAGGAGGGAGGCCATCCTTATTTGATTACCTTCGACTATGGGCAAAGACATAAAAAGGAAATCGAATATGCAAAGCTCATTGCAGATGATCTAAATGTTCCCCATCAAGTCGTTGATATATCAAATATTCAAAACTTGATAGGAGGATCAGCCCTTACTGATCAAGACATAGAAGTCCCTGAGGGACACTATGCCGCCGCAAATATGGCAATAACAGTCGTTCCAAACAGAAATGCCATATTCTTGACCATTGCTTACGGGGCTGCCGTATCCTTTGAAACCAAATATGTGGGAGCCGCAATGCACACCGGGGACCACACAATCTATCCCGATTGTCGCCCCGAATTCGTTGAAGGTTTTGGCCAAATGCAAAAAATTGCAATTGAAGGAACCGGTCATCCGGACCTGGAATTTTGGACACCTTTTATATCAAAAAGCAAGGCTGACATCGCTAGAATTGGATTAGATATTGGGGTAGATTACAGCCGAACCTGGAGTTGTTATAAAGGGGATGAACTTCATTGTGGTAAATGTGGCACATGTGTTGAACGTAAGGAAGCCTTCGAATTGATTGGAGAGGTTGACCCGACCGATTATGAATAGAGCTATTTGAAAAAACTTACTTTCTACTAACTGCCTTACTGGGAAAAGAGACTCTATTTCTGATATTACACATAATTCGGGTTTATACTAGCGGGAACAATAGCAATCCAAAATCCGACAGGGACGCATTTTTTGAATCGTAGAACTTGGGTCAGTGCAACAGCAACGCGAAACTATGCTATGAATGATCCCCTTCTGGACTGGTTGCATTATCACGGTGAATCCAAGGGATTCAAGCCCGATACTGAATATCCTGATTATGATGACAGAACAGACTTTCGTCTATTCATCATGAACCAGGGAAATAGATTCGAATCCGCCGTAGCGAAGCATATTTCAGATCTGTTCCCAATATACCGAGCTAGAGAACCTCGTGAATCTAGTGCGGATGATAAAGTTTTTTTGAAAACGTTTGACGCAATGAAACAGGGTCGCCCTGTTATTTATCAAGCAGTTATGCGGGACGAATTAAGTGAGACTTACGGAATCGCCGACTTTCTTATCCGAAGCGATATATTCGGGCAACTATTTGAGCGTTATAAAACTGAAGAATCGACGAAAGCTCCGGCTTCCAAACTTCACAATGGCAACTGGCATTACAGGACCTTAGACGCCAAATTTAGCACACTAAGGTTTTCAGCAGCAGGAAATTTGCTAACAAGCGGTTCAGCCTGGGCATATATGTTACAACTTTTCATATACAACAGGGCCTTGGGGAATATGCAGGGATTCACCCCTCCTAATGCTTATTTACTGGGGCGTAAATGGTCCCAAACAGCCCGAAAGCAAACCCTTAGAGGTGCAAATTTCATGGACCGCCTCGGCGAAGTGCCCATGGATTTTTCTTCAGATTCTAAAGGAACTCTTGAAGATGCAGTAGAAAATGCCTGTGAATGGATAAGAAATGTCAGAGCTAATGGACATACCTGGGAAATATATCCGCAGCCTTCAACACCAGAATTGAGACCTAACATGAGTTCCACAGCAGACCAACCTTGGCATCATACTAAAACAGAAATCAACCGTGAATTAAAAGATTTAACCACCTTATGGGGAGTTGGGGTCGAGAAGAGGAATGTAGCGAACGGGGAAGGTATCCTAAGGTGGAATCAAGACGGGTTGAAGGCTGAAGATCTTGGAGTCAAGGCAAAGAATAGTGCAAATACTCTGCAGGCAATCCTTGATATTAACAACACCCATCCCGAAGTGGTGTTCCCACCGCAAATTGAAAACTCCGATGAAACATGGAGACATCCCCAAAAGGTGGAATTTTATGTGGACTTTGAGACTGTATCGGACCTCAAAGATGATTTCGCAAATGTGCCTGAAAGTGGGGGCACACCCCTTATATTCATGATTGGATGCGGGCATCTTGAAGGTGATCAATGGGAATGGAAATGTTTCACCACCGATCGTTTAACCGAAGTGGCTGAAGCGGTAATAATCGATCAGTGGATGGATCACATGTATGAGGTTCAAAATCGAATTGACCCAGCGGGATATACTCCCACCGTATATCACTGGTCTCACGCTGAAGTTTCGACATTTGATTCGGCCTTTAATTCTGCTAAGAACCGACATACGGATAAGGAGTGGCCCCCGCTCAATTGGTATGACTTCCTACAGGAGGTTATAAAAAAGGAACCCGTGGTTGTAAAAGGAGCTTTCGGGTTCGGTTTAAAGGCCATCGCTGGATCTTTAAATAAGAAAGGATTGATTGAAACCTCATGGGACGCTGGTCCAACCGATGGTTTAGGTGCGATGGTTGGCGCTTGGTGGGCCGATGATGAGGCAGATCGCCAAGGAATAACCATGAATGAGATTCCTATGGTTAAAGAAATTTCTCAATACAATGAGGTGGACTGTAAAGTCATGATGGAAATCATTGAATATCTTAGGAAAAATCATTAAAACCTGCAGAAGATTTGGGACATATATGATTTCCTAGTAATATACCTAAAAATCATCGATGCGAAGGATATTGCTATGACAAATCAAACAGCAACGTACAGGCCGCCAGTTAGAGGCATGACCCACATGGTTTCTGCTGGACATTATTTGGCAGCTTCCGCAGGTTACAGAATACTGGAAGAAGGCGGGAATGCAGTTGATGCCGGTGTCGCCTCAGGAATCGTTATAAACGTAACTCTACCCAATGCTACAAATTTTGGAGGTGTAGCTCCAATAATGGTCTACATGGCCGATGTTGATGAAACGAAAACTATTAGTGGACTTGGAAGATGGCCAAAAAAGACATCAATAGACACATTTGAAAATGACATCCCGAAAGGAATTGATCGAACAATCGTCCCATCTGCTCCTGATGCTTGGCTAACCGCACTCTCAGAATATGGAACGATGTCACTCCAACAGGTTCTTCAACCTGCCTTGGAATTGACTCAAGATGGCTTCCCAATTTCCTATACGACAGCCAGTGTTTTAAAGAGGCTTTCAGCCACCGTAGACAGAGAAGCTCCCGAATGGAAATCAAGCTTTGACTTGTTCACCTCGGAAGGGAAAATATTGCAGGAGGGAGAAATCCTAAAGCAGCCAGATTTAGCCAGAACTTTTGAAAGGTTAATTACAGTCGAGCAAGCTGCAAAAGATAAAGGAAGAAAAGAAGCAATAACGGCAGCACGAGATTTTTTCTACAAAGGGGATATCGCAAAGGAAATAATCGAATACAGTGACAGTCTTGGTGGAAACTTGTCACTATCAGACATGTCTGATTTTCATGTCGAAATAGAAGATCCCACCGTTGCTAATTACAAAGATTACGAAATATTAACCTGTGGGCCATGGTCACAAGGTCCCGTCACTGCCCAAGTACTACAAATATTGGAAAATGACGATATATCCGGCATGCCACAAAATACTGCCGATTATATTCATTTATTGTCCCAGGCATTTAATTTGGCCTTTGCCGATCGACATGAATTTTATGGAGATCCAGATTTCGTTGAGGTGCCTATTCGTGGACTGTTATCAAAGGAATATACAAAAGCACAAAGAGACCGTATCTCAATGCAAAATGCTTTTGCTGAAATGCCAGACCCAGGCAATCCATGGGTTTACGAGGGTAAGAACGGTAGGAATACCTTAAAACATCCAGATATCAACAGAGACAGATTGGAGCAAGATACCTCCTATACATGTGTAGTTGATAAGTGGGGTAACTCTTTTTCAGCGACACCAAGTGATGCCGTATTCGGTTCCCCTATAGTTCCAAGTCTAGGCTTGATGATATCTTCCCGCGGCACTCAAAGTTGGCTTGATCCAGAGCATCCTTCTTCTGTAGCGCCATGGAAAAGACCGCGGTTAACCCCGAATCCAGCGATGGCCTTTAAGAAGGGTCGTCTTTTTATGCCATTTGGAACCCCAGGTGGGGATGCACAGTGCCCAGCAATGGTTCAGACTTTCTTAAATATTGTTGAGTTCGGCATGAACCCACAGGCGGCAATAGAGGCTCCTCGTTTCGTCCCCTGGAATTTCCCAAATTCCTTTTGGCCCCATGCGTATCACCCAGGTTTGCTGCATTTAGAGGGGCGGATCTCAAGAGAAGTCGGTCAAAACTTATCGACTAGAGGTCACAAGGTGGAATACATTGACGATTGGTCTCCTAGTACAGGTGCCATGTCATGCATACTGGTAGATCAACAAACTGGTTCGCTAAGCGCAGGTGCAGACCCGAGAAGAGATGCCTACGCCATTGGTAGGTAGTTTTAATTAGGTGAATAAAATCGATCATATGGGTCTATTAACAGGCCTGAAAGTATTAGAGTTAGGGGATCACGTTTCAGCACCTTATGCTGCCGCTAATCTTGTTAAATTAGGTGCAGAGGTGGTAAAAATAGAGCCCCCTGCAGGAGATGTTTCAAGAGGATATGGGCCCTACCCTAATCCTATTCCTGACAAGGAGCAGAGCGCTTTATTTCTAGCACATAATCATGGAAAGAAAAGTGTTTTACTGGATCTGAACACCTCGTCTGGACAAAGTAACCTTAAAGCTATGATCCCTCATTTTGATCTTGTTATTGAGAACCAGAAACTTGGTTTCTTTAACGATCGTTCTCTAGGCTTTGATGAGGTGAATACAATTAATCCTTCCTTGATTTGGGTTTCAATATTGCCATTCGGTGAGACAGGACCCTATGCAAATTATCTTGCTGATGACCTAATACTATTTCACATGAGCGGAAACGCACACGGAATGATAGGTCCCGTGGAAGACCCTAACCTTGAGCCCCCTATAAGAGCAGGTGGTTATCAATCTCATATGGTGGCCGGATTAACAGCTTCTACTGCTGCGATGATTGCCAATTATAGAAGATTAAATACCGGTAAGGGGTGTCGGATAGTCGTTTCTGAATTGAATGCAATGATAACTATGGCTATTAGCGGCATCGCTAATACTGCGTTTAATCATCCTTCCCCTACCCGACAACTTTCCAAGGTTGAAGGTTCTTCTATAGGAGGAATGGTTTCGGCTATTGGTGGAGTCTTAAAATGCAATGATGGTTATGTGGCCATATCCCCGAGAGAGGATGCACAGTGGAAAAGATGGTTGGACATATTGGGGAATCCCTCTTGGTCAAAAGATGCAAAATTTATTTCCAGGGAAGGAAGACAAAATAATGTTTCCGAATTATGGGACCGCCTCACTGAATGGTCTTCTCCAAAGTCAAAGTTTGATATTGCCAAATGGGGACAAGAGAAACGTATACCTTGTTTTCCCGTAAATACTATTCAAGATTTACTTGGGGATGAACACTTAGAGGCCCGGGAATTTTTTGTAGAGATTACTCATTCGCGAGCCGGTAAATTATTACATCCAGGGTTGCCATACAAACTGAATAATGCAGAAATACCGAGAGGTATGATTTCAGCCCCAGAGCTAGGCCAACATACTGAAGAGATCTTAGAACGGTATGTGAAAAATGAGTAATTTACCCCTGTCAGGCCTGCGAATATTGGATTTCAGTTGGATTATTGCTGGCCCAACAGCAGCAAGACATCTTGCTTTAATGGGTGCCGAAGTTATAAAGATTGGCAGTTCAAGAAGGCCTGATCCTTCTTCCCGAGGAGCTCCTTTTCAAGTTTACAATCAGTCTAAGGAATACTGTGCACTCAACTTATCTACCCCCGAGGGATTAGATATTGCAAAAGAACTCGTTTCCACCAGTGATGTTGTAATAGAAAATTTTGCCGCCGGAGTTTTTGAAAGGATCGGTTTAGATTATGAAACCCTTAAGAATCTACGACCTGATGTAATCATGGTTTCCTCAGCCGGTACCGGCCATACGGGACCGGATAAAGACTATGTCGCTTATGGGAGTCTCTTACAACACTACACCGGATGGAACACCATTTCTGGTTATGGTCATGGTGAACCAATAAAAGGTGGGCTTTGGGCTGATCCATGGGTTGGGATGGAATTAGCTATGATAACCGTTGCAGCAATAACTCATAGAATGCAAACAGGCAAAGGTCAGTATATTGACTTTTCAATGGCAGAGTCTCTAACAGCATCTATCCCTACCAGTCTTTTGGAATACCAGATGACAAACTCATTACCAGTACCGAGGGGGAATGATGATCCAATTAATTCACCTCATGGTCTCTATAAATGCAAGGGCTACGATGAATGGATTGCTATTAGCATACAAAATGCCACTCAATGGGAAAATTTATGCGGAACCATAGGGAAGGAACAAATGTCAATTGATACCCGATTTTCATCTCCTGAAAACCGGAGAAATCACAGTTCTGAAATAGATACTGTGATAACAGCATTCACCTCTGGATTTAGTGCTCATAAGGCTATGGAAATCCTTCAGGACAACGGAATCCCAGCGGGCCCTTCAATTAACATAGCGCAAGTTTATGAGGATCCGCATACAATCGGTTCAGGGTATCTGACTCCCCAAACTTATCCAGATGGAGCGAAAAGATTAATGCCAGGTATGCCATGGATATCTAATATAGAAGACTCGATTCATCAGAAGGTTGCTCCGGAAATTGGAGACAGTAACCTCAGGATTTATAAGGAATTGATAGGAATTTCAACTGAAGACTATGAAACCTTTCTAGAAAACCAAATTATTTACTAGGAGAATTCAAAAATGGCAGTAGATTACATA
>CAYPXS010000044.1:0-10438 GCA_964414725.1 uncultured Dehalococcoidia bacterium
GTTCTTGCAGCTGAAACAATGGCTTCTACCACAGCGTCCTTTTTATCATCAGATATTACTGTCACTAGCAAAGTTTTCGCTGATGCGGATCGAGTTGTTTGACCACCTCTCCCTGTTACCACTTCGACACCTTTTTGTTGTCCTTGCCCTGTAACATTTTGATAATGAAACCCTGTGACGCCGGCTGCTAGAAGGGAATCACTGACCGCACCAACCCTTTCGGGCCTAAATATCGCTTCTATCTTTAACATATATCACTTCCTTTGAAACATTTAGAATCCAGATGTTACATACGGTGTAACATTTTTGCAATAATTAAGAAACAAATATGTAACATTATGGAGCTGATGTTAAAGAGGGTTCGGATAATACTGAACCCCCTATAACATCAAGTTGGAACCCTGCTAGTTTGCTCCGTCTTGTACGGCAGCTTGTTCTCCGTGCTCAGCTAAATCAAGTCCTATATCCTCGTCAGATTCATCGGATCTTAATCCAAGACCGGGAATTTTATCCAAGATAAATAAAATGATAAAACTTACTATTCCAGAGTACGCTACTGTCGCGATTACTCCGACTGCCTGAATGCCAACTTGCCCTACATTGCCCTCTATGAGCCCTTTTGTACCGCCGGTTATTGCTTCTAGTGCGAATATACCGGTGGCAATAGCTCCCCATATACCACCTATCCCGTGAACGGCAAAAACGTCGAGTGCGTCATCCATTTTAGTTTTGTGCAGCAGTTCAACGGCGTAAAAGCAGATCAACCCTGCACCGAATCCTATTGCAAGAGCACCCATAGCGTTGACAGCCCCTGCCGCTGGAGTGATAGCAACCAATCCTGCTACCGCTCCGGTAGCAACTCCCACAGCTCCCATTTTCCCGGTTTTTAGGTGCGAAATTACACCCCAAGTTAATGCAGCAGTCGAGGCTGCCAAGCTTGTGACGAGGAAAGCATTCGCTGCGGAATCGTTGGCCGCTACTGCTGAACCAGCATTAAATCCAAACCATCCAAGCCAGAGGATAGCTGCTCCAAGAACCACATATGGGACATTATTAGGTTGTATTCCTGGGTTTCGTCGTTTACCAACTAGTAGAGCTGCTACTACCGCTGCTATGCCTGCATTAATATGAATAACAGTTCCACCAGCGAAATCAAGTGCTCCAAGATCCCAAAGCCAACCATTTACCTCTGTGCCATCTGCCAAAACATTAGAGGCCCAAACCCAATGTGTTATCGGTGAGTAAACCAATGTGCTCCAGATTACTAAGAAAATAAGGTAGGTGCTGAATTTGAACCTTTCAGCAAATGCCCCCGTGATAAGCGCAGGGGTAATAACGGCAAACATCATTTGAAATGCCACGAATAGTAGTGGGGGGATATCATCGCCTTCTGCCGAGGTAAACGATATACCGGATAATCCGAGATGACTGAAGTCTCCAATAAACGCATTACCTGTTCCAAAGGCAAGGCTGTAGCCCCATAGGACCCAAACAATGCTCACTATCGCGATGGACATGAAGCTCATCATTATGGTGTTCACGAGGTTTTTTGCTCGTACTAAACCTCCATAAAAGAAAGCCAGCCCAGGTGTCATAAAAAACACCAACGCAGTGGCCATCAGCATCCAAGAAGTATGTCCAGAATCCATATCAAACCTCCGAGTTACTCGTATTGTGAGCAAATCTGTCAAAGTAACAGATCTGCCCGAACCTATGACACGGAGTTTATTGCGGTGATGTTTCTTAAGTATTGCGGTGCTGTTAAAAAGGTGTTGCGGTTGTGTTACAAAAATATTTCTTTAGTCAGTAAGGACAATAATTACCTTCTTCAAAAGGCAAAATACTATATGTAGGTAGTCAAATTTAGAAAGAAGACACTATATATGGTATAAAAAGGGTTGCGTTACTGGTAATTATATGAATAATATGGAATATATATAGTTAGTCCTCACAAGGAGGGAGATATGGAAGCGTACTGCGTAAAGTGCAGGGCCAAGGTAGAAATTAAAGACCCTCAGCAGGTTACATTGAAAAATGGTAGACCCGCAACTAAGGGCATTTGCTCAACTGGATGCGGAACTAACGTTTTCAGGATAGGAAAGGCCAGCTAGCACTGTAGAAGTAAAACACGCTGGGGTAGACTGAAACCAGACTGCCCCATTGCGTGTCGTTTTTAAAGCCAAACTTTGATTGGTTATAGCCCCGCGCTGTCGGGGCTTTTTTCATTGCTGTTAAATTTGGGGTATTTTGTCTATCCTCTATAGGGGAATTATCGTCATAATCATGAATATTTTGGAAGTAACTGATGGGATTTAAATGTGGAATTGTAGGGTTGCCTAATGTCGGCAAATCCACCCTTTTTAATGCGCTTACTAAGACAGCTATGGCTCAGGCAGAGAACTATCCTTTTTGTACCATAGAACCCAACGTGGGAGAAGTCGCAATACCAGATCCTAGGCTATATGAACTGGCTGAAATAGCGAAATCCGAAAATATTGTTCCTACCAGAATGACATTTGTAGACATTGCAGGGTTGGTGAAAGGAGCTTCTAAAGGGGAAGGATTGGGTAACCAATTTCTCGCTAACATTAGAGAGATGGATGCAATAGCCTATGTCCTGCGTTGCTTTGATGATTCAGACATAATTCATGTAGAAGGTAAAATAGATCCACTTTCTGATCTTGAAACTGTCGAAACTGAACTTATGTTGGCAGACCTAGAAACATTGGAAAGACGGGAACCTGGCTTGTCCAAAAAAGCCAAAAGTGGCGATAAGGAATCCCAGGAATTAATAAGCCTGGTGAATAAAGCCTTAGACCTTTTACGGGACGGCAGACCAGTTCGCGTTATAGAAATTAAAGATGGTGAAGAAACATTATTAAAAAGCCTCCAGTTGCTGACGGCTAAACCAGTTCTCTATGTATGTAACGTAAATGAAACTGATGCTTCGCAAGGAAACCATTATTCAGAATCGGTTTTTAATATGGCAAAAGAAGAAGGTGCAGGGGCGGTTTTAATTTCTGCCAAAATAGAATCAGAACTCTCTCAACTTGATTCCGCCGATCAATATGAATTTTTGGAAGAGCTTGGATTGCGGGAACCGGGTTTAATTCGGATGATATATGAAGGCTACGATTTACTTGATTTAATGACGTATTTCACGGCTGGCCCCAAGGAGTCTAGAGCTTGGACTGTCCCCTCTAACTCTTCTGCCCCGAGAGCGTCACGAGCAATTCACACCGATTTTGAAAAAGGATTTATTAGGGCTGAAGTAATTTCTTTCTCAGATTATGTTGAATTTCATGGAGAGCAAGGTGCGAAAGAGGCCGGTAAAATGAGGATAGAAGGAAAGGATTACCAAGTTCAAGATGGAGACGTTATTTTATTTCGATTCAATGTCTAGGTATTAACCTTATTCCGTAGGATTATCTCAATCAAATAGACAGTTTTTTAACCTCCTTTTCATCTATCGTTACACCTAGTCCTGGTCCTGTGGGTACTTTTAATCTTCCATCAGTCATTTTAAAAGTCTGTGGACTTATATTGTCCCTTATGGCACTTGGGGTTCTGTCGTATTCCATTACGCTTTCTTGAACGAATGGTTCCGGGTTACCGCTTGGTGGACAGGGAGGAATAGTGGACGCAACGTGAAGGCTGGCTGCTATCATGATTGGAGACCCCCAGACATGTGGGTTTACTTGTATACCCATCGTATTGGCAGTCATGGCGACGTTTCGCATTTCTGAAATTCCTCCAACGTTAATGACATCGGGTTGAACTATGTCATAAGCTCTTTTCGATAAAAATTGTTGAAATTCATACCGAGTTCGTAGATTTTCACCACCTGCGATAGCCATTGGCAGTGAATTTTTTACCAATAGATAGCCTTCTATATCTTGAGCATTGACTGGTTCCTCAAACCAAACAAGGTCCAAATCGGATAATTTCTGTCCTATTCTGATAGCGGAAGATGCGTTGTATGCCTGGTTCGCATCCACCATTAATTTAACGTCAGGCCCTATTGCATCCCTGATAGCTTTAACTCTTTTTACATCTTCGTCGATACTGAGCCCACCTATTTTTGTCTTCATACCAATGAAACCTGACTCAACATAGCCTCTGGCTTCGTCTATGAGACGAGACGGGAATTCCCCTTGTGTGTAATACAATCCAGTGGCGTATACAGGAATGCTATCCCTTATCTTGCCTCCTAGGAGATGGTATATGGGTACATCTAAAGCTTTTCCTGTTATGTCCCATAAGGCGGTGTCCACAGCGCTTATGGCGGATCCGCCGAACCCAACTGCTAGATTAGCGTTGTAAATAGAGTGAAACATTTTTTGCCACAGAGCGGATCTATTGGTTGGATCCTCACCTATTAGTAATGGTGCGAAGATTTCGTTTACCACCGCGGCCGCAGGGCCACCGCATCCTTCCCCCCATCCAATTATTCCTTCATCGGTCGTGATCTTCACGAGCCCAACAGACCTACTTGTAATCGTATCTTGAGACCATCCGAACGGGATCTCCAATGGTGCTTTAAGTTGAAATGTTTCAAAACTTGTTATTTTCATAGATTTCTCCTGACATTAACCTTCAGTCAAAATACGGGTCATTAGTTTTAAGTATTAGGTTTACCGATTGGCATATATAAATTTAATGCTAATCATATTCGTATATTTTTAAATCTTGAAGTGTTTCATCGGAACTGTAGAATATATGACAAACAATTCATGTCGAATAATTCACGAATAAATACGAAACATATCCGGAATTTGCATACGTTTGATTCCTTTAAGAATGGTAATTACCGCCTTTTGTGGGGTACGAACATTTCTATGTATGTCTCCAGATGGATGCAAATGACTACATTGTCATGGTTTGTCCTTGATCAAACAGGTTCACCATTTTCAGTTGGATTAGTGGGCTTTTTTGGCATGGTGCCGTTTTTATTCCTTGGTATTTTTGGTGGGTTTCTAGCTGATAAATTAGATCGCAAAAAATTGATAGTTGTGACTCAGTTTTTGAATCTTATAGCAGCCACAATAATGTCTTTGTTGTTGTTGTATGGATCGGTGGAATATTGGTACGCATACATTGCAATCATAGTTCCAGGATTAGGTTGGTCACTGGATATGCCCTCAAGAAGATCTTTAATAATGGATATGATGGGTTCTAGAGGTATCACCAATGGAGTAGCTTTAGATTCTGTGGGGATGCATGTCAGCAAAATGGTAGGACCCGCTCTCGCTGGAGCGATGATAGCCTTTGTCGGAGTTGATGGCTCTTATGTAGTGTTGACTGGGTTTATGACTGTAGGTTGTTTGATGATTTTGAAAGTTTCGCAGTCAAAAAATAGGATTGATGTTGCTCCCGATATAGAAGAGCAAAAAGGACTAGCTCAGATATATTCGAATTTAGTTGATGGGTTTAAATATGTCTTCACTAGTCAGACTATTTCTGCAGTTATCGTGATAACCATATTTATGAATCTTCTACTCTTCCCTTATATGCAGATGGTCACGGTAGTTTCTAAGGAAGTACTAAATGTGGGCCCTCTGTTAATGGGTATATTGATGGCCAGTGATGGATTGGGGGCCTTGATCGGTTCTATAGGAATAGCCTCCCAGGATAGAATGAAATATCACGGAAGGATATATCTTTACGGGTCCCTATTGTCCTTAGGGGCTTTATTCTTATTTTCGAATTCAAGTTTCTATTTTTTGTCATTGTCACTACTTTTGTTTTTGGGGATAGGTACGTCAGGATTTGGAACTATGCAGTCCACGATTGTGTTATTAGTTTCAAAACCAGAGTTGAGGGGCAGGGCTTTGGGGGTAGTAACGATAGCAATAGGGGCAGGACCGATAGGATCATTAATAATTGGTGCCGTATCTGAATGGATCGGGTCATCAAATGCCCTAATGATAAATTCAATTTTGGGATTCGTTCTGGTGGCTGCGTCAGGTGTGTTAATGCCGTCGATAAGAGGACAGATTCTACCTTCTACAAGGTCAAATTAGCCCACTCGGTCTGGTTCAATAACGAAGGTTTGACGAAATCTATGAAGGGTGTGTTCCGGTTGTACCGGTGCTACGGGCAGATAAGGCTCGTCTTGGATCTTAGCAACAATGAACCATGGACCTTCTTCTCTGAGGGCCTGCATTAGTACTGAATCTAATTCTTCTTCATCCGATACGGTAAATGACTTTTTTATGCCATTAGATTTGGCAACCATTTCCAAATCTGTTCCGAAAGCAGTATGGCTTTTTTGGTGACCAGTTTGAGCCCATTCCTCGTTGTCCCAAACAATCACAATTAAATTAGAAGGGGATTCTCGTCCAATTGTAGCTATTGTTCCCAAATTCATTAGTATGGAACCATCGCCGTCTAGAGAAATTACTTTTTCATTACATGACAGAGCCATTCCTAAGGCTATCGATGAGCACAAACCCATGGAGCCATAGGTGTAAAAATTTCTATCCCTGTCAGAGGCGTGCCACAGCTCATCGGAAGTTGGGCCCAAGTTTGAGACCACCGGCTCTCGATCGAGGTGACTTAGTACTCTTTTTGTAGCGGAATATCTAAACATTTTTACCTCCGTGAAGTAGAGGTGTCATACATAATGCCAAGGGTTCCCTCGAGGCGTAACATAGCTTCAATGCACCTTTGACTTTCTCTTTAAGTCTATCTTCACTGTCGATTGTGTAGTGAGGAACTCCAAGAACATCTAAAATCGGTCTGGTTGATCTACCCATGGTCACTTGGGCGATGTTGAACTCGCCATGCTCTCCTCTAAGGTTTATAAAAATAGGAATGGGTATTCGGCTAGGTATTGCAAGGCCTGCAATTGCATTGATCGAATTTCCAAAACCACTAGATTGCATGAACACTGCTGCATTTCTACCTGCTGCATAGGCTCCTGCTGCGATTCCCAAAGCTTCTTCTTCTCGGGTTGCTGACACCAAATGGAAATATTTGTCCGCATCTACCAGTTTTGTAACTTGGTGAATGCTCGAGTCCGGTACATAAGCTATCAGACTAATGTCACTTTCTTTGAGAGTTTCTACTATTGTTTGTGCCCAAGTCATATTAGATTCCCATCACGTGATATCCGGTGTCTACGTGAACGACTTCCCCGGTTACTCCACTGGACATTTCACTACAAAGATATAAGGCGGTTGATGCTACTTCTTCGTGGGTTATGTTTCTTTGGAGAGGTGCTCGTTCCAAATGAGCTTTTTTCATATCTCGATAACCACTTATAACTCTGGAAGATAATGTATCTAATGGACCAGCAGAAATGGCATTTACTCTTATTCCGTCTGGCCCCAAATCATTAGCGAGTTGCCGCACTTCGTTTTCCAAGGCAGCTTTTGCCGTACTCATGATGTTGTAACCTGGGAACACTTTTTCGGCAGCCATGAACGACATAGTTATTATGTTTCCGCCTTCAGTCATTAGAGGAGAGGCATACCTAGCTATTGATACAAGTGAATAAGCGCTGATATCTAATGCGATCCTAAATCCTTCTCGATCAGTATCTACAAATCGGCCACCTAAGTCTTCTTTTTGAGCAAAAGCGATTGAGTGAACCACTATATCTACCTTCCCTGAAATAGATTCTATTTGAGAGAAAGCTGATGCGACGTTTTTATCGTCGCTAACATCACATTCAATTGTGGTGACATTAGGTAGCTGGGATGTTAGTTTGGCAACTGGTTCTTTTACCCGTTCATTTTGGTAAGCTGCAACTACATCGGCTCCGGCATCAGATAAAGTCTTGGCAATAGACCAAGCTATGCTTCTCTGATTAGCTATTCCGAAAACTACGGCGGTTTTACCGCTCAGATCAATTGTGTACATTAGGACCTCTGTCTCACATGTTTTTATGTTCTATTGCTAAATTTTATGATCTATAGCATTGGCTCGGCAAGAATCTTGATTCTACCAGTTCAGCTTGTGTGACTCTTATTGCCTTGTTAAAATTTTGGAACTCTGGGGATTCGTCTAGCGGTAGGACAACAGACTCTGAATCTGTAAGCATAGGTTCGATTCCTATATCCCCAGCCATAATGCGAAGTTATGCTGATTGCTGGAATCCTTATAATTACTATATGGCTAGAAAAGGATTTACATCATACACAGTAGGCTGGTTGGCGACTTTTGCAGCTTTGCTGGCGAAAAGTCCGGTTCAGCCGCTACAAAACACCTTTGACTACCGTAGCAGAGCGACGGTTAGAGAATTCTGGCTTTTTTTTATATTTTGGGTGAATCTCGTTCCCTTTCTTCTTAGCTATTACATCTCAGGTTTTTTTGGTATTGATCTATTTGACTATTTTGTCGATGTAATAGTAATGATTCCGTACGTATCCTTAGCTGTAAGGAGGCTTCATGATGTGGGTTGGAGTGGTAAATGGGTTATCTTGACGGAAGGTTTTTGGTACCTACTTATGGTTATTTCAGCGCTTTTAGTGACAGGTTTGGCTCAAGTTCTACTTGAAACTTTTTTATTATTGAGCCACATAGTTATGGCCCTTGTTATTTATGGTCGTAAAGGACAGGCAGGCCATAACCAATATGGAGAGCAGCCATACGATTATGTCTAGGGTGTACCTTATTTTTAAGCAGACCTCAATATCTGTATATAAGGTACTCTGTCCCGCTTCGCTATTGACACACATGGTTTTGATTAAATTGTTATAGGGTTCCTTTCAACTCTAAAACCACGTGTCAATCTTGTTGTCTAAGAATGAACACACCAGAAACCACCACTAACAGAATGGAGATTGCGAATACCAAGAATCCTATATCGTCAAGGATAAGCGCTGCTGGAAACATTACGATACCAATCAAGCACAGGAGACCAGACAATATGGTCGGCAGGGGTTTTTTTTCTAATACCATTCCCAACCCTAACAGTGCCAAACCGAGTCCCCAGAAAACAGGCATCCCCATAAAGGCAGAGTCGGATATAAGTTCCAATGACACCGCAACATCTTTATCCCCATCGGCGAAAAATTGATAAGCGCTCAGGGATAATCCCATAACTACAAGAGGAATTGCTAATATCGCTGTGAAAATCAACGAAGATAGAGTCCCTATGGCAGCGCCACTCTCTTTCAAAGATTTTCCAAGGAGAGCAAGTGCTGTAATCATGCCAACCATGAATAATAGGCCAAAAGTAAGAATGAAATAGCCAGCGACCTTCTTATCATTGAAAGTTTCCAAACCTGCTAACACCCTTTCGTTAGGACCTAAACCTTCTCCAGGTGCCCCCATAACAAAAGGTTCAAGGCCGGCAAACATTACCATCATCCCTATAGGACAAATTATCATTAACCATGATGTCAAAACTCGAGTATTCATATTTAACCTCCCACTCACATTGTCATCGCATAAAACCAATATAAGATGATTGAATTAGCTAATCCATATGAAATTGAACCATAAGGAGACTAAAACAGCAGGAACATACAATAGTTCGAACTAATTTTCATGTAGCCACAATCACAATAACTCGCACGTAATTCCACTCTTTTCTAGCGACCTTCATTGTGATTAATTTATAGTGGAGGTCGTTTTGCTTCGATACCGTAAAAAAGAGACATGTGATTGTTGTGGGACAGATGAAAGTCTTGAGACCGACCACATCAATGAAGACCATAGTGACAATAGTCTTGGCAATCGCCAAAAGCTATGCAAATATTGCCACATGCAGAAGGGCAAAATGGGTCTACCTCTTTTTGATTTCATAAAGAATTTATGCAGGGAAGACCTTAGAATGAAAGCTACCATGGAACAAGGCTCCCGGCGGTGGCTTAGACAGACTAAAGACCATCGCTCTAAACCTAAAAGCGATAATGCACGTCTACCTCTTTTTGTTAAAGAGTATGAACCATACACAGATGATGAGGTTAAGCTGATTATTTCCACCTTTGTTAGGGGCAACCCAGCTATCTACAATGAATGAGTAGTATTACTTAATTAATAGGGCTTCGTCTTTCGTACTACTCATTCAGAGAGACTATCTGGACACATCGATTTGAATTAATTCTTTTTTCTCGCTGTTTATGTATGAATTCAGAGAAATTAATAAAGTTATTCAAATATTTAGAACCACCATTAGCTTGGTACTAATGAGTGACAAAAAGGAGGAGAATCGTGAGAAAAAATAGTCTTAGAAAAATAGCAAATATACTAGGAGTACAACACTCTACATTGAGCAAATGTATCAATGGGCAAAGAGGATGGAATCCAGAATTGAAAGCTAGATATGAAGAACTAACTGTCACCACTTTTGCCACCACTCAGGAAAGCAATGAAGTAAAATGTTCTTGTCATACCGCTGATTTATACGTGGCGCATTCGTCTAGCGGCCTAGGACACCGCCCTCTCAAGGCGGAGATCACGGGTTCGAATCCCGTATGCGCTACCA
>CAYPXS010000045.1:0-10394 GCA_964414725.1 uncultured Dehalococcoidia bacterium
CCGGGTGTGACCAGTTTAGAAATGGACGCTTTAGCGGAGGAGATAATAAAAAAAAGGGGTGCTATTCCTTCATTTAAGGGATATCAACCAGCCCCTCATATGCCACCATTTCCGGCTACAATTTGTTTCTCATTTAATGAAGAAATTGTGCATGGAATTCCGAATGAAAGGAAGATGCAAGTTGGAGATATAGTCAGTATAGATTTTGGAGCTATCGTTGAAGGTTACCATGGTGATAGTGCCTTCACAGCTGGTGTAGGGACTATATCAGATAGTGCTCAACAATTAATTGAAGTGACTGCTGAATCGTTAAATGTAGGAATTAAAAAGGCTGAGATTGGGAATCGGCTCACCGATATCTCCAACGCTATACAGATTCATGCCGAATGTGAAGGCTTTGCTGTAGTGAGAGAGTATGTTGGCCACGGTATTGGCAGGGCCCTTCATGAAGAGCCACAGATACCCAATTATGGCACGCCTGGCAGGGGGCCGATTTTGAGGGAAGGAATGGTTTTTGCGATAGAACCTATGCTGAATATGGGGACCTGGAAAACCAAGGTTATGCCTGACGGCTGGACAATCGTGACAGAAGATGGGAAATTATCTGCTCATTCAGAACATACGGTTGCTATAACCTCTAAAGGTCCCGAGGTTCTAACATGAATTGGGAATTGAATTAATAGCAGGAGTTTTATGACGAAAAAGGAGAAGGAATCGATAGAAGTCGAAGGCACCGTCCTGGAGGCATTGCCTAACGCTTCTTTTAAAGTGGAACTTGCCAACGGGCATGAAGTATTGGCTTATATATCAGGGAAATTGAGGGTCAATTACATTAGAGTCTTGCCTGGCGACAGAGTATTGGTGGATTTATCTCCTTACGATTTAACAAGAGGCAGAATCACTTATAGATTCAGATAATCTAGTAATGAATTTGAGAAAATCTTTAATTATTAAAATTGGAGCAAGTTATGAAAGTTAGCGCTTCTGTAAAAGTTAGGTGCGCTAAGTGTCGGGTTATTCGTCGTAAGCGTAGAGTGATGATTATCTGCGAGAATCCGAAACACAAGCAAAGACAAGGATAAGGGGTATTAGATGGCTATAGTTGCAGGTGTAAATATTCCAGATGCCAAAAGAGTTGAGATAGCTCTGACCAGTATCTATGGGATTGGACCGTCGGTCGCATTAGATATAGTGAACAAAGCTGGCATTATCGATAACCCACGCGTAAAAGACCTTACAGATGAAGATTTGAATAGGGTCAGAGAAATTATAGATAAGGAGCGTTTGGTAGAAGGGGATTTGAGGCGGGATGTCAATCAGAATATTCGTCGGTTAATTGATATCGGTTGTTATCGGGGTACCCGGCACAGGCGTGGACTACCTGCCAGAGGCCAAAGAACTAAAACAAATGCTAGAGCGAAAAGAGGTCGTAAAATGGCTGTCTCCAGGAAGCACAGCACTACTAGGTAAGCTAAGGAGTTGAATGATGGCTAGACGGCCAAGAACAAGAAGAAAGGATAGAGGACCGGTGCCATTAGGTAGGGCTTACATTCAGTCTACCTTTAACAATACGATTGTGACACTGACAGACCCTACAGGCAACACGGTGGCTTGGGGTAGTGCAGGTACAGCTGGATTTCGAGGTTCTCGAAAATCTACAGCGTTCGCTGCCCAAAGAGCTGGTGAGGACGCAGCAAAAAAAGCCATCGATGAAGGGGTTAGGCAAGTTGATGTCTTTGTAAGAGGTCCAGGAGCAGGTAGGGAAGCTGCGATTAGGGCAATACAAAGCGCTGGAATCTCTGTTAGTAGTATAAAGGATGTCACACCCATTCCTCATAATGGATGTAGACCTCCCAAGAGAAGAAGAGTTTAAAAAAATTCACCGTGATATTGAAATAAGTAATGATGAATAGAGCGTAAACAAATGGCGAGATACACTGGACCAATTCAGAAAAAACTCAGGTCACTGGGCCTTGATAATTATGGGGCCTACAAGGTTAGGAAAGAAAATAAATCTAACCAGGGATTCACACGGCGGAGACGGATCTCTGCTTATGGGTTACAACTAAAAGAAAAACAAAAAGCTAGATTTTTATATGGAATCATGGAGAAGCAATTTCAGAATTATTATGAGAAAGCTTTATACATGGAAGGTGTAACTGGAGATAATCTCATGGTTTTGCTTGAGAAACGCCTGGATAATGTTCTGTATAGGACAGGGATGTTCTTGTCTAGGAGACAGTCCCGGCAGGCAGTTAATCATGGGCATTTTCTTGTAAATGAGGCGAAGGTAGATATTCCTTCCTACCAAATCCAACAAGGTGATGAAATTACTTGGGGAGCAAAAGGGCAAAAGACCGCTCTTTTTGAGATAGCGAAAAGCAATTGTAAATCCATTCAGAGCCCTCATTGGATTAGTTTAGATCAAGACAAAATGACTGCTTCAATTGTGACTGAACCAGGTGCTGAGGATGGTGAAATTGTGATCGATACAGTTCAAATTGTGGAATATTATTCTAAGTAAGTTAGGGAGGCAATTAATTATATGGTGACAGATTACGATGCAATGTCCATTTTGGACACTCCTGAGATAGAAGAAGAGGAGATTGTTGCCAATCCACGAATTTCTGTGGCGGAGGCCTCAGAAACTTACGGGAAGTTTGTGATTGGTCCATTAGATCCCGGTTATGGAGTTACCTTGGGTAATCCTCTCAGAAGAGTTTTATACAATTCTCTTACTGGTTCTGCGATTACCTGGGTGAAAATAGAAGGCATTCTTCATGAATATTCCAATATTGAGAATGTAAAAGAAGAAGTTTCTGAAATCCTATTGAATGTAAAGAATTTGAGGATTAGAACTGAAGGTGATTTCTCCGGACAGCTCAAACTGATTGCGGGTGGTGAAGGAAAAATCAGCGCTGGTGATATTTCTCCGTCATCAGAGGTAACTGTAGTCAATACAGATCAGCATATTGCGACTTTGGACTCAGCGGATGCTGAAATCAATATGGTTTTGAACGTTGACCATGGAAAGGGATATAAGGTGGCAGAAAGCAGTGAGGGACATCCGATAGGGGTGATTCCAATAGATGCGGTATTTACTCCGGTTCGAAAAGTTAACTATACGATAAACCAAACTCGTGTGGGACAGCGAACAGACTTTGAAGAACTACATTTCGAAGTGTGGACTGACGGATCAAAATACCCAGTAGAAGCCGTTATAGAAGCAGCAAACATATTGGTTAATCAATTTTTTCTTTTTACTAAAGCGGAAGATGCACAGGAAGGCTCTGACGGGGTATCCATGGATATTCCTGCTGAGCATTACAACATGACCGTCGAAGAACTTGAACTTTCATCAAGGACATTGAACTGTCTCAAGCGGGCTGCGCTTAACAAAGTAGGCGAAGTAATGGAAAAGTCCAAAGGCGAGTTACTAGAGATAAGAAATTTTGGCGAAAAATCGTATCGGGAACTTTATGACAAGTTTAGAGAGTTAGAAATACTTCCCGAACATCTGGACCCAGAGCTGAATAATAATCCCGAAGGTCAAGATTCAGATAGCGATGCTGAAATCGAAGTTGATGAAGGATAGGAATAGGAGATATTTGCAGTGAGACATCAGCTTGCAGGAAGAAAATTAGGGAGACCAACGGGCCACAGGCTTCTTATGCTTAGGAACATGGTTACCGATTTGTTGCGAAATGAGAGCATGAAGACCACAGATTCCAAGGCGAAAGAAGTGAGGAAAATGGCTGAGAAGGTAATAACTTTGGGTAAGAAGGGCAGTCTACATCACAGAAGACAAGCCTCAGCGCTACTTACCGATGAAGATGTTGTAAGGAAAGTTTTTGAAGAGCTCGGACAACGCTATCAGGACAGGAATGGTGGTTACACTCGCATAACTAAAATCGGGCCTCGGAAAGGTGACGCTTCTGAAATGGCTGTCCTTGAGCTAATAGAATAAATAAGAGAAAAAACATGCGTTTGGCTTTGGTGATTGAATATCAAGGTACCAGATATCATGGGTTTCAGTATCAAACTAATGCGAATAGTGTTCAGGAGGAAATAGAAAACTCAATAGCCAGGCTCACTGGTAAAAAGACAAGAATCGCTGCAGCAGGTAGAACTGATGCGGGGGTGCATGCCAGAAATCAAATCGCAACATTTGACACAGAATTTGATGTGGAAATAGTCCAGATGGCTAAAGGGATAAATTATTATTTGCCAGAAGACATCGTTGTGAAAAAAGTCCTTAGGGTGGATGAAAAATTTGATCCTAGAAGAGAAGCGAAATCTAGAATATATAGATATTCGATTTTTAATTCGAACTTTCATTCTCCGCTAAATCGTTTATATACCTATAAGGTCTCTGGGAGGCTTGACAGGGAAATTATGAAGGAAGGGGCTAAGTTGTTTCTTGGTACCCATGATTTTCGGAAATTTGCAGGTAAGGTTGAAAAAAATAAAAGCACAGTTAGGACTATTTTTAGATCCACATGGGACTGTCAAAATCATACGCTTGTTTATGAAGTAGAGGGGAATGCCTTTCTGCCTCACCAGGTAAGAAGAATGGTTGGAGCATTGGTTGATTTGGGTAGAGAAAGGTTAATTTTAAAAGATATCCAAGACATGCTTATTGGCGAAGGGAAAGCCAGAAGCAATTCAATACCTGCAAAGGGGTTATGCTTGGAAAAGATAATTTATGAGAAGGAATTAGATCTAGCTCCTGTAAATTGAGGTAAATAGATATGGCAATCAAACAAAAAATGGAACAACCCAGCAAAAGTGAACTAAAGCCGGATTGGCACGTGGTAGATGCCAATGGGAAAACCTTAGGTAGGATAAGTTCGGAAATTGCGATTTTGCTACAAGGTAAGCATAAACCTGGATATGTTCCTTATCTAAATACTGGTGATTATGTTGTCGTGGTAAACGCGAAAAAAATACATGTTACTGGAAAAAAAATAGAACAGAAGAAATACTACCGACATAGTGGATACCATGGAGGCTTAAAGGAGACTAATCTACAGCAAATGCTAGATAAGCATCCTGACCGAGTTATCAAACAGTCTGTAAAAGGAATGCTGCCTAAAAATATTCCTGGACGAAGAATGCTTGGGAGACTTAAAGTCTATGAAGGCAGTGAACATCCGCATCAAGCGCAAGTCAACGAAGTTGCCTAATAATATGGCATTAGGGTACATCGGATAGGAGAGAACATTGGTTGAGCAACAATACACATATGCAGTTGGTAGAAGAAAAACTTCCGTAGCTCAAGTTAGGTTATACCAGGACGCAGGTCCTATCGTGGTGGAAGATAAGCTAATAGAAGAAGCTTTTCCTTTTAGTACATGGCAACAGATCATAAATGAACCATTTACTGTGACCAATACCCAAGGTAGGTTCAGAGTTGTCGCTAAGGTAAAAGGTGGAGGAGTGAGTGGACGCGCGGGAGCCATACGACATGGTATCTCGAGAGCTCTAGCTGAGGTTGATAATGGCAGATATAGAGGCGAACTTAAAAAGGCTGGATTACTGTCCCGAGATTCTCGTGTAAAAGAGCGAAAGAAACCTGGTCTTAAGGGTGCAAGGAAAGCCAAACAATATACCAAACGGTAATTTTTATTAAGATTCTCGTTTTGTTATTTTAGTAGGTGTGTAAATGGCAAATTCAAGAGCCATAACATCGGCTGTATTTAATACTTCTAGGCTATCAATGGCAATGGAGAACTATCTTCTGTCAATTCTTCGGCTTGAAGAACAGCAGATAAAGGTCTCTGTTGCTCAGTTGTCTGAGCATTTTAAAACCTTGCCACTTGGTGAAGGATTAGGGACCTCATTGCCTTCGGTCAGCGCTATGATTAGGCGTATGTCGAAGGAAAAGCTTGTTGGGGTCTCGACCGATAAAGAAATTGTGTTGACTAAAGATGGCCGTCAATATGCTGAAGTGATTTTGAGGCGGCATAGGTTGGCAGAAAGATTACTAGTGGATGTTCTCAATGTCGATCTTGAATTTGCGCACATTGAAGCCCACAGACTAGAGCACGCAATGTCTCCTTATCTTGAACAAAAAGTTGTTGATCTGCTGGAAAATCCAGAAACTTGTCCTTTCGGGCATCCGATACCTGGTAGCACGTATACTACTCCTACCAATGCCATAACTTTGGATAAGTGTAGACCTGATAATGAATATATCGTGGATAGAATTCCAGAGGATAATCAAGAGTTGCTGGTATATTTTGTTGAAAAGGATTTTATTCCGGATAAATCCATAAAAATAATCGACTCTTCTGTGCCAAGAGGGATCGTTACCCTTAAATGCAATGGGGATGAACTCGTTTTTAGTACATCAGTTGCCAAGCTGATATGGGTTAAGCCGTAAAAGTAGAAAACTTTGAAAATCGTGTCATCTCACCAAATGCGGGACCTAGAAGATAGGTCCGAAAAACTTGGAGTACCTAAGAACCTGTTGATGGAAAATGCGGGGTTTTCAATAGCAGAGGGTGTCTCCCGTCTCGTAGGACCAATAACGGGTCTGAAAATAGTTTCCTTGATTGGATCAGGTAATAACGGTTCAGATTGTTTGATAGCCGGTCGACATTTAGCTAGATGGGGAGCATCTGTTACGGCAATTATCCTAAAAAGACGGACTGGGTCTGATGTCAAGCTTCAAGATGCTATCGACAAAGGAGTATCAATCGTAGATCTAAGCGATACAAAAGGGAAAATATCCTTTTCATCTGTTGAATCTCTTTTAACAAATGCTCATGTGATTTTAGATGGTATCTTGGGTATTGGTACCGATTTGCCTGTTCGGGATCCTTTGAAAACGTTTTTATTAGACCTTCAATCTAGCGATTTAGAGAAGGCAAAAATTTTCGCAATAGATGTGCCTACAGGTGTTAGTTCTGATACTTCAGAAATTGATTCTTCTTCGATTAGGCCAGATGTAACTTTTGCTCTAGGTTTTCTTAAACCCTGCCACGTTTTTCAGCCAGCTTCGGAATTTTGCAATAAGGTATCGATCCTTGAAATGGGATTACCAAAGGAGCTGAAAAACGAAACTAAGGTTTCACTATTGTCTGATGGAGAAATCGCCTCCACTTTGCCCGAGAGGCCTCTTTCAGCTCACAAAGGTACCTTTGGAAAAGGGATGGTAGTAGGAGGGTCAGAGAAATATATCGGCGCTCCAATACTAGCGGCCGCCGCATCTTTGAAAGCTGGACTTGGGCTAATCACCATAGCCACCTACGATAGTCTCGTGAACACTATGGCTGGTATGCTTACTGAAGCAACTTTTCTGAGGTTAAAAGAGGAAATTGCTAATTCAAACTCTACCGTGAAAATGGCTCGCCAAATTTGTGATGAGCTTGAAGAGTACTCTGTTTTACTGATCGGTTGTGGTCTCGGAGCTTCTGCTACATCACGTAAAATTTTTGAGAATTTGGTGCTCTCTGAGATTGAATTGCCTCAGTTGGTATTAGATGCGGATGGTTTGAATATTCTGTCGAAAATTTCTAATTGGTGGGATAAGATACCTGCTGATTCGGTACTGACTCCTCATCCAAAAGAAATGTCACGTTTGGCCCGACTGTCAGTAGAAGAGATTCAATCTGATCGTGCGAATGTGGCAAAAAGATTCGCAGAAGAGTGGGGAGTGATTCTGGTTTTGAAAGGCGCTAATACTGTGATAGCTGACCCTAATGGTTTCGTGTTCATTAGCCCTTTTGCGAATCCTATTTTATCTTCCGCTGGTACAGGAGATGTACTGGCAGGATTAATAACAGGTTTCCTAGGACAGTCGTGTACTCCTATGGATGCAGCTTGTTTAGGAGTGTACCTTCATGGCAAGACTGCTGAAACGCTTTCCTCTCGAATTGGATCTTCAGGCTTATTGGCTGGTGATTTGGTAGAGGAGCTGCCATATACTATAAAAAATATGCGGGATCAGTCACAAATTGGCTCAACTTAAAGGTAACGATAGATCCGCTTTTGTGTCCGCTATGTTTGGGAGAATATCTCGACGATATGATTTCCTAAACACTCTTATGACTGGCGGTATGCATTATGTTTGGAGAAGGAATGCGGCGAAAATAACGGCTGCCGATATTTCTGGAGATATTTTAGATATTGCTTCAGGCACTGGGGATTTTGCTTTTGATTTGCTTAAGTATCCAAACATAAACACAGTTGTCGGTTTAGATTTTTCTCCGAATATGTTAGACGTTGCAATGGAAAAGTCCTCTAAATTAGGATTTGAAAACGAATTTATTGCTGCTATCGGAGACGCACACTCTCTACCTTTTTTGGATGAAAGTTTCGCTGGTGCCACCGTCGGATTTGGGGTGCGGAATTTTGCAGATTTACCGAAAGCACTGGCTGATATTGTGAGGGTTACGAGACGAGGCGGAAAAGTTACTATATTGGAGATTGTTATACCCAAAGGCAAATTGTCGGCAGCCATATTTATCTCTTACTTCAAATGGATTACCCCGAAAATGGGAAGGTTATTCGCAGGTGATAGGGAAGCCTATAAGTATTTGCCAGAGTCAGTCGAATTTTTTATGTCTTCGGATGAACTTACTGATCATTTGGGAAGGGCCGGTTTAATAAATGTGACTGTCCAAACAAAAGGTTTCGGATCAATTGCGATAATTTCAGGGGAAAGACCCTAATTAAGGACGTTTATCTAAGGTGATTTCTGTAATGAAAGGTGATTTTTCAGAAATATAGGTCACTGTGATTGTATTCCCTACATCGTAACTCCAAAGGAGAGGTAAAAATTCTGACATAGTGGGTGTTGCGATACCGTCAATTGCGGTAATAACATCACCGACTTTTAAGTTTGCCTCATCGGCCGGACCATTTGATGATACATGGGTGATGAAAATCCCTTCGGAAATTCCTAAATCATATCTGTTGGCAATTGTGTTGGTTGCATCGATGCCTCTAAGTCCAATTAGTGGTCGTGTGACTTTCCCGTCTTTTATCAGACTATCGATCACGGGTTGTGCAACTTTGGAAGAGACTGAAAATCCTATGCCTTGGGCTCCGCTATAAACAGCGGTATTTATTCCTATCACTTCTCCTTTATCGTTGACTAAAGGGCCGCCGCTGTTTCCTTGATTGATAGCGGCATCTGTTTGTATCATATCGTATAGGTCGCCCCTCTCTGTTTGAACTGTTCTATCAACCCCGCTTACGATCCCAAAGGTCACACTTGGGCCCCCCTTCAAACCTAAAGCATTTCCTATTGTAAATACCCAGTCTCCAGGTCTGAGCAGGTTGGACTGGCCAAATTTAATGGTGGAAAGATCGTTAGCCTTTATTTTTATTACAGCGAGGTCCGTCAATACATCAAGACCTACTATTTTAGCTGAATAATTTCTACCATCTGATAGTGAGACTTTTATATCTGAGGCATTCTGCACCACATGGTAATTGGTAACTATGTACCCGTCATTACTAATGATCATACCGGTGCCAGAACCCTCGTCGGTAAAATCAAAAAATCGACCTCTTGAAATAATGTCGACTGATATCGATACCACCGAAAGTTGTACTTCTTCTACAAGATCAGCCAGAGAGAAGAAGTTTTGATTGTTGGTATTGTCGTCACTTAATTCGGATTCACTGACTAAAGTTTCTTGTGAGATCTGATTTATGTTAACGATATCAGGTCGATTTTCGTTTTCAGAACAAGCAACAGTAGTCAGTATGACGATCGTTATGAGGACCCAATTGATGTGATTAGAATTTAATTGAACCAACAATCCGGTTACCTCTTTTCTTCACCGCAAGTATCATTTTGTCCAATTTACTTTTTTCGTTCTCTCCAACACCATATTTATGGAACATTGATGTAAGCTGGGCTCCGAAAAGTAATATGATCGCCGATATATATAGCCATGCCTGTAAAGCCAACAGTGCTCCTACTGATCCATATACAGCATTGTATAAAGAGAAGGTACTAACAACCCATATAAAGCACCATTGTCCTGCAATAAACCCAGCGGTAGCGATAAGAGCACCTGGCACCACATATTGCATTCTCACTTTCACATTTGGCATCCAAGCGTAGAGTATCAATATTGAAATAAAGGCTAATATTGGTGAAATTAAACGTGCTATCAATTCAAGGATAAAATCTATCTGGAAATCTCCATCAGGGTCAAAATATTCAACAAGATCGGATACAACGCTAATTATTGGTGCTGTGAAGAGGATTATTATTACTAATATCCCAGCCCCGAATACTAATCCTATATCGATTAATCTTTCTTTAAAGAAAGGTCTGGGTCGCGTGACTCCCCAAGCAGTGTTGATTCCTTTCCTAATGGCTCCAAATGCCGCAGATGAGGCCCATATCAGACCTAAAAAACTAACAATAC
>CAYPXS010000046.1:0-9669 GCA_964414725.1 uncultured Dehalococcoidia bacterium
AGACGGCACTGAGGAAGCTGCTTCAGGGACGGACTGCAATTGTCATAGCTCATAGACTATCCACAATCAGAGGGGCAGATAAAATCATTGTCCTTGAAGAAGGGGAAGTAGTAGAAGTAGGTAAGCACCAGGACTTAATGGACAAAGACGGTTTGTATGCACACCTATATAATATGAACTTCCAATCCATTGAGGATTTGTAGAAATCTAAGAATTTACAGGTAGCCATTGCATCCGAGCGGTTCTGGTGTTGAATGCTAGAAAGCGTAGAAGAATTTATCCTATCACTCCCTTTGGCGAGGCTTTCCACTGTGACCCCATCAGGTTTGCCTCATTCCGTTCCCATTTGTTTTGCGCTGTCTGGCGCAGATACTATCTACACCCCAATTGATTCAAAACCGAAAACAAGTTCAAGAAAACCTCTTGCAAGAATTACCAATATTATTAACAACGATGAGGTAGTCGTTTTATTCGACAGATATTCTGAAGACTGGAACAAGTTGGGATATGTAATGGTTAAGGGTAAGGCTAGTATTGTGCAAAATGACCATGAAAATTTGGTCGCTGTTGCCCTGCTTAAGCAAAGGTATATTCAGTATAGAGAACAATACTATCTTCCCGAGGACCCTACGATCATAGGGGTAAAAGTATACGATTACATCTCCTGGGGAAACGTATGATGCGAGTAATATCTTCTATGTGTGAATAGCTTTGCAAGGTATCCATTTTGGTTACAGTAGTCATATAATCATTGAAAGGTGGATGGACGGGCTAAAATTGAATTTGCGAAAAAAAATTAATAAAGAATAAAGTATGAGAATTTATTTCTGTCCTGAATGTGGCGGATACTCGCTAGGCCCCGCTACATCTTGTGATGAATGTCAGGCTCAATTACCAGAGGATTCTTGGGCGGAAATTACGGAGGAAGAGCTCCAACAGTTGGAATATGTGGAGGATTTTGACCTGCCTCATGGGATATCAACGTGGGAATACGACGTGGTAAGACTGAAAACTGATACAGAAGAGGGCGGACTGCGCTATACCACTGGACTACTAAAACGTATGGGTGATAAAGGTTGGGAATTGGTAAACATAACTCCTTTGGGGGATAAAGACGGACCACGGTACGGTATTTTTAAAAGAGTATGGAATGAAGCCCATACCGAGGATGATGATTCAGATAGTGTTTAGATAATTTCTGAACTCTGAAATGATCTCACTATCGTAGGGAAATGGTAGTTCTGGTATTTCATCGAAATCACACCATTTAACTTCGCTGACTTCATCTCCTGCATTGGCTGTCCCTGATTTAGGTGTCGTTACATACACATGAACTACGACAGGCCCTTTTCCTGAAAAAACGCCTAGATAATGGGACGGAATCGAGCATATTGTTGTCTCTTCAAATACTTCCCTAATAAGAGCATTTTCAACTGACTCTCCTCGGTCCACATATCCAGATGGCAGGCTCCATTTTCCGAAATGAGGTTCTATCTCTCGCTTTATAAGCAAAATAGATGTGCCACACGCAACAAGTGCAACCACGGCCACTTTCGGATCGACATAAATGAATGATGTACAAATTTCGCAATAAGGTCTTTCTTTATCTCGATCGTATTTTTTTACCAAGTTTGCGCCACATGTTTGACAATATTTAATGCCGCTCAGGTCAACCATATAAAATGTTCCTAGAAAGAATTTAAGTTTTAAACATGGCAGTTAATGAGATATTAAGTATCTCTGTATAATCCCAAAGTATAAGACCTGTAAAGATGCTGTAAAGAAGCAAAAATGGCGCTAAAGATTCATGAATATTGAAAATCTTTTAAAGAAAACACTTAGCTCATCACAATACCAAGCGATAAATATATTGGGTGAGCAGTTTGATAGATTAGGAATACGTGCTTTTCTAGTCGGTGGTACCGTAAGGGATCTACTTCTGGGCAACTCCATTACTGACATCGATATTGTTCTGGAATCAAACCCTCACCATGTTATAGCTAAATTTGATGTTAAATATGAAATAGAGATTGTTTCCTATTCGCAGTTTGGCACATGCAAAATAAATTTGTTAGGTCAAATAATAGACCTCGCTATGGCAAGGAAAGAAAAGTACCCATTCCCCGGGGATTTACCGGTGGTAGAACAGGCCTCTTTCGAAGATGATTTGGCCAGGAGGGATTTTTCAATAAACGCTTTAGCCGCCGGGATTAATCGTTCAGATTGGGGTGAACTCATTGACTTTCATGATGGATTGGCAGATTTAACGTCAAAGCGAATAAGAGTTCTTCATTGTGAATCTTTCGAGGATGACCCTACGCGTATTTTTCGAGGCTTACGATACTCTGCAAGATTGGGGTTTGATCTAGAAAATAAAACCAAAGGATTGTTGATTGCAGGGTTGGAGTTTTTGCCCTTACTAAGCGGGGTTCGTGTAACGAGTGAAATACGAAAGGTTTTTTCTGAAGAAAATTCAGCCGCGATTCTAAATGCACTAGACCAGTATAAAGTTATGAAATATGTTCACGAAGGATTCCCTAGTGGATCAGATTTAATCAAAAGAAGAGAACTTTTAGGGTCTTTGGGAATAGATTCCAATAATAGGGACTTGTATGCTTTTATTTCTTTAATTAGCCCAACTCAGAGACAAAATGTAATTGTGAGAATGAATTTAGGTAATGAATTTTTGAAGTTCGGGTCGGATATAGGGCGTATAGAATTGCTAGAAGAAGAGGCTTCTCGTAGCGATATTCATGACCAGTTAAAACAAGTTTCTGAAACAGCTATGCTGGTAGCGGGTACATACGTTTCTACAAAAACTAAAAGTCATCTAGATTTGTTTCTCGAAGAATTAAACAATATTAACTTGCTAATTGGCGGCGAAGATTTGATAGACCTTGGAATGTCCCAAGGTCCAAGGGTTGGCGATGTGTTGTCAAAGACTCTCGCTCATATGATTGAATCTGGCCCGCTTTCAAAATCTGAGCAAATTCTTGTTGCGAAAAGATTTATTTGAAATTTAGCCGATTGATACTCCAGAAACCCCGGGTTCAGTCATCGATTCCGGATCTAGTATTTTGGTTAATTCTTGTTTAGTTAATTCGGTCTCTTCCAGAGCTATTTCCATAATTGTTTGACCGGTTTCTTGTGCCTTATGCGCTAACGCTGCTGATTTGTCATACCCAATGTGCGGAACCAAAGTTGTTACAATCGCCAAGCCTTTTTCCACCATCTCTGGACCCCTTGAGGTTGATTCAAGTCCATCAATACATTGATTGGCTAGGTTTGATGAGGCTGTAGCTAACAAATCGATCGATTGGAGAAGATTGTAGGCTGCTACTGGCATCATGACGTTGATTTCAAAATTGCCAGATTGGCCAGCAACAGCAACAGTGACATCATTTCCTATCACTTGTGCAGCCACTTGGCATACTGACTCTGGGATTACGGGATTAACTTTGCCTGGCATTATTGAGCTACCAGGTTGGACTTCTGGCAACTCAATCTCTCCAAATCCACCTCTAGGACCAGATCCCATCCATCTAACATCGTTTGCTATTTTCATTAGGCTGACAGCAATTGTTTTTAGTGCGCCACTAGCCTCCACTATGTTGTCAAGAGTACTTTGTGCTTGAAAGTGATTTGAAGTTTCTTTTATTTTTACTCCTACGGATTCGGATAATTTCTCGCAGACTTTTTTGGCAAATTCTGGATGAGTGTTTACTCCTGTTCCTACCGCCGTGCCCCCCAAGGCTACTTCTGCAAGCTCTTGAACGGCATGTTCTGCACGGGCAATACCTCTATCTATCTGACCTGAATGGCCTAGAAACTCTTGTCCGAGTCTAACTGGGGTAGCGTCTTGGAGATGAGTTCTTCCAGTTTTGATGACAGGCATGAATTCTTTGGATTTGGTGTTTAGGGAGGAGGACAGTTTTCTTAATGATGGGATCAGCTCATTTGTTATGGCTTTTGCAGCTGCAACATGTATTGACGTTGGTATAACATCGTTTGAGGATTGCCCTGTATTTACATGATCATTGGGATGGACTGGTACCCGAGAACCCAATTCTCCTCCCAGTATTTCAATAGCTCTATTTGAAATTACTTCGTTAGCGTTCATATTTGTTGAGGTGCCAGACCCTGTTTGAAATATATCTACCACGAATTGGTCGTCGAATTTGCCTTCTGATACTTCTGTGGCTGATTGTATAACTGCTTTACCTAAATCTGGGTCCAATAGCCCTAACTCAATATTTGTTTCGGCGGCTGCTAGCTTTACCAGTGAAATTGCTTCGATAAAAGATCGAGAGAAGCGAAGATCGCTTATGGGGAAATTTAGTACTGCTCTCATAGTATTGGCGCCATAGTAGGCACGAGATGGCACCTCAAATTCTCCCATAGAGTCTCGTTCTTGTCTGAATGTCTGATTTTCTACCAAAGGACTTCTCCAATTTAATTATTTGAAATATGCAGACTTCTATGAAAGGAAATCTGTTATAAATTTTTTTAGAAACCTATAGTAGCTTATAAAGTTTCCTTGAGAAATTCACAGGTTAAACCTGCTACTAGTTCAGTATGGTTTCTAAAAAAATGATCTGCTCCAGTTATAACCTCTGTTTTTTTGGGTTCTGACATTCTATTGGACAAAAATCTAAATTGGCCAATAGTAAAGTCATGGTCGCGATCCCCTAATATCAAGAGCTTGGGTTGAGTTATTTGAACAGTTCCGTATTGAGCAAATTTATTTTGTGGGCAGGCGATAGATACAAGGGATTTAATTGAATTGGATCTCAAAGAAGATTCCAATGCCATCCAGGCTCCAAATGAATATCCGACTATTCCTAATCGGCTCCCGTCTATTTTAGGATTGATAGTGGTCAGGCTTACAACGTCTTGCGTGTCGGTCAATTCTTCAAGACCCTCTCCGGGTTCTCCGCTACTCATTCCAACTCCTCTTTGATTGAATCTCAATGTTGCTATGCCACTATTCAACAGGGAGGCAGAAATGTTATTTATCAAAGTGTCAAACATGTTTCCACCATATCTAGGATGCGGGTGACAGAGGATCACGCATGGAGGTTTGGCTGACTTTTCTGGAATTTCAAGCAAGGATTCTAATTCTGAATTTGCCGTTGACAATGTTGTTAATTCTTTATTTGTTTTAGTCATAGATGCACCTTGCTGTATCAATTAGGAACTTTATAGGCAGGGTCTAAATTAATCCTAAGTATAGTAATTGATAGAGGGCGTTGCTAGAATCAATATGCGAAACTAAAAAGACAAATTTAATAAATTCGGTGGAAAATATGACTGAAGTCGATCTTAGAAGCGATACCGTTACCCACCCGTCGCCAGAAATGAGAGAAGCCATAGCCAGAGCAGAGATTGGTGACGACGTATTTAACGATGATCCGTCAGTTAACAAACTTGAAGAAATCGCGGCGGCTAAGGTAGGTAAAGAAGCTGCTGTGTTTGTAGCCAGTGGAACGATGGGTAATCTAATCTCAGTCCTATCACATTGTGGAAGAGGCGACGAAATTATCCTTGGTGATAAATCTCATATTTTTCGTTCAGAGGCGGGTGGCGCTGCGGCGTTAGGTGGGGTTTCCTACCACACCGTTAGGAACGACAGTCGAGGTATGCTTGATCCCTTAGAAATTGAAGACGCAATACGAGATTCGACGAACAATCACAATCCTCATACAGCTGTAGTGGCCATTGAGAACACTCAAAATAACTGTGGCGGAAGAGTACTCACTCCTCAAGACACTAAGTTAATAGCTGACGTCGCCCATGCAAACGAATTGCCGCTTCATGTGGATGGGGCAAGAATATTCAATGCAGCTGTTAAATTAGAAACCCCAGTTGATGAAATGCTGAAAGAGGCAGACACTGTGAGTTTTTGCCTGTCAAAAGGGCTTAGCTGTCCCGTTGGCTCTATTGTGGCTGGTACAAATGAATTCATCGACGAAGCTAGAAGATGGAGGAAAATGGTGGGTGGAGGAATGAGGCAAGCTGGATTTCTAGCAGCGGCGGGTATCGTGGCTCTTGACCAAATGGTTGATAGGCTAGCCGAAGATCACGCGAATGCAAAAAAATTGGCAGAGGGCCTATCTAAAATAGATGGGATATCTATTGATCCTGATGCTGTGGATACCAATTTGGTTTTTTTCGAAGTGGAACATCCTAATAAAAATGAGTTGATGAAAAAATTGGAGGCGGAAGGCATAAAAGGGGCCTCTCCTTATGCCAGGTGGAGGTTTGTAACCCACTATGGCGTAGATTCAAAGGATATAGATTACGTTTTAGAAGTGATGGCTAACGCCGTTGCATCATAATTCTATAGATTTTATCCAGCCCATCTTCATGTTCATATTTTCGAATTCTTAAAGTTGTTGAGCAGGTCTTAACATGCTTTCCCTGTTCAAAAACCATGCCTATCGCCGTTTTTTCGGAGGGTTGCTGTTTGACGATGCCTCAATGATGGTAAGCCCTATGATCCAGGGCTGGATTGTTTTAATGCAGACTGATTCTGCATTCTGGGTTGGAGCTACTGCTGGGGTCTCTGGGGTTGGGATGACATTATTTAGCCCTTTAGCCGGAGTTCTAATAGATCGTTACAACAGAAAAATATTATTGCTAATCACTCAGTACATTCAAATAGTTGTTGTCGTCTTTTTGGCAATAGCGGCCTTTTATGAAATTCTACAGGTATGGCATGTGTTGGTTTACGGCTTCTGCGGAGGTGCTTTTCACGCTGTGAGACTTCCCTGTAAATTGGCTATGACTTTAGATTTAGTAGGCTCCAAGAATCTACTTAGAGGAACCGCGGCTAATTTCTTTTCTATGACTGTCATGGGAGTTTTAGCCCCATTGGCAGGCGGCTGGCTTATTGATAGGGAAATTTATTTGGGATTTGTATTTATGCTCATTTCCCTAGTTATATCAAATTTAATTTTCTTGAACCTTAAGAATATAAAGTCCCCGGAAATATCTAAATCTTCCCATTTGGAAGATTTAGTTTCTGGTGCTAAATATGTTGCTAGTAATTCGATAATTCGGTCCCTGATATTCGCAATACTGGTCACAGAAATATTCGGATGGGCAGTTGAATCCATGCTGCCAGTAATCGCAAGAGACGAACTTGGATTAGATGCACGAGGGTTGGGTGTTCTCATGGCAGTAGGAGCGTTTGGAGCCGCAATTTCAACAGTAATTATGACTGCGATGCCCGATGTGGAAAATAAGGGTAAATTAGTGGTTTATGGATTGTTTGGATTTGGTGTGGGGTTAATTACATTTGCATTTTCAGACATGGTGATTTTATCAATGGTTTTGTTGGCCGTAGCTTATGGTTCTGGAGTGATTTATGAAAGTGGTCTATCTACCTTGCTTCAGACTTCAGTTCCAGATCAAATGCGAGGACGAGTGTTAAGTTTTCAATCTCTATGTTGGGGGTTTAGTGGAGCTGCAGGATTCCACGCAGGAGCGATTGCTGCCATATTGGGTGCACCGGTCGCCGTTGCAGCGGGTGGTGTGGTGGTTATATCAAATGGCATTAGAATAGCAAAAAATATGATATCCATAGGAGTTAATCCGAACGATAAAATTGATGGTTGACTACTCAGGTGAGTTTCCGTGCCACCATTTATTTAGCCTTTCTGCTATATATTTTTCGTAACCTAGAGTTCCGGGGGAGTAGAAGTTTTTTGTGCCTAGATTTTCCGGAAGATTTTCTGTTTTCACGAAATGTCCTTGGTAATCGTGGGCGTATTGGTAACCTTCTCCATATTTTTCTTGTGACATTAGCTCGGTGACAGGATTGCGAAGATGGAGCGGTACGGCTTTTTCGCCGGAAGATTTGATTTCTGACATGGCTGAATTTATGGCTTTATAGGCTGAATTACTTTTCGGGGCAGACGCTAAGTAGATAGTGGCTTCAGCCAAGATGATGCGAGCTTCAGGCATTCCTACGAAATGGGTAGCCTGTTGAGCAGAAACCGCCATGGACAAGGCTCGTGGATCTGCTAACCCTATGTCCTCACTAGCCAATATAACAAGTCTTCTAGATATGAACATGATGTCTTCTCCTGCCAAGAGAAGTCTGGCTAACCAATACACGGCTGCATCAGGGTCAGAAGACCGTATAGATTTTATGAAGGCCGAGATCGTGTCATAGTGTTTGTCCCCCGATTTATCATGTGGTAGAACTTTGGTTTCTATTACCTCACTCAACAAAGACTTATTTATTAATAAATCATTACCTTGTACATAAGCAGAGTCTGCTGCCAACTCTAGGGTGTTTAAGGCCCATCTGGCATCACCACCCGACAGCGAAGCTATGTTTTCCAAGACGCCTTCTTCCATTTTAATGTTTCTTTTTCCTAACCCTTTTTCTGAATCGTCCAAAGAAATGATTAAAATTTGTACGATGTCTTTTATGTCTAATCCGTTTAGTGTAAAAACCCTGCAGCGGGATAAGAGGGGAGGAATTATTTCAAATGAAGGATTTTCAGTGGTAGCTCCTATAAAAGTGACTGTCCCATCCTCAACATACGGCAATATCGCATCTTGTTGAGCTTTATTAAATCTGTGAATTTCATCAATGAAAAGAGTGGTTCTTTGTCCTGACATACCTAGACGTGATTTTGATTCAGAAATAATTTTTCTTAGTTCAGAGACTCCTGAGGTAACTGCGCTGATTGTTTCTAGGTGGAAGTTTGATGTCGAAGTTATAAGATTTGCGAGTGTGGTTTTGCCGGTTCCTGGTGGGCCCCATAAGATAAAGGACGGGATTCTTCCAGCATCAATACTCTTTCTGAGTGGGCTGTCTTTGTCTGTTAAATGGGCTTGTCCCACTATGCCATCCAAACTGGTCGGCCGCATCCTAGCTGCCAAAGGAGCACCTTGGGACAGATGTCTGTTTGCCTCAAAATCAAACATGTTCATTTTTTAGCCTTAATTGATGTGCAAAAATGTTCTGGCTGGGGTAATTGAATAGTGTACAAGAATCTTTAACTTAATGATTGGAGAATAATATGGGTAAGTCTATTATTTGTGGAAGATGTAAGAAGACTATAAATGGGACATCCTATATGGTGAATATTAAAGGATTATCTGTTCATCGCCACCTGTGGTGTCTTCTGAGGTATTCTCCAATGCTAAAACGATCTTTTTTTGCATCTAGTGTTGTAGGGACTGTTTTGATTTTATTGAACCAAGGGGATTTCATATTCGCGGGACATTTTTATAAGGGATTAATTTGGAAAGTTCCTTTGACATATTTGGTCCCATTTTGTGTAGCCACGTGGGGCGCAGTTACAAATGCAAAAACTAATTATGAATGAGGAGATATAGTGAGGACGGCTATTGTTGCCCCTGGGCCTCCCTCTGCGGGAGGGGCAGGGTAGAATTTTTCAATGTGAGGATGGGTAGACAGGAGCTCATGAACAGCTCTTCTCATGTCGCCACTTCCTGCTCTCCCGTGGATAATTCTGATCTCTTTCATTCCTGCATTCTTGGCATCAGAGATGTAGATTTTTAATCTTTGAATGGCATGTACAACTTTATCTCTACGCAGATGGATCTCATTTGGGACAGACATTTTTTTGAAGAGAGTAGAGTCGTGAGGGTTTTGGTAGGGCATTTATTTTTGTGTGTTTTCCGAAA
>CAYPXS010000047.1:0-9662 GCA_964414725.1 uncultured Dehalococcoidia bacterium
ATCCTCGCTTCCCTGAATTTAGTTCTAATTCCAAATCGCTATAAGATTTAGAGGATTCTGTAGCAGCCGCCATACTTTCCAGGCTCAAAGGGGCACGTCCTAGATTAGTGTGAATTACTACACCTGTGGCATTGATAACGTTTCTGGGCCAATTGGTCCAGTTTGCTTGGACATGATTCGATATTTGGTCGACTATTTCCGATATTGTTGGAATTTCCGAAGTGCAGTTGGCCGTTACCCTTATTTCTCCGAGTTTATTTTGCACAAGTTTAGTTATCACTTCTGATGAGAATTCGTCTATCAAATTTGAGATGCGTGTGTTCATCAGTATTGAACTTACGCTTGGTATCTGTCTCAGTTTTTCTTGCATATTTAATAGGCTCTAATGCTTATTTAGCCTCCTATTATATATGGTAGGTAAAATCCTCATTAGCCTCCAAATTTTTGCTCCAGAGCGCATTTTTAATTGACCCTCTAAAATCACCTCCTGTAGAATGACCGAATGACTTTTTCCTAGACGAGGTAATATGCTCAGTATCGGTCTTACGGGAGGCATAGGGACAGGTAAGTCCTTAGTCTCTAATTTATTAAATGATCTTGGCGCTACAGTTGTGAATGCCGATCTTCTCGGCCATGAGGCCTATTTACCCGGTACAACGGGGTTTGACATGGTTGTTGATGCATTTGGAAATCAAATCGTGGGAGAAGATGGCACAGTCGATAGGAAAAAACTTGGCCCTATAGTCTTTTCTAGTCCTCAAAACATGTCAAAATTGAATGCTATTATGCACCCGTTGATTCGAGATATGATCCAAGCACAGTTGGAAGAATACTCTTCCAATGGGACTGATGTAGTAGTTGTCGAAGCGGCAGTTCTCATCGAAGCCAATTGGCAGGATTTATTTGACGAAGTATGGGTTGTCACGGCAGACAAAGAAACTGTAATTGAAAGGTTAAAGGCTCGCAATTCTTTAAGTCGGGAGGATGCAATTGCCAGAATAGAATCTCAAATGTCGCACGATGAAAGGGTCGGCCACTCAGATGTCGTGATATCTAATGACGGGACCACAGATGAATTAGCCGACGGCGTAGAAAAATTTTGGAATACAAGAGTAGTTAATAACTAGGAGTGGGATAGCTGAATATGACAACTCAATCACTGTATAAAAGTTTCATTATCGAAGAATATCAATTGAAAGAGGAACCTTACTATGTTCCTATAGCCGATGAGGTTGAATTATTTGAAGCCGCATATAAAAGTAGGCTTCCTTTGATATTTAAAGGACCTACAGGATGTGGGAAAACTAGGTTCGTTGAATACATGTCATATAAGTTGGGCTTAGAGTTGACCAAAGTTAAAAAGGATGATTCAGACGATTCTGGTGTTAACCTGCCGTTGGTTACGATAGCATGCCATGAAGACCTCACGGGAAGCGATCTAGTTGGAAGATATTTGCTGGAAGGTGATCAAACCGTATGGCTTGACGGTCCGCTAACAAGAGCTGTGAAAGCTGGAGGTATATGCTATTTAGATGAAGTCGTTGAGGCTAGAAAAGATACCACCGTTTTAATACACCCTTTGACAGATCACAGAAGAATATTACCTATTGAAAAAAGAGGCGAGTTGCTTGAGGCGGCCGAAGGGTTTTTGTTGGTTCTTTCTTATAATCCGGGCTATCAGAGCGCATTGAAAGACTTGAAACACAGTACCCGGCAAAGATTTGTTTCTATTGAATTTGACTATCCACCAGTGGATATAGAGGCCCAAATTGTTGAACACGAGGCCGAAGTAGACAAGGATACTGCTTATCAGTTGGCTAAGCTTGGTGAGAAAATAAGGAACTTGAAGGAGCATGGCCTGGGAGAAGGAGCAAGCACGAGACTCCTTATCTACGCAGGTAAACTTATATCGGAAGGTATACCTCCTAGAAGAGCCTGCCAGGTATCGGTTAACTGGGCAATAACAGATGATCAATCATTGCAACAAAGCATAACCGAGATAATTTCTTCAATTTTTGAATAAATCGGTTATTGATGATATCTCCCGACGATATAAAGAATAGGTTAAATAAGCTAGGGGAAATAAATAGTTCTCCTGAAAATTACACCGCAGCGGGAGTGCTGTTGATTCTTTTTGAGAGAGATGGTGAGCACTGGGTAATCTTGAACAGGAGGACTCAAAAAGTGGAACACCATAAGGGGGAGATATGTCTCCCGGGAGGCAGAAAGGACACTTTGGATAAAGATTTGACCGAAACTGCTTTAAGAGAAACATGGGAAGAGATGGGCCTAGAAGCTGTTGATATCAATGTACTAGGAGTATTGGAAACCACTCGTACCACAACAGGGTATGAGATCACCCCAACTGTTGGTTGGGTTAGCCATCCTTACAAGTATGATATTGAAAACGATGAAGTTGAAGAAATAATTGAGATTCCGTTGGCTGTCTTATTTAGTGGTTCTGCTCGAAGAGATGAATCGAAATTAATGGCAGGTCAAGTTTTTACCCAGCCGGCTTATCAATACGGCGGTAATACGGTATTTGGTGCTACCGCGAGAATTCTTAATAATTTTGCCAATGTGATTAGCGAAATAAATTGAAGGAGTATTTGTGACTGACAAATTACAAGCCTTGCAAGAATTGATACCGGAACTGGAGAAATACCCAGCCCAAGTCCGAGATAATTTTAATAAAGCTATTTTGGAAATGCCTGATGCACTTTCAGACGAACAGAGATCAGATTGGTTGAAACAAGGAATCACCATAGCTGCTCAGACCGTCCGCTCCTGGGAAGCTGCAGCCCATTTTTTTCAGGTAAGCCCTAAAGTCATTGCTTCGATGCCCTACAGTTATTTTGTTAGATGGATGGAGTGTGGAGCTTCACTTTGTCAAGAATCCCCTACTTTGGCAGCGGCATATTTTGAAGCAAGCCCTGCAACGATGAGTAAATTACGTTCTAGGCATATCGAAAGTTGGGCTGGTTTGGGAGATGGACTATACAAGGGAACTTGGAAATCTAGTACATTGGCCTGCCGTTTTTTTGCTGAAAGTGCTACTTTGCTAGACACTTTGTCTTTCCAACAGCTGGAAAATTTCGCCAATTTTCTTGATGCGCTTTCACATCGATCTTATGATTTGTCTTCCGAATGCTTGACGCTAGGAGAACAAATTTTCCCATTAGTTGGTGATGACAAGGACGCTTTCCTGTCTTTAGCTACCACCTTAGTGGATACGGGGTGGAGAGAAGTGAAAAGTTTTTTTGAAGCTGGAGCAAAAGCACTGCCTAAGATCCATCCGGAAGAAAGAATGAGATTTCTAAAATTGGCTGAGAGTTTGGTCAACAACGGTGGGACCAATATACCGGGTACCATGCTCGAAATATCTCAATCTTTGTCTCTTTTAGAAGAAGATAATCATCACATCGTTTTGGGGTTTGCGGAAACGCTGTTGGATGAAGAACCTTTGGCTATGCCCGAATTTATTAAATCGGCGCCTATAGTACTGGAAAAGCTCACGATAATGCAGTTGGGACGTTGGTATCAGGAGGGAGTTAATACTTTAGCTCAGAATAAAGACGGAGGATTGGCTTTTTTTAAGATTGAATCTTCACATTCAGAAGCAGTAATTGAGACTTTATCATCGGGGATAGAATTTGACAGAATTAAACCTGTTATGGAGATGTATTGCAGGGCTCTTGCTGGGGCCGAAATTAAATTGTCGCCCACTGACGCCCTTGTTGAAAAGAACATAGGTTGGGTTTCAAATGAATCCCCTACCACCGAGGGATCTACCGTATTCGTGCCTACAGTGGTCGATAGATACGCAACCAAAGAAGAAAATTATGCATGGTTCAAAGTAGTATCCACTCACCAGGTCGCTCATTTAGAGTTTGGCAGTTTCATATTTGAATTTGAAAGAGAGGCCGAACTTTTTGAAAACCTCCGTCTCGATTTAGAAAAACGGAGGATAGAAGCCTTGCAAAATAGACAGGCGGATGATTTATCAGATGCCAGTGAATTGGATAATCTAGACGTCTCCGAAGATCAGTTAGTTGAAGCACATGCTGGTTTGGAACGGGCTTGGCTGACCGATATGCAGAGATTTTTCGATTTATTTGAGGATCGTAAATTGTCTTTGGATATATTTACGGTGGTTGAGGATGGCCGCCTTGATGCGAGAGTGAAGGCTGAATATCCAGGAATTAAATCCTCCTATATACAGGTACAGAGCGACTCTCATGAAAATAGGCCTGATATTAAAGAGCTTCCAGCTCGTGAAGCTATGGTTGAATTTATGGTAAGACTCAGCTTGCAGCAATATGAGGGAGTTTCGGCACCTTCCAAATACACTAAGGAAGCTTCACAAGTGGCCCAAATAGCCCGAAGGGTACTAGTGTCTGATGCAACTGTGGAAGATACAGCTGAAGCAACTTTGAGAATTTACGCGATTATTTCGGCAATTCCAAATGAGGAAATACCTCCAGATGATTGGAATGACATGGATTTTGAAGATGAGGACGATGAAGATTATGTTGATCCAGAGGATATGGAAAATCTACTAGAACAGATCGGTATGGGTATGGAAATGGAGCTGAGACCTGAAGGGGAGGAGGAATATGAATCCTTACAAGAAGTGGAATATAGGGGAGACTTTAAGCCAGAATTGGCTCAATTGATGACTGAGTTGAGGATGCAAGAACAAGATGAAATGGGTCAGGCCCAGGGTGAACCTTTGACTCAAGAACAGTTACAAGAACTTTTGGAAAACAGTGCAGAGTTGGATCTCCAGGCTACAGAAGGAGAAATCCAAGAGTCTAGTGGTATGTTTGCAGACAACATAATGAAGGAAGCCGGGGCTAATATGCCTCAGTCTCCGGATGATTCGCAAGGACCATTCGTTCATGTAGATGAGGAAGGAGGAGAATTGGAGTCGGCTGAGCCTGAGACCTTCGTATATGACGAATGGGATTTTAGGGCAGAAGACTATAAACCTAGATGGTGTATTGTCAGGCAAAAAACCATGCAAGAAGGTGATCCAACATATTTTGGAGCGACCCTTAATGAATACGGAACTTTGGTCACAAGAATTCGAAGACAATTTGAAATGATGGTTCCTGAAATGTTCAGGAAAGAGAGAAAATTAATAGATGGAGAAGATATTGATATCGATGACGTCATTGAAAATATGGTCGATATTAAGACTGGATCCAGCCCCGACGAAAAATTTTATTGGCGTCGGAACAAGGTCCAACGAGATGTAGCGGTCGCTTTTCTTTTAGATACAAGTGCTTCTACTGCTGAAGCTATAGATGAAGGGAAGAATAAGCAAGATGATTGGGATGCCCCTGATGACCCTGTGGAATATATGGTTTGGTTGAGGACACGTCGTGGGGAGCAGATGCGAAGATCTTATAAAAGAATTATAGACATGGAAAAAGAATCCATGGTGCTTCTCATTAATGCACTAGAGGCTATAGGAGATACCTACGGCATCTACGGATTTTCCGGGTACGGAAGAGAGAATGTTGAGTTCTACACTGTCAAAGATCTTCATGAAGCATTTACAGATAAAGTAAAACGTAGAATTGACAGAATTGCTCCATTGCATGCCACTAGGATGGGGCCAGCCATAAGGCATGCTGCCTATAAATTGGATAATACTGATGCTCGGACCAAAATACTGTTTTTAATAAGTGATGGACGACCGCAGGACCGAGGTTACAGTAGGGAAGGTGTGGAAAAAGAATATGCAGTTCATGATACAAAGATGGCATTAGATGAGGCAAAAAGACAAGGAATTAATTCATTTTGTCTGACTGTTGACAAAAATGGGCATGACTACCTTAAGACCATGTGCTCCGATATGGGATATGAAATTTTAGATGATATTAATGACTTGCCAGAACGGCTGCTCGTCCTATATCGCCGACTGACTATGTGACGCTTTAATCATAAAATACCTGCTCAACATATTAATGATAATTTGTTAAGCCAATATCAGGGACTTTCCAGCCGCAATGGTTTAAAACTTCTCTATTGTGGAGAGGTGTGGGTGGTATTATGTTTGCATATTTTCCGCGTTGCCATAACCTAGGAACAACAATAGCAAGTACCGTGAATTGTGATGGAGGAAATCTATGTCAAAAGCTTCTAATTTACTGGATCTGCAAGAACTTGGACAGTCAGTATGGTATGACAACATAAGTAGGGAATTAATTGTTTCAGGTGAATTGAAAGAGATACTTGATAGGGGAGTCGTCGGACTAACATCTAATCCCAGTATATTTGAAAAGGCTATTTCTTCATCCCAAATTTACGATTCGGATATCCAGAGATTAAGTGTAGAAAAATATTCAGATATTGAGTTGTTTGAAAAATTAGCGATAGTGGATATACAGGATGCTGCGGACCTTTTGTCGGACACCTATAAAAATACCGAGGCTCAGAATGGCTATGTGTCTCTTGAAGTAAATCCTCACCTTGCTAACGACACAGATGGAACGGTTGCCGAGGCAGAAAGGCTTCATAAAGAGGTCGATCGTCAGAACCTAATGATAAAGGTGCCGGCAACCAAAGCAGGAATTCCAGCAATACATCAATTGATATCAAAGGGTATAAGTGTCAATGTCACATTAATCTTTTCCACAAAAATGTATTCATTGGTACGGGAGGCCTATCTGAGCGGTCTTGAGAGTCTTCATGCGACTGGAGCGGATTTAACTAAAACTACCTCAGTGGCTTCTTTTTTTGTTAGTAGAGTTGATACCGCCGTAGATAAAGCTATAGCTGAGGGAAACCTTCTTTCAGATGAATATAAAGGTATGGCAGGTATTGCAAATGCCAAAATCGCCTATAAGGAGTTTCAGGACACTTTCTCCTCTAGTCGCTTTAAGAAACTTCGTGAATCAGGCGCTAATACTCAGAGACCTCTATGGGCTAGTACAAGCATGAAAAATCCGGAACTGCGAGATGTTCTATACGTTGAAAATCTAGTTGGCCCTGATACGGTCAATACTATGCCAGATGTCACGCTGAATGCTTTCATAGACCACGGCAAATCTGAAAACACGATTACCGAAAATGTGAATGATGCCTATAATCATATGAATGAACTGACTTCTGCAGGGATAGATATGTCTGTGATTACAGATGCATTACTAAAAGATGGAGTCAAGGCATTTTCTGATTCATTTGATCAGCTTCTTGAGAATATATCTCATAAAAGATCGACACTGCCGGCCCTCCGATAATCGGTTTCCATTATGTGTTTTAAGCAGGATTCTGTAAATTGGGATTCGCATCTGCTTAATAATGCACTTTCCGAATTTTGGGATTCTGCCGAAAACTCTGCTGATACCGAGCTTGCTCGTTTGTCCGAGCATTCTGGGTGGGCAATGGGCTGCGATTGGACCGAAGAGGAAACAAAAATATATTCTGAACTGGCCAACCAAATATGTATGGAAAATTTCCAATATGTATTGTTGATCGCTGTCGGAGGAAGTAGTGCAGGAGCTAGAGCGATCGTTTCCTTAGGAGATGACAGCCCCCAATTCATATTTGTCGATTCACTGCTACCGGCCACTGTAGAAAAAATACTGAATAAGGTAGAAGGGAAGAAAACACTTTTAGTAGTCTCTTCTAAATCAGGGACAACCCTGGAGACCATTACCTTGGCCAATTATTTCCTGGATAAATTGTTTTCCAGTTTGACGACCTCCAACGGGTCTAAAAATGCTATTGCTATAACTGATCCTGGCACAGATCTTGAAAAATTTGCCCTTCAACATAATTTTAGAAGCGTTGTATATGGCAAGCTTAATATAGGTGGTCGATTTTCAGAGTTGTCTTCTTTTGGACTTTTCCCTGCGCTTTTAAATAGATCAAATGTATCGTCTGTTGTTGATGCTGCAAATGTCATGGTTTCTTTATGTCGTAACCTGGAATGTCAACAAAATCCAGCAATTTTGTTATCAGATTATTTAGGAAATAATCTTGCTCAAGGCAGAGATAAATTGTATGTATATCTACCATCATCTATGAAAAATTTTGCTATGTGGTTAGAACAGTTGTTATCTGAAAGTTTAGGAAAGGAAGGTTTTGGAATTATCCCAATAGTTGGCGACCCCAAACTTTTAAGTCCTTCAAAGGACGTTTGCGCAGTTATTTATGAGGATTTATCCGACCCTGATAAATCAGTATTTGAGATTAGAGAGTATTTGGAAGATTATTCCATCCCGACATATGAAATACAGATTGACGGTCCGGCTGGTATCGGAGGTGAATTTTTCAGATGGAAGCTGTCAGTAGTTCTGATTGCAAACCTTATGAATATAAACCCATTTGATCAACCTCAAGTCCAAAAATCTAAAGATATGACCAATAAAATTCTTGACCATTTTGCTATTGAGGGTGAACTACCTCCGACCACTCCTACTATGAGTTTCTCTGAATGGGTGAAGAGCATAACAAATAACAACTACGTAGCTATATTGCCATTCGTGTGTATAGAAGATTCAGAACGAGAATTGCTTTTCAGGCTGGCAGCCGATATTCGTTCTTTAACTGGAGCTCACGTCACGGTCGCTTCTAGTCCATCTTTTATACATTCAACTGGTCAAATGCACAAAGGAGGACCTCCTTCAGGGGTGTTCCTACAATTGTTGACAACTGCCTCTAAAGAAGTGCCAATTAAAGATGAGGGTTATGGTCTTTCTACTCTTGTGACAGCTCAAGCGGATGGAGATATGGAAGCATTGCTATCACTTGGACGTCCTGTTTGCAGAGTTAATCTAGGATCTGATATCAATAAGGGGCTAATAGATTTACTATTTGACGTCAAGAATATCCGAATGTGAATAGGGTTTAGTCGCTTCCTAATACATTTAGGGTTTTTGACATCACATTACGATATTCAGCCAAGATTTCATTATTTAATAAAGATGCGGGCCTAGATGTATCTTGGTAGTCAGATCTTACATTTATTTCGCCCAGGTATTCTAGTTCTAATTCTTTAGATATCTCCTGGCCTGCGCCCTGTCCGAAAATTCCGCCGGACATATTTTCGACTACTCCTAAGACATTTACCTGCAATTTACGTATCATGTTTATGGAACGTTTAGCATCTACTTTGGCTAGTTCTTGTGGTGTGGTCACGACGACGAAGCCGTCCATTGTGAGTACTTGCATCACAGTTAACGGCGCATCAGATGTGCCGGGAGGCATATCTACTACCAAATAGTCTAATTCACCCCATTCCGTGCTTTGAAGCATTTGGTTTATAGCATTGTGAATCATGGGGCCTCGCCAGATTGTGGCCTCGTCCTCATTTTCTTGAAAGAACGACATGGACATTACTTTTACGCCAAATCTTTCTGGAGGAATCATTTTCTGCTCTCCCCCAACTGTGGGGTGTTCTGAAATCTTCATTGCCCTGACAACATTCGGACAGTCAATATCCACATCCAGTATTCCGACTGTGGCGCCATCATTGGCAAGAGTTGCAGCTAGATTTACTGCCACTGTTGTCTTACCTACACCGCCTTTTCCACTATATACGCCGATCTTATTTTTTATTCCTGACAGGGATTCCTCAATTTGACGCTTTTGTTCAAACTGACGTTTCATTGCTTCAATTCGAGCACGTGCCTGAGCTGGGTTTTGTT
>CAYPXS010000048.1:0-9609 GCA_964414725.1 uncultured Dehalococcoidia bacterium
CTATTTGTAATCTGAACCAGAGTCTTTTTATCGAAGTCGTTCATCCCATAATGGATTCGTGTGAAACTCGTACCTACGCCGAAAATCATGTCTGCCTTATCTATAAAATGAACGACCATATCGGTCGTTGAACTACTGCGGGTTCCAAGGGCCAGCTCGTGTGTTTCAGGGAAAGAGCTTTTGCCGGCCATGGATGACATGACCGGGACCCTGGTTAGCTCTGCGAGTTCTAATAACTGTTTTGATGCTTTGCCGTATAAAACGCCTTGGCCTGCCTGGATAACAGGTCTACTAGAGCCGAGCAACATCTTAGCTGCTGTTTTTATGTCCTGAGGGTCTCCTGCGCTTTTTCTGTTTTCGACATTTGTATAGGTGGTGTTCATCCCTTCAGGGATTTCCTCGCCTAGGATATCGCTGGGGATTTCCAAAAGAACAGGCCCGGGCCGACCCAACCTGAGTTGGCTGAATGTTCGCCTCATCATGTCTGGAATACTTTCAGGCATTGCCACTTTGCCTGACCATTTCGTTACTGTTCGATATGTTTCGCTAGGGCTGAAGGTCGGGTGGACCCCGTGCCTAGCTCTAGGGTTGGATGCAGGGAGAAGCAAAATAGGGACCGAATCTGCATATGCAGTGGCAACCCCCGCAAAAGCGTTTTCAGCGCCTGGTCCAGCTTGCATTGCGAACACACCGGTTTTGTCACCGTTTGTTATTCTGCTGTACCCGTCCGCTAGGTTGACTCCAACTCGCTCCTGTCTGAATATTAGAGGCCTTATACCGGCCTGCGCCCCTGCTTCCTCCAAGCGATTGAACGGGATCACTCCCATAAAATCTACACCTTCTGCTTTAAGTATTTGGGCGACTAAATCTGCACCTATCACTTTATCGTCCTTTTATGAAGATTGTAGCTAATACAGCCACTATAGCACTGGCAGGGGTGGCAGGGATCGAACCCACGACCTAAGGTTTTGGAGACCTTCGCTCTACCAACTGAGCTACACCCCTGTGTTTAGTGACTCTAGAGGCTAAAACTATATCAAATAATAGGAGCAATATAACAATATTATAAAATGCAATGGACTTCCCTTAAAACCATTTCAATATGTGATAATATATTAATGCAACAAATAAACAAGGAGGAAAAATGGATCCACTGTTACCTGTAATGAGTTTTCTGTCGCTTGGTTTAACCGCGGTATTGCTTGTGCTTTACTTCGCAGTTCCAAAGGAATCGCCAAAACTGGTTATTTCAAACACTGACAGAAATTATGAAAGTCGTTACTTAGTTGGCCCTGAAATCTTTTAGGGTAAACCGAAGAAACATATGGTCGATGAAGGGGATCGGACAACCTGAACCTGAAAAGTCTAAAGATTAACACTTCCCTGCATCGACTATGGCCATCGTCGCCACAGAGCTTGAATTCCTCGCGAGAACCCTCCCACTACCATCCACTGACCATACAGACTTTTTCCGTTCGGTCGTGTTGTCGACGTATGGTTCATTTGTGACAACCAGCCAAACATGTTTCATTGGATCTCTGGTAGTAGTCATTTCAGACTGTTTTAAATCTGGAAAGCAAGAAGAGAGAAATGAATAGATTCGATCGTTTGCCTCTTGGAGGTTACGAATTACAGGGGTACACCCTGCAGCGATTTCCGTGGTGTTGGACGGACTTGATTGATCGTTTGAAAGTGAGAGAGCAGCCCACACCTCGTTAGCCCGTTCATTAAGTGGCTTTATGGTTGCGTCTCTTTCGACGCTCCAGACACCGTAATCATCCATAGCATAATTGGGATCAGATACTACGACCCAGTCCCCCGTTTGCTGGCTCCTTTGCGCTATCAACATACCCAGGGGGAGTTCAGGGTGACATTTAGCGAGTTGCGTCCAGAGAACCGTGCTGGCCCCTGTGCCGTCTAATACATCAGTGGCTGCTGGCGACATTATAGTTGTGTCGCAATTGCCCTTGAGGTAACTATCCCATAAACCAGCTTTACTGTTGTGAGGCAGAATGTCCCCGGAAGGCTTTATAAGCCAAGTACCGAATTGCTGTGGTGAATTACTAGCTGGTTTTATTAACCAGTCCCCCTTGGTTGCTGTATTGACCTGAAGATGTCCAACATCAACTGAAACACATTTTGTCAGATATACCCAAAGTTCCCGCCCGGCCTCTGTTTCATTTGTGATAGTTGGTGTGGGGAGGGGAGTCGGCTGAGTAATCAGATTGCTGCTGACAGTGTTACTAGTTCCTTCACTTCCCGAGCCGGTATTTGTTCCGCCTTCGATACACTCCCAGATTCCAGCGTCGGCATTAAATGCCTTCTCGCAATCCTCTGGAGCCACATCGTCACCGCCGCCACATGAGATCAGGAGAAAGGCCGACATAATTAGTAATATCGGGATTGAAATACCTTTAAAGCTGTTCAGAACCGTTAATTTCACGCCTTTTTATACCAACCTCAATTGTCCATTTTGGAAGCTATTTATTATGAGAAATTATAGACCCATTCTTGAAATTAGTTAACTTAAAGTCTCAGCCGTCAAAGGGAAATGGTCTTATATCAGGCTTTCATTGAAGGTCTGAACAATCGGTTGTGAAACCGCAATTAGTACATATTACTTTGCATTTAACCGCGACCGTTGTTGCTCGACAAAGGATACAAATAGGTGTTTCATCGGCCATAATTTATTCTCTGCGGCTTTGTAAATATTTTAATATCGGTTGAGGGGAACTGTAAGCCGAGTTCTGTAATCATCCTTCAAAGATGACTGACGACCATCTATCTAGCCTTATCGTTGCCAATAAGGTCAAGCGGCCAACCCGGGTCAGGTTCGGAACCTTTATGACCCCTATTAGGCCTTGCTCCGGATGGGGTTTGCCTGGACCACGTTTGTTACCAAACATGCGGTGAGCTCTTACCTCACCTTTTCACCCTTACTGCTATGCAGCGGTTTGTTTCTGTGGCACTTTCCGTCGGGTCACCCCGCCCCGCCGTTAACGGGCATCCTTCCGAGTGGAGCTCGGACTTTCCTCTCGGTGTATAAAACACCCAGCGGCCGTCCATTCCCCTCACACCTTAGCCTATTTTACCATTTTCATGAGGTTCAGACTTTTCCTATAAGGTGATTTTTACCGAACGTTCTTTAACTGTGATAAGGGCTACGTATTCATTAAGGAATGCCTGCTGCGTTGCAAAAGTTTTTTCATTCCACTCTTTTATCAATTTGGGAACCTCTTCTGGGAGGTGGCTGATGAAGGCCTGTTCTCGAGCTTCGTCGAGGGCTTTTAAATACAAATCCAACCTATCCAAAACTGATTCTCCTCTGGCTGTTCTTTTCATAAATTCAACGAATCGCTTTTCTGCGCTTACAACTTTAGCCAACCTATTTTCTGCAGCAGATCTTAATTTCTGCTCACCCTTAGGTCCATCGACACTTTCGACTAATTTCCCGTTCTGCACCATCGTGTTTAGCATTTTCAATACGCGAGTCTCCAATTTCTCCGTTGTCCAGGTGTGGTAGCCACAGGTCCCTTGGTTTCCTTTCGACTGGCATTGATAATATCTGTAAGTGTTCTTTGCCCTTTCTCCGCCTTCTCGTTTCCAATTCTGCTTTCGGGTGACACCCATCATCGTGTTCCCACAGTAGCCACATATACAAAGACCAGAAAGTAAATATGGTTCAATAGTAGGGAAGGCCTTGTATTTTCGCCGTTCTCGCACTTTATCTTGAGCGGATCTGAATAGGTCTGTACTTATGATCGGATCATGATTTCTAGTTAACCTCAAACCAAAACGTTGGTACGTGCCTATGTAGGAAGAATTTTTTAGTATGTCTCTTACGGTCACTATATTCCACGACTTTCCTCTTCTCGTACGAATATTGGAATCGTTTAACTTTTGAACAATTTTCCTAAGACCCATATCTTGATTTACATATAGGTCAAAAATGAACTTCACTACCTCTGATTCGGAACTACTGATGATAAATTCCCCATCCTCGTTGGTCAGATAACCGAAAGGGGCCTTACCTAGAGATTTTCCAGACATAGCTCTAGCCTGCATTCCGTCTTTTATGTTGTTACTCTTTGAGACTGATACTCCTGGGGCGTTGATGTGTAAAAGGGCATTTTGTAACACATCCGGATAATCGTCGTTTAGACAATGAAATGAAGAATTAGCCTTTTCCACGGAAATTACGTTTCGGGCGACAGATTCTAGGTCGGAGCCTATATGCCTCGCGTCAGGAATTACTATCAGGTAGCCGGCAGGGTCTTTCTCCACTGTCTTAATCATTTCAGAGAACTCTGTGGTCGCACCTATCGAAGAAATCTCATCTTGTACGATTGAGTTTATCTGATGTTTGAACCGATTGGCGAAAGAAATCACTGATTGAGTGAAATCTGTATCTCTGTCAAAGGATTCTACAAGAGTATTGCAGTATCCAATCACCCTCATCTAGTAGTGCCTTTCAAAAGTATTCGTCGGCACGAATTACAATATACAAATTCGCTGGCCGTTTTGAGGTTTTCCAGCAATTTTGTGGGTATTGAAAGCATGCATTCTGAACATCTATCTCCCTCCACCACAGCTACAGCTACTCCCTTATTAGATTGGCTTACTCTGTCGTATATATGTAGTACGTTTGGGGAAAATTGTTCCCTTACAGTCTTTTGTTCGGGTTCTTCGGACTTTAACTGACTAATTAAATCCTTTTGTTTGGACTTAAGCTGTATCGTCTTGTGCTCATGGGCGGTCTTAGCGTCTTCCAATTGCTTTGTGGCCTTCTCCAATCCGTCAACGTATTTTTCAGTTTCTTCCATACGAACAAGTAAAAGATCTTCCTCTGTATCAATCAAAGACATTAAATTCCCTACTTCTTCTTGAAGGGCTGACAGTTCTTTTGGGTTGGTTATGTTCCCTGCATAAATCCTTGATTCGATCAAATCTTTACGATCTGTGAGACGCTGGGTCTCACGTTCAGTTTCCCGTTGTTCTTTGGTTACCTGTTCATGTCGCGTGAAAATTTGTCTAAAAACATTTTCTGCTTTTACAACGACCGTATCATCCTGTAAGGATGTTTCTGTAGCAGAAAGACTTTCTTTCAATTCAGCAATCGACCTGTCTAGAGCCTGTAGGTTTAATAGCAAGGATGCGTCATACATATTTCATCACCAATCCTTTAGCAGAACTGTAATTGAACAATCACATTCAGGCAAATGCGCCGAATTGCAATTTTAGTTTCCATAAATTTATAGAACCTAACCGCCGAAGCAATGGAGGTGTGATGTATAGTTATGTAAACTGGGCGAGCAAAAATATTGTATGAAGTTAAATTAGCAAAGGTTGATATGCCTTATACAAATCCTGTTGATCTTTATCACGACAAACCTAAAACTAAAATTGTTTGTACCTTAGGTCCCTCCTCTGAAAGCGAAGAAGTTCTAAGAGAACTAGTCGAAACAGGAATGAATGTTGCGCGCCTGAATATGTCCCACGGTGATAGGGCTGTTCATGAGGCCGTTTTCAAAAGAGTACGTAAAGTATCAGAAGATTTGGGTATTCCTGTTGGAATAATGGTCGATGTCCCGGGTGCCAAATATCGTACTGGGCCCACTGACCCTGGAGTTTTACAACTTAAGGACGGTGATCAAATTACTTTAACCAGTAGGGATGTTGTGGGAGACCAAGGTTTGGTGAGCGTTGCGCCTCCTGGTATCCACAGAGATGCTGAGTCCGGTGCAACAATTTTGGTTGATGATGGGAATATCGAATTGGTGGTGGAAGAAATTTCAGACGAAAATGTGAAATGTCAGGTGGTTAGGGGAGGTAGATTAACCGAGCGTCGAGGCGTTGTGACACCGGGGCGTGCTCCTTCACAAAAATTTCCGGATGAAAAGGCAGTAGAATGCCTTAAGTTTGCAGCAGAATTTGGTGCAGATTTTGTCGCTTTGTCCACTGTCACAAGGCGGGAAGACATATGGACTGCCCGCTCGATTCTCAGGGAAAACGGGATGCGCAAGCCTCTAATCATTTCCAAAGTAGAAAGGGCGGAAGCTATAGATAACCTTGACGAGGTGGTAGAAGCTAGTGATGCTCTCATGGTTGCAAGGGGTGACATGGGAGTTGAGATCCCTCTGCATAGAGTGCCAGTAGTTCAAAAAGAATTAATCCGCAAAAGTAACTCTGCTGGTAAACCTGTTATCACTGCAACGCAGATGTTGGAATCTATGATCCATTCTTCGTCTCCGACTAGGGCAGAAGTGACGGATGTTGCCAATGCAGTTTTTGATGGTTCCGACGCCATTATGCTTTCTGGCGAAACTTCTATAGGCAAGTTTCCCATAGAGGCGGTGAAAATCATGGTAAACACTTCGAGGGAAGCTGAGTCAGCTCTCCCATACAGCAAAATGATGGAAGAAAGATTCCTTCAGTTGGAATCTAAAACGGATGACGCCATAAGCTACGCAGCATGCCAGACCTCTAACCTATTAAATTCAAAATTTATCGTCGCTTTTACAGAATCTGGGAATTCTGCTGGCAGGGTTTCAAGATATAGGCCTGAGTCTAGAATATTGGCACTTACTCCATGGGAAGATGTCTGCAGAGTTCTGACCCTTAGATGGGGTGTTTACCCGGTCTTGGTGGATACCCCTACTGACGTAGAAGAATTCTTCACGGTTGGAGAAGAGCAAGCAAAAAGATTTATGATGACAGACAAAAAAGGAACCGTCGTATTAGTAGCAGGGACACCAATAGGCGTGCCTGGCTCAACTAATATGCTCAGAGTATTACAATTAGGATAATAACAAGTCTATTAAATAAATAGGGAGGTGCGGGTGTTAGAACTGTATAACACTCTCACGAGAGAAAAATCTGCCTTGGTCTCGCGTGAAAATGGCCGTTTCAGTATTTATACCTGTGGGCCAACAGTATACCGGGATGCCCATATAGGTAACCTACGTTCTTATTTGATGGCTGATTGGATCAGACGCACACTTCAAATTTTGGGTAATGAAGTTACTCACATAAAAAACATTACTGATGTAGGGCATATGCGCCAGGAAGTCTTGGAGCAAGGGGAAGATAAAGTGATAGCCGCCGCTATTGCTGAAGGAAAAACTCCAGCTCAAATAGCCGAATTCTATACCCAGCGTTTTCTGGATGATGAAGCGGCTATCAACATATTGCCTGCGAATGAATTCCCCAAGGCCACAGAGCATGTTGAGGAAATGGTTGAAATAATTGAATCTCTTTTAAGCTCCTCACTTGCATACGAAGTCAATGGGAATGTCTATTTTAATGTTAATGCCTTTCCCACGTATGGAAATTTATCAGGCAACATTCATGAATCTCAGTTGCAGGAGGCGGTGAGGGTAGAAGCGGACCCTCTGAAGAAGGACGCTAGAGATTTCACATTATGGAAGAAAGCAGAGCCTGGTCGCTCTTTAAAATGGCCGAGTCCGTGGGGAGATGGATTTCCCGGGTGGCATATTGAATGTTCAGCTATGTCGATAAAATACCTAGGGAGCCATATTGATCTCCACACAGGTGGGGTGGATAACATTTTTCCCCACCATGAGGGAGAAATTGCTCAAAGCGAAGGATACACAGGAAGTTCGGTAGTTTCTCATTGGGTACATGGGCAGCATCTTTTGGCGGACGGAGTCAAAATGGCAAAATCCGCTGGTAACGCATTCATAATTTCTGACCTAGTTGAGAGGGGTATTGACCCTTTAGCCTTTCGATACCTTTGTATGACAGCGAGATATCGAACCAGGATAAATTTTACGTTTACCTCCCTCAAGGCATCTGAAACTGCTCTTAATAAATTGCGACGCCATTATGTTCTTTTCAATAATGCAGGTGTTTCCAGTCATGATAATGAAAAAATAGACGAATGGAATAAACGGCTTGTTGATAAAGTGTGCGAAGACCTAGATATGCCGGGATTGCTAGATGGTGTGTGGAGGTTGATTGAATCATCGGATATCGGTGATTTTGGTAAAGCAGAAGTCATCAGAAGGGTGGATGGTTTAATGGGATTAGGTTTGAACTCGACTTCAAACATGTACGATTTGCCAGAGGCTATCATTAATAAATCTACGGAAAGGACTTCATTGAGAGCCTCCTCAGATTATGAGGCCTCTGATCGAATAAGAAACGAAATTGAAGCTAAAGGTTATCTTGTAGAAGATGCAGCGGAAAATTCTGTAATTCGGGTTAAAGATCGATCAGAGATCAGGGAAGAAAAGTGGAAGACAATATCTTCTTCTGCTGAAGTATCTTCTAGCATATCCGAAGGATCTCTTATTCCTATAACAGTTGGTGTGGTCGTGACTGGTTTTCCGGAAGATACAAGGCGCTGTGTGTCCAGTGTTATCAAATGGACTGACCCAGAAGATACTGAAATACTTGTTGTAGACAATGGATCCTCAGATTCTACTGGGGAATTATTAGAAGAAATGTCTATTAAATATAAGAACCTCAAAGTTATACATTCGGATCACACGATAGGAGACGGGGCTGCAAAGAATGTTCTGCTGAAGGTAGCTAGGGGTGAAGTTTTTATACTCCTAGATCCCAGTGTTGAGATAAAAGGGAATTTTGTTGATCGAATAAGAGAGCTCTTAGAGTCTCCCAAAGTGGGAATAGCCGGACTAGCCGGACTCCGTACAAAGGATTTGTTGCATTTTCATGACGGTGAAGGCGAGTCGGGAGACATGGATGCGATGCAAGGATATTGTTTTGCCCTCAGGCGCAGAGATATAGAGAAGGTTGGACTAATGAGGGAGTCATTTAGATATTATAGAAATTTGGATTTGGATTTTAGTTTCCAATTCAAAGAAAAAGGATTTTCGATAATCGCTGACCACACATTACCCATGGAATTACATGAGCATAGGGGCTGGACGGCTTTGTCGGAAGGTGAACGAGACGAATTAAGTAAGAAAAATTACGGTAGATTTTTGAAAAAATGGAGAAACCGAACCGATCTTTTGGTTTCTACTACCTAGTTTTATAAATATAATGCTCAGTGGATTCCGGTACTTATTCGTTTAGTCTATGCACATAATTTAGCTGGAGAGATGTTTTGGATTCATTGTCATTACCTGTTCTTTGGATAGTTTTGGCCGGTCTTGCTGGTACTATTCTTGTTTCAGCCACTCAACTGACTAAAAATGCCGACATAATTGCCTTTAAAACTGGTTTAGGTCGCTCTTTTGTTGGTGTTGTTTTACTAGCTACTGCGACCTCACTACCTGAATTGGCCACTGGAGTGAGCTCTGTTCTGTCAGTGGGTGGGTCTGGAGGGGCAGATCTTGCAGCTGGAGATGCCTTTGGAAGTAATCTTTTTAACCTTTTGATTATCGGGCTTCTCGATCTTATGTGGCGGAAAGGACCGATTCTAAGTTCGTTAGGCAGCGCGCCCGCTCTTGTGGGTGTTTTGTCTGTAGTGCTTATTGCCTTAGGCGGTTTAGGTATATTGATCCATGATAATTTGAGTTTGGCCGAAAGCTGGCCTGTAAGTCCTGTGTCTGTAGTACTAATAGTGGTTTTCCTAGCTGCTTTGTTCGCAATTTTTAAAGAAGAACAAGGAACAGACTC
>CAYPXS010000049.1:0-4525 GCA_964414725.1 uncultured Dehalococcoidia bacterium
CTAGAATCGAGTATTCCCATACCTTTTAGTTCTTCGTGCCTACTTGTTCTGATCTCGTCCCAACCATGTTTGTATTTGCCGATATATTTCGCAATGTCTTCTTCATATGCATGTAATGGCCAATGTGGTGCGGTGAAAGCGACGTGCATGAAGAAAGGTTTATTCTCTTTGGAAGATGCTTCTAGCATTGAGACCGCATTCTCACTAATCGCGTCAGTTAAGTAAAAATCAGAGGTGTCTATATCTACTACTTCCTCATCCTTCATGAGAGTTCTGGGATGGAAAAAATTGGCCGCTCCAGCCACTATGCCAAAAAATCTATCAAATCCTCTTTGCGTAGGCGTGGGATGGGTTTTATCCCCTGGATTCCAGGTTGATGCGTCAGTCAGATCATAGCCGCCACCCACATGCCATTTCCCCGACATGTAAGTGTTGTATCCGTTTGTCTTTAGGACTTCTGCGATAGTTGCTGAGGTTTCGTTGAGGTACCCCTGGTAGGCAGGAACAGTAATGGAATTGGGTTGCCCAAAGGTTGACACCATGTGTCCAACACCCGTTTGTTGTGGATTCAATCCGGTCAGTAAGGCAGCCCTCGATGGACAGCATCGAGCGGAATTATACATCTGAGAAAACCTAATTCCCTTAGAGGCAAGAGAATCTATATTTGGGGTATTTATTTCGGACCCATAACATCCAAGATCGGAATAGCCCATGTCATCGGCCAAAATAAGTACGAAGTTTGGTTGGTTCATATTACCTCGGAATTATTGAAATTGTATGTTCTTTGAGGGTACATGGTTGCTTAATTACTTTGAGGTGTTTTACGTAGCAAAATACCTGCTATAAAAAGGGTCATGGGGGAGAAGGCCATAAATCTTAGTGAGATTTCCAAACTACCAAGTGACTCCTGTAAAAACCCTGTCAGGGTTGGTCCTATTGAAGAGCCGACCGCTGCCATAGTCATGACAGTTGCGGATGAGACGGCAATTTCCCTAGGACGAATATTTTTTATGTGGAACGGAACCATGAATAATAATGGGAAAAACCCCCACGCGATGCCGTTTATGATTGCTATTCCAATCAGCAATTGATAACTATCTATCAAGGTCATACTTAAAAAACTCATTGAGATGATTATTCCAGACATCATCAATATACCGCTTCGTGATTTAGAAGATTTAGATAACAATCCGAAGGTGAGTCCTGAAAAACCGCCCGGTAAAATATAAAGAGCAATTATTAGGCCTGATTTGCTGAGACTTATATTGTAGAAGTCTACGAATAATGTAGGGAGGAAGCTGTTGAACGATGCAAATGACATCAGGGCCCCCATAAATCCAATTCCGGCAAACCATACGTCCTTGAAGCTAAGCACTCGTTTGAATATCTCTAGTTGATTGGCGGACTTCTCTGATGCCTCTTGTGCAATTGGATTTTCTTTACCGAAAATGCCCCACACCAGTGCGAGAGCAAAAAATATAAAGGCAAAGGTGATCATTACATTTCGCCAGTTACCACCAAAATAATTAAGGAGCACCGGCATCATTAAGACGCCACCACTAACCATTATGCCAAAGAACAGATTAGAAATACCGCCTGCATGATTAACTTGATTCTGTGGGATCCATTGGCGTATTAATAAGGCCCTAGCAGGCTCTCTCGCTATCATAGTTACCCCAAATAGGAGTCTTGCAACAAAGATCGCAATAAAGCTCTGAGACCAGGCTTGCATTAAAACCAAAACACCGCCCAAAATAACAGTTACCAAAGCTAAAATTTTAGGAGGAAATTGAGAAACCCAGATGGCTATAATTATCATTAACACAACATTAGCCCAGTAAGGTGCAGAACTTAGCATTCCTTGCTGTGTAGGGGACAGATTTAGGTCTGCAGTTATAGAAGGAAGTAAGATACCTATTGTGTTTGCTACAAGGAAGCCAAAAGTGTTGCAGATCACAAACAGGCCGTAAACAACCCATCTGTATGAGCCTGCTTTCTCTTGTTGAGTTGTAATCAGATTCCTATCATGTCTGTCTGACATCTAGTCAATTTAGACTTTCAGTTTTTCATAGACACTAATTAGATTTTCACCTATACGATCGAAGGAGCGCCAGTTTCCATACTGCGGTGTTAATTGGTTAATGACCGACTCACTCGCTTGAGTGGCATTTTGTCCGTCGGTTATTGCGGATTTAACTGAGTCAACTAAATTGTGAATGAAATCTCTCGCACCTTCTAGAGCTTGATGGTCACCAATCGGGCCGTGTCCTGACATGAATCTTTCTATCGGTAGTGCGGCCAACTTATTGTCCGTCTCAGGCCAATCAACGGGGTAACAGTCTCCCAAATATGGAACCCCACCATCTTGAGCAACGTCTCCTGTAAATACAATTTTCTCGTTGGGTAAATGAATGTATATATCTCCACTGGTATGAGCTCTCCCGAAATATTTCAGATCTAATTCTCTTCCGCCGAAATATAGTTGCATACTCGTTTCAAAAGTCATGTTAGGCGGGGTTATGTTGACTATATTTCCTTCTTCGGACCAAGGATCATTAGAACTTGTAACTTTTTTCCGCCATTGTTCGTTCCATTCCACATCGACCATTTCGGCGTAGCAATTTTTATGACCAATAATGGTGGCGTCAGGAAATTCCTCATTACCCCATGAATGGTCCCAATGTGAGTGAGTGTCTATCACAAATTTAATTGGCTTATCAGTAATATCTTTTACGTCTTTGATCAAATCTCTCGCAAAGGAGGGAACCCTTAAAGAATCAATTATTAGAACACTGTCATCTCCGACAATGATCCCGGCGTTTGTTAATCCTTCGTGTAGTCGGGCGAATACACCGGTTTCAAGCTCTACAATTTCCGTTCCTGGAGTTGCCATTTCAGATTACCTCTTTTAGTACTATTTCTTTTCACGACAAGGTGCATATTAGGACTTTGGGAGAAGAAGAGCAATTGGGATTTTTTTATTGCTCAGGAAATAAATGCTTTGTACGATTGACGAGATACACTAATGACAACATCACAGGGACCTCAACAAGGACCCCAACAACGGTTGCTAAAGCAGCGCCAGAATTAAGCCCAAAGAGAGATATCGCAACTGCTACCGCCAGCTCGAAAAAATTGGAAGTCCCAATCAAACAGGCCGGAGCGGCAATGCTGTGTTCTATCTTTAAAATTTTTGCGGAACCATATGCTAAACCAAAAATTCCGTACGTCTGAATTAAAAGAGGAATAGCGATTAGTACGATGGCCTGGGGCTTTTTCAAAATCACCTCTGCCTGGAAGGCGAATAGTAGGATCACTGTTAACAACAAACCTAAAATGGACCATGGTTTTAATGCAGCCATGAAAGTGAACAGGGTTGTGTCACCCTTGCGTTTCTCCAGTAGTCTGCGAGTTATAACCCCTGCGACTAGAGGTAAAAGCACATACAGAATGACTGAGTAAAATAAGGTGTCCCATGGAACCCCAATGTCGCTCATGCCAAGCAATAAACCGGCAATGGGTGCGAAAGCAAAAATCATGATTACGTCATTAACAGAGACCTGCACTAAGGTGTAATTAGGGTCACCTTTGGTTAGTTGGCTCCATACAAATACCATTGCAGTGCAGGGTGCTACCCCAAGAAGAATCATTCCTGCAATATATTCAGTAGCAGTATCTGTATCTACCCAACCAGCAAATATAACCTTGAAGAAAAGCCATCCTAGGGCAGCCATTGTGAAAGGCTTGATAAGCCAATTAACGATCAATGTCAGAATAAGTCCTGAGGGTTTGCTTTTAAGATCCTTAATCGACGAGAAATCAATTTGTACCATCATTGGGTAGATCATTACCCATATCAATAATGCTACAACTAGATTCACATGGGCATATTCAATTTTGGCGATTTGCTGGAAAATATCAGGAAGTATGTTACCAAGCAGTACGCCAGAAAGTATGCATAACCCAACCCAGATCGAAAGATACCGTTCAAAGACGCCCATAAATATTTACCTGACAATAATTAAAATATACCCGCTTACGCATGATCAGATTTCATTAAAATGCAATTTAAAATTCTATTATCAGGCTTATTGGCGTTGATATGTTTTAAATCTTAGAGTTTTCTTAAAAATATCACATAGGATTTTTATAAAACTTTACTAGTCTTTTCCTATCAAGTTAGCGGATAATAATATTTGGAGAAGAAAATGATTCGTTTAAGAAACATAAAACTCATATTAGCAGGGATGCTTATACTACCGATGGGTCTGGCGGCTGTGGCTTGTTCTCCTATTTACGCGGATGATCCCAATCGTACTCAGACTGATTCTTTTGCTTCGATAGATTCTCGTCCCCCTGAGATTAATGTCGATGCATTAAAAACTAGAATCCAGACAGCTATTCAGAATGAAGAGATCACTCAGGATCAAGTCGACACGGCTATTTCCTTATTGAAGAAAGAGTTCACGGGACAGGAGAAGATGTCTGCCAAATTTGAATCAATAAAGAGTGAGATAAAAGCTGC
>CAYPXS010000049.1:4625-9539 GCA_964414725.1 uncultured Dehalococcoidia bacterium
TAAAGGCGAAAATTTCGGCTGCAGTGGAATCTGGTGAGATAACCCAGCAAGATGCGGATGCCAAGTTAGCCGACATTGAGGAAAAGAGGAATTCCAGACAGGAGAAGATGTCTGCCAAATTTGAATCAATAAAGAGTGAGATAAAAGCTGCGGTGGAGTCTGGTGAAATTACTCAAGAGGAAGCTGATGTTAAATTGGCAGGTTTAGAAGAAAGGAAAGAGAAGGGTAAGAAGTGGCATGGTAAGGGACACCATCACAAAAAACCTACGATGGACATTGAGGATATAAAGGCGAAAATTTCGGCTGCAGTGGAATCTGGTGAGATAACCCAGCAAGATGCAAGCAATAAACTTCGATACTTGGAAAGGCAACCTAAAAAAGTTACTTACCGATAAATAGGTGTCTCATGACTTCATCCGTACTGATAGCAGATGATGACATTGCAATTTGCGAAGCCCTTGAAAGAAGTTTGCGATTCGAGGGCTTTAAAGTTCGCTCAGCCTTGAATGGCGAAATAGCCATCGAGGAAATAGAAAAAGATCTACCTGACATACTGATTCTTGATATTAATATGCCGGAAGTAGACGGCATACAGGTTACTAAATACCTTCGAAGCCTTGATATCGATATCCCGATATGCATTTTGTCTGCTAGAGACGAGGTATCGGATAGGGTTTCAGGGTTGGAGGCAGGGGCAGATGACTACGTGGTAAAACCCTTTTCCTTTGATGAATTACTGGCTCGTATCCACGCCTTACTCAGGAGACGTTCTCTTGTTGATTCCAAGATTTTAGCTGTTGGGAAATTGATGGTTGACCCAATGCGCCGCAGTGCAGAATATTATGGTACTTCCTTAGACTTGACCAAGAAAGAATTCGATCTTCTCCATGTTTTGGCAAACAATCCAAGCCTGGTGATGAGCCGAGAGCAGCTCTTGAATAGGGTCTGGGGATATGATTTTGACGTGGAGACAAATGTTGTAGATGTCTTCATTGGCTATTTACGTAAAAAATTGGAAATCGACGGACAAGAGAGAATTATAGAGACGGTTCGGGGAGTGGGGTTCGTATTAAGGAAGTGAGCTTTAGATTTTTAATAACCCTACTGGTATCTTTTGTAGCCACATTAATTGTCATCTTTTCTGGCGCGGTGATAAATCAACTAACAGAAGAGGATCTTCGTAAACAGATAGACGCGAGACTTAGCTGGCAAGCCCAGGCTGTGTCATCTGACGGCTCACTTTCTACAATCTTGAAATTACGACGATTTGTCCAACGGACCGAGATGTCGAATGCCTCCGTGGATAACTTGTTTGATGTTCAAATTCCCACTCGAATTTTTTTGAATAACGATCTCTTTCTATATACCGATGGATTCCCTGAAATACTGACCACGTCGAGTAATGGGTATTCCAACGTTGCCGTGGATGGAAAAGAGTGGAGAGTTTTAACTAAAACACTACAAATTCCGGTTGCCCCTCGAGCAGGGAAATTTGACCAAATAGGTATTCAAGTCGCAGTTTCCAGAGACTTTATAAGTACAACAATGCAAGATTTTAGGAAGACTTTTATTTCTGTGGGAATAATAGCCATTTTATTGTCTGCTTTAATCACATGGATCCTCTGTGGAGTTCTTTTAAAACCTTTAAAACGACTACAAAACTATGCAGAAAACATAAATGATTCCTCAGATTTATCTATTCGAATACCTGTAGACCATTTGTATTCTTTATCCGAAGTCAAAGTCCTAAGCCAAAGTTTGAACTCGATGATTTCGAGATTAAATTTTAGCTCCAATCAAACCGAGACGGCTCTTGAGACCTCTAGAGGATTTGCATCCAATTTGGCACATGAATTGAGAACCCCTTTAACTAGTATGAAGATGAATTTGGAACTTCTTGAACGACATTTGGAAATGCCGGCTGATGAAAGAAGCAACATATTAAAAGATGTTATCAATCAGCAAGATAGGCTTTTCTCAACACTCGAGTCACTGAGATTGTTGGCAAGAGGAGATCTATCGGAGAAAACCGTTTTCGAAGAAGTGGATTTAACCTCCCTTCTAAAGGAACTGACTGCTCGTCAAATGAGCAATCAGGGCGGTGGTCATATTCATCTACAGTTTCCGGATCCTCCACCCCTTGTAAGCGCATGGCGAGAGGGGCTAACAGTGATGTTCAACAATTTGATAGAAAATGCTTACGTTCATTCCAATATTTCTAAAGAAAACTTAGAAATTGATGTGAGCGTCAGTATTGATAGCGAGTGGCTCTACATTAATGTGGACGATAACGGAGTTGGAGTCGAAGAACATGAGAGAAATTTGGTTCTAGAAAGATTTCATAGAGGTTCTAATAGCCATTCACTAGGTTCTGGTTTAGGTTTGTCTCTAGTCACTCAGCAGGTGGAAATTCATTCCGGAACTGTAAAAATTATGGAAAGTCCGAAAGGAGGGGCGAGAGTAACGATTGCATTGCCTGTCATCTCGGAAACGGAATTAAATTAAGTCAATCTTTTCCAAATACTTAATTAAAACTTGCCGGAATTCTTCTCTTGCAGTGGCATACACCCCGTGGCCCGCCTCTTGGAATATGCGTAATTCAGAATTTGTTAAGGTCCGATCTAATATTACCGAACCTCCGGCTCCAGCTACGGTGTCGTTGCCGGCCCCAACAATTAATGCCGGAATCCCTAGGGATGCTAGTTCGTGAGTCAAGGGATGTTCTCTTAATCCTGCCGTTGCCCGGCACTGCGCCACATACGAATTGAGATGTTCACTCGAGACGGCTGGCTGAATATTATTCGACGCTGTTCTATGCCCATCAAACGCCTCCGTTAAATTCCTTCCTGCTAAAGCCTTTGCAACACCTAAACGTGCGATTTCTCCTCTAGCGTACCAATTTTCTGAAGCTTTTTGATTAACTTCACTGGAAGTAGAATCCAGGATGATAGCTGAACACATTTCAGGAAACATGGATGCAAATTTTTGTACCAGAACCCCGCCCCAAGAGACTCCAAATATAATCGCCTTACTGACGTTTAAATACTGGAGCAGGTTTTTTAAATCTGTTGCATATTGAGGGAGGGAATATTTTTCAGAAGACCCTGATCTGCCTAATCCGCGGTTATCCCAAGAAATAACGTCGAAGTGCTTTGCGTACCAATCCATATCTTCTTTTTCAAATTTGACGCCATTACTTCCTAGTCCATGACAGAAGACGTAAGTTGTTTCCCCGACTCCTCTTCGCTCAAAATGAATGTTTGCACCTTCTAATTCAGCAATAGGCAAAATAAGCTCCTTAATTTAACCACTGGATTCTTTTTCAACTTATCAATATGAATCTTACAAAAAGAGCAATGAAAATCCTATCTGTAGTCGTGATTAGCTCTAAAATTTGTGATAAATTACATTAAACTAGCATGAATAAGGTACCTGAAGGTATTACTGAGGTAAGTGAAGACAATGGTGACTACAAGTCCTGATATTAAATTGATGGCCCATTTGCTTAGGAGGGCCGGATTTGGATCGACAAAAGCACAATTGGACGAATATCTTTCTGTCGGTTACGAAAAGGTGGTCGATGGATTGATAGATGAGCTTGATTCTTCTCGTATTGACGATGCTTTAGTTAGGCGTTATTTTCCGGATCAGTCAGTGACTCATGATACATCGGGAGCCGGTTCCTATTGGTTGTATCGTCTGGTTTCTACGGATTCACCTTTAAGAGAGAAGATCGCCCTTTTCTGGCACAATGTTTTTGCCACTGGCTACACAAAAGTAACCAATGGTAAGCCAATGAGTGATCAGCTTAGAATGTTTCGTAGTCATGGACTGGGGAAACTCGATGAACTTTTACTTAAACTTTCTAAAGACCCGGCAATGATCATATGGTTAGACAATGTGGATAATCATGACGGGGCTATTAATGAAAATTATGGTAGAGAACTTCTTGAACTTTTCTCTATGGGGGTTGGGAATTATAGCGAAGATGATATTAAGGAATGTTCAAGAGCATTCACGGGATGGAGTATTGCCAATTCTGACTATATTAAAGAACTAGCTGTTCGCAACTCTATAATGCCTTATGGCAAATTGGCATGGCGCTATGAGTATAAAGAAGATGATCACGATGATGGTGAAAAAACCTTTCTTGGGCGTAAGGGAAATTTCAATGGAGAAGAAATAATTAAGATCATCTGTGAAGAGCCTGCAACGGCTAGGTTCATATCTAGGCATTTATATCATTTCTTTGTTGCTGACGAACCTCCAGTACCATCGTGGCCTTATAAAGACCCTCAGGACATGGAAGCTATTGCCATATTAGAAAAAGCGTATTTTGATAGTGGTTATGATATTGGTGAGATGATCAGAGTTCTTTTCAAATCTGATTTTTTCAAATCTGAAACCTGCCACTATAAAAAAATTAAAAGCCCAGCGGAATTGGCGGGTAATGTGCTCAGAACGACTGAGGAATTTGGAACCCCGAATATTCGTATTTCCGAAAGGAACAGCCAGGTCACATTTATGGGACAGCAATTGCTAAATCCCCCTTCAGTCGAAGGTTGGCACCAAGGTCTTGAATGGATAGAAACTGGTTCATTAACTGAACGTGTTAATTTCGCCTCCCAACATCTGGGAGACCTCTCCAAACCTGGAGTTAGGAAAATTGTGGAAAATGTTATATCCCAAGCCGGTGATTCGATATCTGGTGAAGAATGTGTAGATCAATGTTTGTCTCAATTAGGTGCGATTCAAACCTCTGATTATATTCATAACACATTGATTGAATTTGCAGAGGAGAACGGCATATCGGGTATAGATTTAGCCAAGGACAAAGACACTGCTATCCAGAAGATTTCTGAAGTGATGAGTGTCGTTGCTTCTGTTCCAGAATTTCAACAATCTTAATTATTT
>CAYPXS010000050.1:0-9505 GCA_964414725.1 uncultured Dehalococcoidia bacterium
ATGAGTCATACAGAATAGTAGATCAATGGACTTCCTATGGCTGGAATGTCTTTACAGTGGAAGATGCCAATGACATGGAGCAGGTCGTCGCTGCATTTAAAGCGATGGAAGACACAGACCCGTCTGATCGAAGGCCCATGATATTGGTAGGTAAAACTACAAAAGGCTGGTGGCCTGGGGCGGAGAATGGCCAAATACCTGGTTATGGAAATCAAATAATCAGCTATCAAAGTCATCCGTATACATTTGCTATGAATTCAGACTATTTCTCGGCATTGGCATCAACTTTTGAAAATCGATATGGTGTTAAGTTTAAAGGTATTGAGGATGGGCCCATATCAGATGAAAAAGAACGGCTGATTCAATATAAAGAAAATATTGACATCGCGATGTCGGTACTGGATCAAAATGGCCTTGGAGATTGGATCGCGGAGCGGTTGGTAGAAATTGGAGAGCAGGTAGAAGACGACCTCACCACTCGTATAGATACTACTAAAGATCCTTTTCTGGATGAAAGATTAGATTACAGGACTCTATCTATTGATCCAAAGACTGTAACGGCGACCAATCCCATTTCCGGGGAACAGAAAGAAGTAGAAATAAAAATGTTTGAGGATCCCGGTGTTGCCAAGGGTAGTCGAAGGGCAATTTCAGAGATAGTCAAATGGGTTAACTACGTCACTGACAATAGACTTGTTTTGGCTGCAGCTGATTTGGCGGATTCTATTAACGTGGAAAAAGGATCTTTATGGGGAGAGTTTGACCCTGTGACCAACCCAGCGGGAATTCGGTTGCGGTCTGCGATACAGGAAGCTGGGAATGTATCGACAGCAGTTGGGCTTGTTAGCCAATCGGCTTCACTTGATCCAGAAAAACACTCAGGAGTGTGGGCGCTGAGCGGCACATATGGGGCTTTTACCCCACTTATGTACTTACCTGTCAGAGTATGGAGCCAGCAAAACCAGGATAGTCCATTTAGGTTAGGAGTGTTGAATATTCTTGCAGGCCATTCGGGGCCTGAAACAGCCGCCGATGCTCGTACCCATTTCGGTATTTTTTCCCCACAAGTTTGGAAGCTTTTTCCAAGGGATCAAGTGATAAATTTGAACTTTTGGGATTACAACGATGTAGCTCCAGGATATTTGGCTGCTGCTGAAATAGCAGCAAGGGACCCTAAAGTAGGAGTAATAGTCCTAGAGGTCGCTCGTCCTGATTTTCCTGTAATAGATCGATCAAGGCTAGCTGATTCTGATATAAAAGCAGCCGCGAAAGGATTCTATATATTGAAAGATTTCGATCCTTCGAAGCCCAAGGAAGGATATATAGTGGTTCAAGGTTCATCTTGTACTAGTAATTTAGTTGCACAGATGGATGACATAGAAGAGGCTGGCCACAACGTCCGAATCATAGCGGCGGTCTCTGAGGAATTGTTTAATAGGCAGCCCAAGCAATATAGAGATCAGGTACTTCCGGAGTCCGCGAAGTACAATATGATGATAGTTAGCACTGGAACGAAGAGGATGTGGCCTGTTTCGGGAGTTGGACCACTTACGGAAGAATACTCACTTGTATCTGATCATGACGATGTTTGGTTGAGTGGTGGATCTGAAGGGGAAGTCCTCAAAGAAGCTAGATTGGATCCAAGTTCCATTTTTGAAGCTGTAGCTAAATTTTCGACCGAGCATTCACAGAGAATGAAAAGACAGTCGGAATTATTATTAGAATAGGTACCCTATAAAAAGTTCAATCTTTTGCATTGATAGTGAAGAGATGAGGTGTTCGTTTATATACCTCATCAATCAATGTGGCGTACCCAATATTGCTTATGATTCGGCCCGATGATGTTTCCTCTTTCCTACTTGTATTGATCCCTATTAGGTTACCCTCCCTACTAATCAAAGCACCTCCACTGTTACCTGGATTTAGGGCTGCGTCAGTTTGAATCAGCTGTATACCGCTTTCTTCGCTGTAGAGATTGGCAGATACAATACCTGAGGTAGCGGAGTAATTGGCGTTAAGTGGGTAGCCCAGAGCGTATACATCCATTCCGATATCGGGGGAGCCTTCAAGAACTATTGGGAAATAATTGAGGTTGGTAGCCTTTATCTCGATTACAGCTATGTCCATTTCTTTGTCCTCATAGAGCACAAGACCTTCATATTTACTTTCATCATGTAATTCTATGAGCATATCTGAAGGATTTTCTACAACGTGCTCGTTTGTTATGACCAGAGTAGTTTGGTCATTTCCGCTTGATACCAGTACCCCACTGCCGCCACTTGTTCCGGATATGATTCTAACCACCCTTTTATTTGCGAGTTCCAAAACATTCATCGCGGTAGGAGTAGGTGTTGGAGTAGTGGTTGGAATGGCGGTAGGTGTTGGAGTATTTGTAGCGGTTCTAGTAGGTGCAGGTGATGGTGTATATGTTGGCTCAGGGGTGTAGGTCGGTGGAGCCAGTGTACTGGTCGGAATGGGCGTGTAAGTCGGTAACGGGGTATAGGTAGGAAAAGGAGTGGGAGTGTTTGTAAAGGTTGGTAATGGAGTAACTGTGGATGTTGGTGAAGGTGTTTTTGTAACCGTAGCGGTACCATAGACAGCAATAGATGTTGCAGTCAATGCTAGTGATAGCTGGTCATTTACAGCTTGGCTAATTTCAAAATTGTTTAGTCGTGCTTGTACTGTTGCTTTAACTATCTTATCTGGGCTGTCATAAATAACAATTGTGTTGTCTATAGGGGTGATTCGGGTATCGACTCTATTCTGGGCGGCGTTAGAAGAATCAACCTGACAGAATATCAAAGAAAAATAGATGAGTGATATGTAGAAAGCTTTTTTGTACAAATTGAATTCTTATCGCCAGGCACTTATGGATGGAACAGAAAAAAACTCTATATATAATTGTGGCCGGATAGCACTGGAAAAGTCTAGCTAGCCTTATCAAGGTGTGTATTGTATGTATTCAAGTAAGAAGGCTGGTTAGGCAACCAATTAATAAAGTAGCGGAAGATTCTTCAGGAAGTAAGATTTCTAATGCGAAAAAGGTAATTTAACATGAATGACTTTGGATTTGCTCCAGAAAGGCTTAGTTTTATCGATGAGCATTTACAGCGCAATTACCTTGACTCCAACCGATATGTCGGAACCCTTATGGGTATATATAGAAGAGGTGAGCTAGGATATGTATCTAGCATGGGGTTGATGGATCGAGAGGCCAAAAGACCTATGAGCCGGGATACTATATTCCGTATTTATTCGATGACCAAACCGATAACATCAGTTGCGTTGATGACACTCTATGAGAAGGGTTTATTTCAATTAGATGACCCTGTTTCCGAATACATACCATCCTTTCGTGATTTTGAAGTGTATCAAGAGGGTGTGATAGGGAATTTCAAAACAAGCGGACTTGAGAGAGAAATGACAGTCCGTGACTTGTTGACTCATCAATCTGGCTTAACGTACGGGTTTATGGAACGTACTAATGTAGATTACGCGTATCGTGAACTGGGTATTGAGAAAGAGTCGCAGGAAAGCCTACAAGAATTTGTAGAGCTGTTGACCACTATTCCTTTGGAATTTTCCCCTGGGAAGGCCTGGAACTATTCGGTGTCTACAGATGTATGTGGTTATCTTATAGAAGTAATATCTGGCCAAACTCTGGATGAATTTTTTCGAAGAGAGATATTTGAACCTTTAGATATGGTTGATACCGGGTTTTACGTTTCTTCCGATAAAAAAACACGTTTAGCATCCTGCTATGAGTACGAAGAATTAAAACAACCAAAATTAGTAGACGACGCTATCACAGGCAAATATTTACACCCTCCACAGGTTCTTTCAGGAGGAGGCGGGCTTGTTTCAACTTTGGATGATTATATGTCTTTTTGCAAAATGATTTTGAATGGTGGCGATGCAGCGGACCATAGGATAATCAGTCGCAAAACATTAGATTTAATGAGTTCCAATCATCTGGCGAATGGAGGAGATTTGAGAAGCTGTGCGTATGGGCGTTGGAGCGAAACCTCATATACCGGAGTTGGCTTTGGCTTAGGATTTTCCGTTTTATTGGACCCTGGAGCCTCACAGGTGTCAGGTAGCATAGGAGAATTGGCATGGGGTGGCGCTGCAAGTACAGCTTTTTGGATCGACCCTTTAGAAGATTTAGCGGTAGTATTTTTAACCCAACTCTTACCGTCAAGTCAGTTCAACGTGCGAAGAGAATTGCGTTCCTTGGTATATTCAGCAATATCCGACTGAATACTGAGCATCAGGCCTAATTTCTAATTTTCTTTGCTGTGTCCGGATGGGTATTTCTTTTTCTGTGATCTGACGAGTTTTTGCGGTATCTGAAGGGATTATTCCGATTTCTATTAGTGGGCGACTTTTTGTGCTCTCCCGGTTGCGGCTGATTTCCATAATCAAAATCATCAACCTTCTTCCTGTCTATAGGCGATTTTAAAACCTGCTCTATCTTTCTTATCATTGATTCGTCGTCAGGGGTAGTAATTGTTATAGCCTGACCAAGAGTTTCAGCCCTACCTGTCCTACCTATTCTGTGAATATAAGCATCTACTGTGTTTGGCATATCATAGTTAATCACATGAGAGATATCTGGTATATCTATCCCTCGGGAAGCAATATCAGTAGCTACAAGGAAGTCAAATTTACCTTTCCTAAAACCTTCAATAGATTGAGTTCTTCTGTTTTGAGACATATTTCCTTGTAACGCAGCGGCTCGGTATTTTCTTTTTTCGAGCTCAGCGAATAGTTTTTTGGTCCTATGTTTTGTCCTTGTAAATACTATTACCTGACCCGTTGCGGTAGATTCAATTAATTGGAAAAACAGTCCGCTTTTTAATTTCTCTGTAACGGGATAAAGAGAATGTGAAACTGTTTTTGCAGGAGCGATTATACCTATTTGAACTTCCGTCGGGTCATTCAGTATATCTTTTGCCAAGTTGCGAATGTCTTTTGGCATCGTAGCAGCAAAAAAGAGTGTTTGACGATTCTTGGGGAGGTGTTTAATGATCTGTCGGATATCCGGAAGGAAACCCATGTCGCACATGGTATCAGCTTCATCTAAAACTAAAATATTAATGCCAGACAAATCAATGGTTGATTCCCGAATATGATCTAAGAGACGCCCGGGGCAGGCCACTGCTATATCGACCCCTTTTGCCAATTTGTCGTCCTGAGGATTTTTTGATACTCCACCATATAAGGTGATTGACTTGGTCTTCATTGAAGAACTAAGTTGAGATATGTTTTGATGAATTTGGTCGGCTAATTCCCTTGTGGGTGCAACTACTAAAGCTCTGATCTTTCCGGTGTAGCCAACTGATAATTTTTCCAGTACTGGTATTGCGAAAGCTGCTGTTTTACCTGTACCAGTTTGCGCTAACCCCAGGATGTCGCGCCCTTCCATCGAAATTGGTATTGTTTTGTCTTGTATTGGGGTGAGAGTTTCATAGCCAACTGATCTGATACCCTTCATCAGCCTGTCGTCTAGACCCAGAGAATTGAATTGCAAAATAAGTCCCCTTGCGGAATTGTTTTGGTGACCCCAGCGGGATTCGAACCCGCGATCTCCGCCTTGAAAGGGCGGTGTCCTTGACCGCTAGACGATGGGGCCTAGTTAAGCATTAAATATTGCTCGTTAAGCGAACAACACTAAATAGTCTATGTCCTAAGCTTTGATAGAGCAACGATTATTTAGTCGAAAAAATACTATGGATAAATAGCTAGTTGATTTAGACCAGAATCTTCAGGCATACCACACATGATATTCATGTTTTGGATGGCCTGCCCTGCTGCCCCTTTTACTAGGTTGTCGATACAACTTACTACCATTAATCTTCCGGCCCTTATATCGACAGTTGGATATATTATGCAATCATTGCTTCCTAGAGTGTGCTTCGTCATAGGAGGCGTTTCTACGACATGAGTAAACCTCTCATCCTTGTAAAAATCCTGGTATATGGCTTTTACTTCGGATTTTAAATCAGAGGTATTTTCTATGTAACTATCCTTCAAAGGGGCATAGCAAGAGGCAAGAATACCCCTAGTCATAGGAATTAGATGCGGTAAAAAAGTGAGATTAACATGCTGCTGTGAAAGCAGGTCCAATTCTTGGGAGATCTCAGGCATATGTCTATGGCCATCCAAACCATAGGCACTGATGTTTTCATTTACTTCTGAATAATGAATCTTTAAGGACAAACTTCTGCCCGCCCCAGATACTCCAGACTTTGCATCCACGATTACTTCGGGTTCTATAATGCCAGCTTCTAATGCTGGTGCCAGTCCTAAAATGGAAGCAGTAGGATAGCAACCCGGGTTGGCAGCTATTTGACAATCTTTGATATCAGAACGATGCAGTTCAGGCAATCCGTACACACTGGATTCCATAAGTTCAGGACAGGGATGTTCAACGTCATACCATTCAGAATATGTGTTTAAATCTCTGATCCTAAAATCAGCGCTGATATCAACACCTTTGATTCCTGATGATACAGCCTCCTTTAACGCCTCGGCGCTGGCTGCATGTGGTAATGCTGAAAATACAAAATCAACGCTTTTGTCTAGATCAGGTGATATTTCCATGTCTAAATTTGAGAGGTGAGGGAATATATCTCCAAGGTTTTTTCCGGCGCCGCTTCTACCGGTTACACAGGTTATTTCCACTTCTTCATGCCTACTCAGTATCCGAGCAACCTCCGCACCCGCATAACCTGTAACATTAATTATTCCTACTTTCATGTCAAACCTTCATTGTTCAGATATTAAATTTCAGGGACACATATTCTAGTACATTACAATAAATAAAACTCTACTTATATTTTTTATAAGCTGGGCACAGTTCTGTCAGAGTACAGTCACTACACCTAGGCCGTTGAGCTTTGCATGTATCTCTACCATGTTTGATTAGGTACATATGAAACTGGAATACCTCATCAGGGTCCACTATCGATTCCAGCAGGTCATGAGCTTTCTCAGCTGAAACTTTCTTTCCAACTAAAGCCAGTCTTTGCGAGACTCTGTATATGTGTGTGTCCACTGGCATTGCCGGCATACCAAAGGAAAAACAAAGTATTATGGCAGCTGTCTTAGGGCCAACGCCCTTTAGATTAATCAGCCAATGTTTTGCATCCTCCAAAGGCATCTCAGAAAGAAAACTCAAGTCAAATGAGCCTAATTCCGCCCGTACTTCATTGAGGATGGACTTTATTCTGGGAGCTTTGGTTTTTGATAATCCTCCTCTTCTGATGGCCAATTCTATTTTCTCAATAGATGCATCGGCTATGCTGTCTAAATCACCAAACACTTTCATAAGGTTGAGAAAGGCTCTCTCTGAATTTATATCTGAGGTGTGTTGGGACAAAATGGTGTAGACAAGTTCTTCTGCCGCGTTGTATCTAGGTTCCCAAGGGATGGGTCCATAAATTTGGGAAAGCAAAGAAGATACCTCTTTTACCTTTCTTTGTTTGGCTTTGGAGCCACTTTTAATTTGGTTCATATGAACAATCTACCCCGATAAAACACTATAATCAATTAATTTCATTGAAAAGGAAAGGTGTGTAGAAATTCTGATGGCTAAGGTAGGAATAATTGCTAATCCTTCGGCGGGTAAAGACATACGACGCCTTATTTCCCAAAGTAGATTCGTTTCCAACCAAGAGAAGGTGAATATTGTTCGCAGGGTGATCGAGGGTCTTTCGGGTGTAGGAATAGAAGAAGTCCTTCTTATGCCTGATTATGGTCGGATTTCCCAAGAAGCTGCCTCGACAGCTGGCAAAGAAATTTCTGTAAAATTTCTTGAAATGCCAGTATTTAATTCAGAACTGGATACTATAAATGCCTCAAAAAAGATGAGAGAAGAAGGAGTTGGGGCTATTGTTACCTTGGGAGGCGATGGAACCAACCGTGCTGTTGCATTGGGAACATGTGAAATCCCAATACTACCTTTATCCACCGGGACTAATAATGTTTTCCCATTTTTTATAGAAGGTACTTTAGCTGGTATGGCTGCTGGAGCGGTGGCTTTAGGTTTAGTGGACAAGGAAGAATGCGCTCTCAAATGTAAAAAGCTTAGTGTTTACAAAAGTAGAGATATGGCAATGGAATTGCTTGATGTAGCTCTGGTTGACATTGCTGTTTCTGGAAAAAGTCATGTTGGTGCTAGGGCCATTTGGGAAATTGATACCATTTCCCAAATATTTTTGGCGTTAGCTAGACCAGATAGTATAGGACTCTCATCAATTGGTGGCATGGCAGCACCTATACCTGAAGGCGATTTGAATGGTCTTCATATAGAAATTGATCCAAAACTTGAGGATAAATTTGTTTTGGCGCCGGTGACGGCTGGTAATGTCGCTAAGGTTGGGATAAAAACCGTTTCCCAAATGGAGCCTGGCAGGGCATATGTAGTGGACAGTTCTCCTTGCACAATCGCCTTGGATGGGGAACGATCTATTCCCTTACGGGAAGGTGATTCTGCTACCGTGGTGCTGAGCGATGATGGTCCACCTGTAATAGACCCACACAAAACCCTTCATATTGTGGCGAAGAACGGAGTCCTTTACAAATCATCTAGCTAGGATTCCATCAGAGATCTGACAATATTGTAATCGGCTGCCGCAGCTTCCTTTTTCCCCACAGCCCAGAGTGCCATACCTCGATTGTTGTAGGCGTACCAATATTGACTGTCAATTGTTATTGCTTGTGTGAAATCATCTATGGCATTCGAATAATCTTCCTTGTCAGATAAAGCCATTCCCCTATTGTTGTAAGCGTCTCGATAAAGCGGATCAATGGAAATGGCGTCATTAAAATCTCTGATAGCATTTTCTGGATCAGCAATACATCTGTAGCAGATCCCTCTGTTATTCAGGGAAATCGCGTCTTCAGGGTGGATTGCTAGGATGGAAGAATAATCAGATATAGCCTCTTGATAGACACCTTTGTCTAGATATGCGTTTCCCCTTTTGAATAAAAGTGCCGTGTCTTGTGGATTTGAATGCAACATTGAAGTCAGTGATTCTATTACGTCCTGTAAATAATCCATATCGCTCTTGGAACTGAGATCAGGATCATTCTTCCAATTTAACGACATCAAACTCTCCTTCATTAAGTCTACAAAATGCTTGAGTGTTATTTACCCTTAATTTCGCCGAAAATAACGTCTTACTGGGGAAGTGGTTAGAATCATAGTATCCGATGTCAGTACTTTCATTCGAAAGACTTAAATAACCAGATATTTTTTCACACAGAAATAAAGCAGTTATGTAGTGAACCAGTTTACCGTCAGGATATTCAATAGCTGTATAGTCGGAAAGATCAGAATAGACTTTGATTAACTTTTTAGGATCTACCAGTAGGTTTGTTTCCTCTTTTACTTCCCTGACGATGCAATTTTGAAAATTTTCGCCGATTTCTAATTTCCCCCCAGGGAGTCCCCACCATCCTATGTCTGCTCTTTTTTGTAGTAGTACATGTCCAAAGC
>CAYPXS010000051.1:0-9491 GCA_964414725.1 uncultured Dehalococcoidia bacterium
TTTCAGCATCTGGAGATTCTGCCATAGGAGTCTCAGGTTTTGCCCTAAAGTTCTGGATTATTGTTTCCTGTATATGATTATATTTTCGTTGAAGATTTCTAATTTCCAATAATGATTCCATTCTGTCCAGCATAGTCTCTCCTATGCCTATCAGGAGGCCAGTGGTGAATGGAATTCTCAATTCACCTGCTATTGAAATTGTCTTCAATCTAACAATGGGTCTTTTGCTGGGGGCAAATTCATGGGGCCCACCTTCTTGATATAAAAGTTGGCTGGTGCTTTCCAGCATTATGCCAGTTGAAGGATTAGATCCCTTTAAAGCCTTTAACTCTCTATGAGTCATTGTACCGGGATTCGCGTGAGGCAAAAGCTTGGTCTCTTTAACCACAAGTTCAGTCATTGCACCCAAATAATCGAGAGTACTATTGTAGCCATTCTTTGAAAGCCATTCTTTCGCTTCCGGATACTTTTGCTCTGGCCTTTCTCCGAGGGTAAATAATGCTTCTGTACAGCCTAAATTCTCCCCCTGTTTAGCCACATCTAGTACTTCTTCGGCACTCATGTAAAGACTTTGTGTTTGGTCTGGGTCTATTCTAAACGTACAATATCCACAGTAATCACGGCATAACCTCGTAAGCGGGATAAAAACTTTTGGGGAAAAAGTAACCGTTGTTCCTTTTCCATGATTCCTCATTTTAGCTGCTGCGCCACACAAATCATCCAAATGATCTTCTGAATAGCTAGAAAGCGAAAGAGCTTCTTCGTCAGTAATTTCTAAAAACTCCGAAGCCTTAGCGATTACGTCGCCCAAATGTGTATTTATTTTATGTTGATGCATCATTTCAATTAAGTATTTTAAATCAAAGGGTCTGTACCTGTTAATCCAAGGCTCTTAAATCGGTTTATTTCACTTTCAGACCATCCGTTGAGGCTACTAAAAATTTCCTCGGAATGTTCTCCTAATGTAGGAGCCGGCCCTTGAGGTTTTCGAGATTTGTTTTCAAAATCCCAAGGTGGAACCGGATAATAGAAATTTCCGGATTTAGAATGGAATATATTTTCAAATAATTCCATTTGATGAAAGTCATCGTTTTCAGCGGCTTCCAATAAAGTGGAAACAATTTCACATGGTACTGACTCACCCTGTAATTTTTCCACTACTTCGCTTGCTACCCGACTTGCCATATTCTTCGATATTTCTTGATCCAGTCTCACCGAATTTATTTTCCTAAGAGCTTTGCTGGAATAATCCTCATCAATGAACAAATGGTCGAACATCAATGAATCACAAAAAGATTTCCATTGCCGGTCTGTTTTCACAGAAATGGCTATCCATTTGGAATCTTTTGAAAGATAACACCCTTGGGGAGCGTAGTCCCTGTTGGTATTACCTTGTCTACCCGGGGATTCCCCCGATATGGACCCCTCCATAATATATTCTGCCAATAGTGTCATACTCACCTCTTGTTGGGAGATATCCACTTCTTGACCGATCCCAGATATTAATCTTTCCCTCAAAGCAGTCATTGTGGCTCCACATGCTAATACTCCACTATAAGCGTCCGTGTGCATTATTCCGGAATTTATAGGAGGTCCGTCATGGTACCCCATAAGAAATGACATCCCGGAGACGGGTTCCGTGGTCCCTCCATTGCCGGGGTAATTTGAGTAAGGTCCACTTGTCCCATAAGTTGGCATTCTGACCATGACTATCGAGGGGTTGACGGACCTGAGGGATTCGTAATCCAGCCCTAGATTACTTATCACTCTGCCAGAAAAGTTTTCTACGACAACATCACTTATAGAAACTAATTCCATAAATGCATCTTTTGCCTCCGAATGGGCTAGGTCAAGAGTTATAGCCTTCTTACCTCTGTTCACACCATTGTAAAGAGCATTCCTATCCCAAGGACTATCTCCTGGATCAGAATCTGGATACAACCCTGCCAACCTCGGAGGAACACCTCCTCTCCATGGATCTATACGGGTAACAGATTCAACCTGAATTATTTCCATGCCTAGATCTGAAAGAAGCTGGGTACTGTAAGCTCCAGCCCAAGCCTGTGTTAATACAATGCCTCTCATTCCGGAAAGAGGTCCTTGTGTTTTACTAGACGTATATAAACTTTTGGAAATGTCAGGTGCGACTTTCGAGGGTTGGTCCCAACTTTGAAAATCTTCCGAAGCCGGTACGGGCTCGAATTTCCACGGTGTTAAAGACATCTGGAAAGGCGGCCCTGGCATTTCCCACGATTTACCTTCACATTCATACCTTACAAAAGCATTCCTTGTTTTAAGATGCTCATCTTCCAGTAAATCAGATACTGAATTGGCAATACCGACCAGTATTCTAAGGGGACTTAAACCATGAAGGAGATCTTTACGAGAATATTGTGCAAGTATTGGCAAAAGAATTTCTGAAAGGTCTTCTTCATTACTTCGCCTTTTAGCAGCCGTATCGAATTTCGGATTTTCTGAAAATTCAGGATCTCCGAAAAATAACCACATATGTTCCCATGTTGGTTCATGGCGCACGCTGAGCGATACATATCCATCTTTGCAAGGTATTAAGCCAAAATGTAGTCCCTGCGACTGTCGCCCTCTAGGATTTCTTGTATGAAGTGCGGCTAACAGGTATGGACTATAACTATGTAAAACCGATTTCAGTATAGATACATTCACATCTTGAGGAATCCCCGTAACATCCCTGTTGATTAAAGCAGCTACAGAACCTACAAATGCGTTTGCTCCAGTTATTAACTCACTTTCCGTACCTGGTTCCTTTAAAGGAGCTTTATCCTGTTCCCCATTCACACTGCACATCCCTGTCAAAGCTTGGATAGTTAGATCACTCCAAGGTTTTTCTGACCACTTGGTTTCCCTACCAAAGGGGGTCAAAGAGCAAATTAGAAGATTCGGATTTAGAATACGTATATTTTCTAAATCCAACCCAGAGAAATGAAAATCCTCACTTGAAAAATCTTCAACTAAAAGATCCGCTGACAGTGCTAATTCCTCAATACTAGGCGTTACTTTAGATACTGAAATGATCTCTTTGTTGTAATTCATATAGTGGAACATCGCACTTGATTTTGGATGTCCCAGTTGGTCGATAAACGGGCCATATGAAGCGGAACGATCTTCTCGTCCTTCATAAATGATTTTTTTTACAGAAGCCCCGAAATCACCAAGCAATTTGCTGCAATAACTTCCAGCAAAATCCGCAGAGAAATCCAAAACCTTTAAATTAGCAAATGGTGCCATTCTGTTCAATCACCAAACTTTTTATCACGTTCTCTAGCACGATCAATCGAGGTAACTCTTTCACCATCGTAAATCTCACGTCTATAAGAAAGTCCTAAAGCGTGATTATGGAAACCCGACATAATACTAGTACGATAGCCCATCTGATCCTGTACTTGATTCAATGAAGCTTTAGATAATCTCAACGCAAAGGCATCTTGCAAAGCTATCCTTTGAGCCAACTTCATAGTCTCTTCTTCCAGTTTATTCAGAGGCACAACTTTATTAACAAGTCCCATTTTTTCGGCCTCAGAAGCAGTCATCCAATCTCCTGTGAAAAGATATTCCTTGGCCTTACGAACGCCAATTTCGTAGGGAAGACTTAGATATTGGACATGCGGTCCACCCCACCGCACCGTTCTATCGCTAAATCGGGCATCATCTGAAGCAACAATCAAGTCACAAGATGAAGCCAAAATTATTCCTCCCATAATGCACACACCCTGAACCTGAGCTATCGTCGGTTTGGGAAAATCTCTCCATCTGAATGTATTTGCAACATTCTGCTGCCAACTCCTCTCGTACTCTCCAGCAGTACCCGGCAGATAAGGACGTTTTTCTCGATCAGCCATCTCTTGAGGACTTCCCAAGTCATGACCGGCAGAGAAATTTGAGCCTTCCCCAGCAATGATCACCACTTTAACTGATTCATCATCTGCCGCTTTATTAAATGCGTCATCAAGTTCTTCTCTCATTATCCTGCTCTGAGCATTCAAAACTTCGGGACGATCAACGGTTATCTTAAGAACAGCACCGTCCTGTTCTAGTTTTAGATCTGTATAAGTCATTATCAAACTCCAAATTCTAAACACTTCTCCGATCACAGATTGGATTATACAATTGAATCCGGTCTTCCGATTTGTGTACCCAATAGTGAAATTAAATTGATCGCAATCGAAACAAATAAACTGACAAAAAAATACGGACAGTCTCTCGCAGTAAACGCAGTTTCTCTGACAGTTAATGTGGGCGAAGTATTTGCATTGCTGGGACCCAATGGAGCAGGTAAAACGACAACCGTAGAAATACTGGAAGGTCACAGAAGTAAAACCTCTGGTGAAGTAAAAGTGCTAGGAATGGACCCCTCTAACAATTCCATCGCATTTCGTTCAAAAATAGGGATCGTTTTACAGGAAACAGGGATAGAACAATACCTAACAGCATCCGAAATATTGGAACAATTTACAAATTTCTACAAAACTCCTAGGAAAGTTTCTGACTTGCTAGAAATGACTGGGCTGACAGAAGAAAAAGACAAGCGAGTCAAGAAACTTTCAGGAGGGCAAAAGCGTCGTTTAGATGTGGCAATTGGGCTTTGTGGAAATCCTGATCTTCTATTTCTAGATGAACCAACTACAGGGTTTGATCCTTCAGCTCGACGCAACTTTTGGGACATGATAAAAAAGTTAAAAAAGGACGGCACGACCGTAGTACTTACAACTCACTATATGGAAGAAGCGGAATATTTAGCGGATACAGTTGCCCTCATGAACCATGGCAAATTGATTATTCAAGGATCATTAAGCGATCTGAGAACTGCACACAACAAAACATCCATCACCTTTAAAACGGATAATCCACACCATCATCTGCCAGAGACCATAAAAGAAATGTCAGTAATTTCTGAAGGTGTAGTCTCAATAAACACCGAAAATCCAACAGCTATTCTTTCAGAATTAACAGGATGGGCAATATCACAGGGAATCGAACTTAATAATTTAGAGGTCTCCAGGCAAAATCTTGAAGAGATTTATTTAGGAATTCTTAAATGAATTATAGAAAGCGTTTCCCCCTTTTCCTGAAACAAATAGTCTATGAGAATAAATCGTACCGAAGAAATCCGGCTGCTGCTTTCTTTACTCTTGTTTTTCCTCTTCTTTTTCTATTTATGCTTAGAATTTTCGGAACCGATTCTGTGGAAATAGACGGTGGCACTGTATCCAGAGCCACTAAATACATACCGATGATAACTGCGTTTTCTGTAATAGGTTCATCCTACACAGGAATCGCTATGACGTTGACCTTAAACAGGGATATAGGAGTACTAAAACGCTACAAAGGTACCCCTTTGCCATTAAACGTATTTCTACTCGGTAAAATAGCGCATAACACAATCGTCTCTTTTGCCTTAGCTATAATCATTGCGGTGATAGCTTTTGCAGTCTTCGATGTTACTCTACCAACCAATTCAATAGCCGCTTTTTTGATAACAATGGCCCTTGGGGCGGCCACTTTTACAACCTTAGGGATTGCCTTTACTAGACTAATTCCCAATTCGGACGCTGCAGCACCAATGGTAAACGCATCCATCATACCTTTGATGTTCATATCTGATGTATTTATTCCAATGGATGCTGCGCCAAAATGGCTCAATGGAATAGCCCAAATATTCCCGGTAAGGCCATTTTCACTATCATTACAAGAAGCCTACAGCCCATTCTCTTCTGGGATAATCGAAAACCCGGAAAATTATGCGATATTACTGGTTTGGCTAATAGTAGGCCTTGCCACCTCTCTAAAATTTTTCTCTTGGGAACCTAGAAAATAATTTTTCCTTGGGAAGGGTCTGATTGTTATAACCTTTACAGAAAGTTGTAGAGGTTATAACAAACTATTACCATTCAACATTATTTCAGAATTACGGAGATACTATGAGTGCCTTAAAAGACCTTAAAGTCTTAGATTTATCAAGAATTCTTGCAGGACCGTTTGGAACCCAAATATTAGCTGACCTAGGCGCCGAGGTTTGGAAAGTGGAATCGCCATGGGGTGACGACACCCGTGGCTGGGGCCCTCCTTTTGTGGGTGATGAAAGTGCATATTACCTTTCCGCCAATAGGGGTAAAAAAAGTATCATAGTGAACCTACGAGATGAAAAAGGCCAAAAAATAATCAAAGAACTAGCCCAAAAGGCTGATATATTCGTAGAAAATTTTAAAGTTGGCAATTTAGCTCGATTTGGTCTGGACTATGAGTCTATCTCTTCCGTAAACCCCAAAATAATTTATGCTTCAGTTACTGGATTCGGGCAAACCGGACCAAGGGCTCCGGAACCTGGATATGATGCAGCCTTACAGGGAATGACAGGGGTAATGAGTGTTACTGGCGAGACCGAAGGAGGCCCCACTAAAGTGGGAGCTGCATGGATCGATATTATGACGGGTCTTACCTCTATTATCGGGGTTTTATCAGCTCTTCATGAGCGCTCTTTAAGTGGTAAGGGGCAGCACGTTGACGTCTCATTGTTTGATGTAGGAATCGCAGGTATGGCCAATATAGCACAAAGCTATTTAGCTAGCGGTGAAGCCCCGGGACGAATCGGTAACGCACATCCCCAAGTAGCGCCATACCAAGATTTCACGGCCTCTGATGGCGACTTTATGGCTGCTGCCAATAACGATGACCAATTTAAGCGAATGTGCGAAACAGTAGGAAAGCCCGAGTTGGCGGAAGATAACAGATTCTTAACTAACTCCGACCGCGTGAAAAATCGGAAAGAACTTGAAAGTCTATTGAATACCCAATTTGTGGAAAAACCCAAATCTCATTGGATACCTACGCTGGAAGAAGCAGGGTTAACAGTCTCCTCAATAAACACCTTGAATGAAGTCTTCCAGGACCCCCAAGCCAAAGCTCGCAAATCGCTATGGCAAATTGACCATCCAAATCTAGGAAAAATTGATTTGCTAGGGAGCGCTCTTCAACATCTAAGCAGAACTCCAGCCCAGCCAACGACTCACCCACCCCTATTGGGAGAACATACCGAAGAGGTGATGAAAAATGTCTTGGGAATGGATGAACAAGAAATCCAAGAATTAATTTCATCAGATGTCATAAAAGGAAAATAAATAGACCCGCGACTGTAATGTCATAATCAAGGAAAAAGAAAAGTTTCCGCTCTAGGAGAATATTCAACATGAAAATCAAAAGTATTAAAGCAATAGCGGTAAATCTAAGCCCCAAACCCAAAACTCAACCAAGAGTAGAGCTAGACCCAAAAGGTGGATATTTTGTAAATCCTATGGATAGATACAAATATGATCCGAAATATAGGTCTGGTACAAATTGGACTCGTGTCGCCTGCGTCGTAACGGCCGAAGACGGGACATGGGGTTTAGGAACAACAATACATTCTGGCCCTGTAGTTTCCATAATAAATGATCATTTTTCTGAACTCTTGGTAGGTCAAGATCCAATGGCCACTGAAAAAATATGGGATATGATGCGGAGATCATCCTCACCATATGGAACTGCAGGAATAGTCAGTTACGCGATTAGTGCCCTAGATAATGCCATATGGGATCTCAAAGGAAAACTTTTAAAAAAGCCGGTTTACGAACTTCTTGGAGGACCAGTGAAAGATGATATTTTTTGCTACGCTTCCAACACTATGCTGAAATACAAAACTAGTGACTATATTGATTGGTTCTTAGAGTTAGGTTTCAAAGCTGTCAAAGTATTTTTGAGACATGGTCCTGATGAAGGTTTGGAAGGTCTAAACAAGAATGTTGAAATAGTAGCTAACACTAGGAAACAAATAGGACCAGATATTGAATTAGCGGTCGATTCATGGATGTCTTCCAATATAGAGTATGCAGTCCGTGTCTCAGAGGCACTCAAACCTTACAATATCAAATGGCTGGAAGATTACATGCTTCCTGAAGATATGGATAGCTATTCCAAATTAAGACAAAGAGTCCCAGCGCAGATTTTAGCTACCGGCGAACACTGGTACACAATACACCCGTTTGCAGATGCTGCAGGAAGAGGTCTCGTAGATATATTACAACCAGATGTTCAGTGGGTAGGAGGCATAACGGCGAGTGTAAGGATATGCCATATAGCTGAAGCCCACGGCCTGACAGTTATAGGGCATGCCGGTATGAACTATCCGTATGGACAGCATCTAGCATATGCAATGCCTGTTATTCCGTGGGGAGAGAGGTCAGAAGGTGTTTCACCTCCGGGAGTGCCTTTGGAAGAAATGGTGGCATTACCCGGAACCCCTGTGATAAAGAACGGTAGAGTTAAGCCTTCCGATGCCCCAGGATTCGGCATAGAAGTTGACATCGACTGGATTGAAGAAAGAGCTATATAAAAAAAGTCCGCAGCTGACTTAGTGCAGCTGCGGACTTTTTAATATGGAATGCCGAACTAATTCTTTAGAAAACCAACCTTCTCATACTCACCTTTCACCACCGGTCTAGCATCTATTTCCAACCAATCTTCTAATATCTCTGAGTATACGCTTCTGAAATCCAAATTAAATCTCAAATCACCCTCTAGTAGTTGGTCAGGTGCCAAGGAAGGATATTCGCTATATTGCCCTCCCTCTACTTGATCACCAATAACAAATGCCACACCTCCAGACCCATGATCGGTGCCGTTCCCATTGTCTTTGACTCTACGGCCAAATTCTGTAAAAACAAACATTATGACGTCATCGCTTTTATTCGCCCTCTTCATGTCATCATAAAAATCATATATTCCGCCGGAAACATCGGTCAGCAAACCTTCCTGAAGAGCAATACCATTCGTATGGGCGTCAAAGCTGCCATGTTGGGTATAGCAAATCCGGGTACCTATATCAGCCTGCAAAACTTGAGCAGCACCTTTCATCGCCTTAGCAAAGGAGTTTTCGGCGTACTCCACATCTGATGAATACCTCTCAGTGACACTTCCTATAATCTCAGCACCTTTCAATGCATCAAGGCCTGTCTGACTGAGGTAGTCCATTACAGGACCGCTACCTATAGCTTGAGAATACATATCTTTAAAGGCTTGCAGGGCCTCATTTCGTTGGTCGAGTTCAGTGACATGGTTCATTAAGCCATAAGTGTTTAAATCTGTAACAGAAGCTACTGGGGCCCCATGAGATACAAGGGCTCTAGGTAGACCTGCTCCGAAATTAACGGCGGCTACAACATTGTCATGCTTAGGGTACATTTGATTTATGGCGTTGCCCAGCCAACCTTCATTACCAACTTTGGTAGGTTCTGCTGTGTGCCATATATCCATTGATCTGAAGTGCGATCGGTTAGGTTCCGGGTATCCGACTCCGTGGATAACAGCAACTTTACCTTGATCATATAAATCTTTTATAGGACTCATCACTGGATTGAACCCTAAGCCGTCTCCAATAGGTATCACCCTATCTTCCGTGATACGTACATTGGGTCGATTATCTA
>CAYPXS010000052.1:0-3573 GCA_964414725.1 uncultured Dehalococcoidia bacterium
TCATTAACCGCCAATGTGATACATCTCAACTTTTTTCCTTTTTACCGTCTCTTCAGATCTTTGTTCAGAATATCGATCCTTTCTGGAGCCCCAAATTCCAATGATGGCTTTTTTGATTTCATCATCGGTTGATCCGTCTCGTAAACTATCCCTTAAATCAGTACCCGATTCTGCAAAAAGACAGGTGACAGATTTCCCTTCTGGAGAAAGCCGCATTCGTGTGCAGTCTCCACAGAATGGTTGTGAAACCGAAGAAATAACCCCAAATTCACCATTCCCATCTCTATATCTATATCTCTTTGCAACTTCTCCTGGGTAAGTTGGGCCTACGGGATCGGCAGGAAATTTTTGCTCGATTAGTTGAACAATTTCCTGAGCAGTCACAACCTGCTCAAGCTTCCAATCATTTAAGGTGCCAACATCCATATATTCAATAAACCGAGGAATATGACCGTTATCCCTACACCACTCAGCCAAATCGACAAGTGTTTCATCATTAACGCCTTTCTGCACCACAGCGTTAATTTTAATTGGCTGTAACCCCGCTTCTTTGGCCGCCCTTATGCCATCCAAAACTCGGGCAGTACTGAACCCTCTCCCATTCATTTTCTGAAAAATTTCATCTTCCAATGAATCTAGGCTCACCGTTATACGTTGTAAACCGGCATTTTTTAGTTTTTCTGCATATCCGGATAGTAGGTAAGCATTTGTAGTCATAGCTAGGTCAGAAACGCCATCCACAGCCGCAATCATAGCCACCAATTCTTCTATATTTTGCCGAACGAGTGGCTCTCCACCAGTGATCCTAACTTTTGTAACCCCCAAACCAACTGTAATTTTTACGATTCGGGTAATTTCTTCAAAGGTTAGCAAATCTTCTCTGGGTAGAAACTGGTAACGGTCTCCAAAAATTTCAGCTGGCATGCAATATGGACAGCGAAAGTTGCACCGATCAGTGACCGAGATTCTCAAATCTCGGAGCGGCCTCTTAAATGTGTCCACCACTGGTACGTTGTTCATTATTAGTGTCCTCGAAGACTACTTTCGTTTTGTTCCAAGTACATAATGGCCTCTCTCATCGCTTTACCCCTGTGGCTAACAACTTCTTTTTCTTGGATGCTTAACTCCGCCAATGTTTTATTTTTCTCGGGAAAGAAAAACAGCGGATCATAACCAAATCCATTGCTTCCTCTTACATTCCGAGTAATTTTGCCCTCAATTCTACCTTCAAATGTCACCGAGGTATCGTTAATAGGATTCCATAAAGCAACAACACATCTGAACCTAGCAGTAAGCTTATCCTCCGATATACCAGATAAGTTTTTTAACAGGAGTTCATTTCTGTCGTTGTCGTCTTTGCCCTCACCACCATATCGGGCTGAATAAATACCTGGTTGTCCTTCCAGGGCATCTACTTCAATACCGGAATCATCGGCTAAGGTTAGCTTTCCGCATAACTTGCCATACGTTTTCGCTTTCAGTATCGCGTTTTCTCGAAATGTTACTCCTGTTTCTTCAACCTCTTCATTTATTTGTACGTCGTCAAGTGAAAGGGGATTGTAAGTTGTCTCGGAAAGCATTTTCCACATCTCGTTCATCTTTCCTAAATTATGTGTGGCAATGACCATGTCAATTTGAGATTCAGAAATATTTTCCATAGGCAAATTATAGTCACTCTTTATATTTATTCATCAAAACTACTTTAATTCAATTGTTATTCAAAGAATTATCTCTCCTGTATAATCGGAAAATTCAACATTTCGCACACACTAACTGGCTATTTAGTGAAAATGAAAGAAGCATTGAAGGTAAGGAGTATTACGTGGATTTATTATCAGTTCTTAACCCTGTAGCTCAACAACGGGGCATGATGAATATCATCAAACCCAACCAAAGACCATCGACTTTAGAAGGAGCGACAGTTGGCCTAGTCTGGAGTGGTACCCATGGTGGTGATTTGGCACTAAATCGTGCCGGCGAAATGATCCAGGAAAGATTTTCTAACGTTTCTGTAAATTTCTATACCGGAGGCAACTATCCTTCTCCTCCACATATCGTGAAGCAGGCAGCAGAGGAATGTGACGTGGTAATTGGGGCCACTGCCGATTGAGGGACCTGCGCGTCGTGGATGTGCCACGACATGATAGAAATAGAAAAGATGGGAAAACCCGCCGTTCCAATTGTATCGGGTAGGTTTACCGACGATGCCAAAGCAAGCAGTAAAGCCTTTGGTATGCCAGATCTGCAATTTGTGGTCGTTCCCAGAATCTACCGAAATCTAGCGGATGATCTTTGTGTCAGCCAAACTGAAGAAGTTATTGACGATCTAATTCAGACATTAACTTCAGAAGGAAAGGACGTATCCGTAATAGAGCAGCAAGAATCGGTCATTCGGTTTGAAGGCGAAGATCGGTATGATGCCGTACTTAAAATGAACAAAGATTTCACCCTTAAAGACTGGTCAGATGCATTACCAATCTATCCTCCGACGGAGGAGAAGGTTAGGGAACTCATCTCGGGAACTTCTCTTCCGGCAGATCATGTAGTCTGTGACATGCCACCCGGATTCGGATTAGCCACAGTTGAAAAAATTGCTATAAATGCCGCAATGGCTGGGGCCAAAGCAGACCATATGCCAATAATTATCGCTGCCGTTAAATGTCTTTCCGAGATGGGCTCACATGGCGGAAAGTCGCTTCTAATGTCAACAAGCCCCCATGCCCCCATTCTGATGGTGAACGGGCCAATTGCAAAGAAAGTTGGATTGAATCCTGGATCTGCTCTAGGTCCTGGTCGCGACAATGAAATTAACATCACTATAGGAAGAGCCTTCTATCTATGCTTGAAAAACATTGGAATGTGGTATCCAAACAAAATGGACATGGACACTATAGGGACAACCAGAAAATTTATTCATTGCGTTGCAGAAAACGAAGAAATGAGCCCGTGGCCTTCATACTCGGAGGATAGGGGTTTCTCAAAAACAGAGAATACCGTTTCGATATTTATTACAGACGGTGAACTAGATGTTCAAGACCAAGGCAACACCTCAGCAGATGGCCTTTTAAAAACCTTGGCCTACGGAATAACCTTTGGTAATACAACTTTAGGAGCGAGTCACGCAGAAGGCCATCAAAGACTAATATTTATGCCTCCTGATGTAGCTGGACCCGTAGGCGGTGAAGGTTTTTCCAAACAAGATGCAAAAGACTTTATCCATAGTCATGCAAATACTAGCCTAGGTAAAATGATCCAATATATGCCGATTAACGACGCACGGGTGGATGAAAGATGGAACTGGCTAAAAGACAAAACCGAGGAAGAGCGCCTTGGTATTGAAGTTCCTCTATTACATTCCTCATCAAATATTGACATTGTGGTTGTGGGAGCTGATAGGGCCAAAACTTTAGTTTTCCCTTCTGGCCCGACGGCAGCTACCGTTGGTATTGATCAGTATAAATAAGAATTGAACGGAGTTAATAAAATAGGTCCTTTAACTGGATATAAAGTCGTTGAATTCAGCTCATACCCTGTAGGGTCTATTTTGGGAATGCTGTTGTCTGACCAGGGAGC
>CAYPXS010000052.1:3673-5545 GCA_964414725.1 uncultured Dehalococcoidia bacterium
TCAGCGTTAGTAAGACATTCAAAGAGATCTCATGGAAACCAAGAAGGCCATCCCGTCATAAAAAGATTCTACCGTTGTAAAGACGACCGTTGGGTTAATGTCAACATCTCCCTCCCAAGATTCCTGCGACCGTTTCTTGAAAGTATCGATCATATCGAATGGCTAGAACCTCTCACTGATTCCAAAACCCTATTGACTAATGAATTAACCCGCAAACAGTGGACCAACCAATTTGCGAAGATTTGGTTAGGAAAAACAGCGCTCCAATGGGAAAATACTATGGCTGACCTAGGAATCCCTGGCACTATGTGTCGCAGTATCGATGAATGGCTAGATTCGGAGCACTCTATTGCAGCGGGAACTACCATTACTGTGGAGGATCCGATTTTAGGTGAAATGAAGCAACCGGGAAAAATTGTCCGGCTCAGCAACCAGATTGAGAATATCTCATGACTAATTTACCTCTAGCTGGTATTCGCGTTCTTGATTTATGTATTGTTCTCGCCGGACCAACGTGTGGAAGAACTCTTGCACAGTATGGTGCCGAAGTAATAAAAATTGACCCAGAGCATAGGCCCCCCCAGTTGACACCATGGCTGGACGTCGGGAGAGGAAAACGAAGCATCGCTTTAAACATCTCGGCCCCTGAGGGGTTAGACACATTTCTCAAGTTAGTTGATTCCGCTGACGTTATTTTAGAAGGCTTCAGAAAAGGAGTGACAGATCGACTCGGAATAGGATATGAACAGGTCAGAACAAAAAATCCAGGCATTGTGTACGCCTCAATCAATTGTTTCGGCAGGTCTGGGCCGTGGGAGTTTAGGCCAGGTTTTGAGCAGAACGCTCAAGCTGCAACCGGCGTACAACTAAGAAACAGTGGAGGTGACGGCCAACCTCGCCCAGCTACCTTTACTTTAAATGATTACGGGACAGGAATAGCCGCAGCCTACGGCGTAATGATGGCTCTTTTGCAAAGAGAAAAAACCGGGAAGGGTCAGCATATTGAAGCTGCTTTATCTCACACCTCAGCCACGATTTCCGCCCCCTATCATGTTAATCATAAAAATTATGTGCGAGATGATGTTGGTGGCCCTAGGGTCCGTGGACTAAATGCTTTGGCCGGTTTGTATGAATCAGCGGATAATTGGTTATTCTTAAGTGCTTTTTCAGAGGATCAATGGGAAAAGCTTTGTGTCCTTGATGAATTTTCACATCTTCAATCTATGGAAGTTTTTTCATGCAAGGCTTCACGGTCTGAGAACGATCTTCTTCTTCGAGAGATGTTGGGGGAAATTTTCATTACCAAGCCTTCTGACTACTGGGTAGAAACCATGAAATCAGCCCAAATCCCCTTGGTTAAAAATACGACCGCTGCCGAAATCCATGAAGATGAGTTTAATCATGCGCGAGGGCTCATCAGAGGCAAGGATTATTCAAATTCCCAGGAAATCAATTCCTCATGGGGCAAAACTACCTGGTCCGGCAATCCCGTTCATATGTCTAAGACCCCTCTGCAAGATGTTTTTCCACCTGTTTTCGGAGCTGACACTATCGACGTATTAAAAGAGTTAGGTATAACCACAGAAAAAATTGATCAGCTAAGAAAAGCAGGCGTGATTCCAAAACAATTACCAATAAATATCTAGCCTTCTAATTGCCGATTAGTTCCTTGCTCTTTTGCTTCGCTTTAATCGAAAACTCTTTCGCAAAATGTGAACACAGGCCGGTGTATTGTTCTGGGTCCAATAGTCCTAAAATCTCCGTTTTTGTTAATTGGGTAGCCACTTCAGGTTCCTCTTGTAGAGTTTCGGCGAATGGCCTGTTTTCATTAACAGATCTTTGAGCTGCCTCATAGACTGCATCGTGGGCCTT
>CAYPXS010000052.1:5645-9474 GCA_964414725.1 uncultured Dehalococcoidia bacterium
GGCACATATGTCCTTATTTCTGAAGCCCAGGCGACAACATCTTGGCATAAACGAGGATTCCGTTTTTGAGGCATTGTTGACGACCCAACCGCACCCAAGGGAACCGGTTCTTCCACTTCGCCAAATTCCTGTTTCATCATGGTATATATCTCTCTCGACATTTTACTAGCCGTGGCGGCGAGCATAGCGAGGATCGTAATATATTCTGTAAGGTGGTCACCAATCACCCTGGAAGGCATCGTCATCGAACCCAATCCTAGTTCTTCGCCTATCAACCTTTGAGTTTCGAGACCTTCAAGACCAACGGAGGCCATGGTGCCTGCTCCTCCTCCCAGCATAGCTACAAAAACACGTTCCTCGCTTCCTTTCAAGCGGTCAACATGTCGGATTAGCTCATCTATCCAAACTGCGACTTTATATCCGAAAGTCGCTGGAACAGCATGCTGACCATGGGTTCTGCCGGGCATAGCATAATCTTTTGTTTCTTCTGCCAAATCTCCAAGTATATGAAGTAAATTTCCAAGATCTTGTAGGAAGCTGTTATGACATTTTTTAATTAATACAAGTTTTCCTGTTTGCGTAATGTTTTGGGTCGTCGCACCCCAGTGTATATATCCTCCCGCTTCTTCCCCACACACTCTATCTAACTCCCAAATTAAGGGAACTAAAGGGTGCCCTGTTTTGTCTAATCCGTCATAAATGTTTTGTAGATCCAACAACTCGAGCTTAGCTTTTTGAGTAATTATCTCGGCGGCCGTAGCTGGGATTATTTCTTGACTAGCCTGGGCTCTGGCCAACGCTGCCTCCACATCCAAATATGACTGAAATAAGTTCGGTTCGCTGAACATTTCGCTTACTAATGTTTTGTTTTTAATATAAGGTGCCATTTCTTCCATTTATCTCCTCGACGCATAATTTTTACTTCTCAAGAAAACATCTTCCACCCCGACTGTGGATATCTAGGGCAATTATAAGTGAATTTAGTTAATAGTAAGAGGATAGATTGGTGGATAAAAACCATCATTATCCACATTGTTTCAATACCGTGGCAGACATCCACAAGATCTCAATATAATCAACAATAAATACACAATTTCTCATGATAAAATTTAATTATATACACCGCCTAACATAGCTGTGTTTCCACTAAGTCAACAGGTTTATTGTTAGTATTATTACTTAAAACCTTTGGAAACAAATAAATGATAGATAGCGTATTAATACAAATAATAAGTGGTTCTGGTGGAGATGGCGCTATTAGTGGGCGCCATGAAAAGTTTGTTCCAAGGGGAGGGCCTGATGGTGGTGATGGTGGAAGAGGAGGAAATGTAATAATCGCTGGGGATCACAACGAGAACACATTAATTAATTTCAGATATGAGAAGAATTTCTCAGCAGGCAATGGAGCAAATGGTTCCAAGGCAAAGAAACATGGAAAAGATGGCAATGATGTTGTTATTAGAGTTCCGATAGGAACACAAATAATAGATGAAGACGATAACGTGGTCGCTGATTTATTGAATTCTGGGGAAGAATATCTGGCTGCGGCAGGAGGCAGAGGTGGTTATGGAAATGTTAAATATTCTTCTTCGACGAGCCAATATCCCGTAATAGCTCAGGCTGGAGAAGAAGGGATTCAAGCGTCCTTAAGATTGGAACTGAAATTAATAGCGGATGTTGGGATAATAGGGGTCCCAAACGCGGGGAAATCTAGTCTCATAACATTTCTTACTGCTGCTCGTCCAAAGATCGCTAACTACCCATTTACGACGATTGACCCAGTTCTTGGGATAGTGGAGCATCGAGAGAAAGATTTTGTAATGGTAGACATCCCTGGTCTAATTGAGGGTGCCCATGAAGGAATTGGTTTAGGCCATGAGTTTCTTCGCCACATAGAAAGAACTCGAGTTCTGATACATCTTGTCGATGGAACCTCTGAAGACCCCAGCGGTGATTTTCATAAGATTAATAAAGAACTTGCAATGTTTGATGAAGCCTTAATCGGGAAACCGCAAATTTTGGCCATTAACAAGGTCGATTTAGAAGAGGTTAGTGTCTTGGCTGAAGACATCCGGGATTCTATGGGTGAAGATGCGTGGAAATTTCATATAATTTCAGCTGTGTCCGGAGAGGGTGTCGGGCCAATGATGGACGAAGTTGTTCAGGTTCTATCTGAACAGCCGAGCACAATTCCTTCCAAGCTTTCGCTTGATTCAAAGGAAACAAGTATTCCAACGATACGACCAGAACCAAGGCGCAGGGGTGTTTCTGTTTATCAGGAAGATGGAGTATATATAGTTGAAGCACCTGGAGTGGAAAGAATCGCACAGAGAATAGACTACGAAGACTGGCTTGCCAGAATGCAATTCTACAAACACATGCAAAAAACAGGGGTTGTGAAAGCTTTAGAAGATGCAGGTATCTCAGAAGGAGACACGGTTCGCATCGGGGACGTTGAATGGGAGTGGGACTAGCGAGCCTAACGAACAGACATTTTTTAGAAAGCTATGTCGAACTTGAAGGATTTGTGAAGCTGGTCTCTTACACTACTGGCATGGCCGCGGAAATTTACATTCATCCACTTATGTACCAATATTCCATCTTTGTCGATAAGAAAAGTGGACCGCACTATAGTCACCAGCCTGTTTTCGTCAGTTATTGGTGAACCATATGTTGATTTCAGGTAATCTGCCTCTGCTTCGGTTAATTGGTATTCGCCCATTACGCCATATTCATTGATCATCTGTTTATCTGGGTCTACACATAAATTGAAGGGCAATTCATGTTCCTTCGAGAAGGAATTGTGTGACTCAATGGTATCTGGGCTGATTCCATAAACTGGACAGTCAAGTTGTTTGAAATCATCGTACACGTCTCGAAATTCACAGGCTTCAACAGTGCAGCCTTCGGACCCGTCTTTGGGGTAGAAAAAAAGAACTGCAGGAGAGCCTGATAAATCCCGAAGTCTTAATGTCTTGTCTGCTTGGTCTACAAGCAGGAAATCGGGAATCCTTGAGCCAATCTCAATATTTCTTTCGTTTAAATATCGCATAAGTTCCGGCATTGCATTACTCCTTGCCTATTGGCGTCTCATCTCGGGATCTAACACTGAAATATCTTGACCATCTTCTCCTACATTATCTTCAATGTCTTTTATATATTGGTCAACTTTTTCTACAAATGGCGTTGGTAGCGTAAACCTTATCAAACTTTCTTTATAGAATTTTCTTCTCCCAGGAAAGAGGGCAAAACTTGTTTTTAAGGCCATATCCGGATCCACGTGAAGCAGATCAGCGTATTCCTGCGCTATGTTGCTCAAACTCATTTCTGCCGCAAACATCCTGTTGAACCGAATTCGTTCCGATTGATTGTTCAGGCCCCCAAAGTCGTGACCGCCTCTAAAATTTATATCTGATAAATCGGGGTTATTGGCGACAGCGATAGCCAGATCTTGGCGTTGTTTATTAATATCCAATACGAGTTCTCGCTGTGCAACCAATCGTTGTTGTTTCAGCTGGAAAACTAGAACAAAAGCAACAACCAGTGTGGCTAGCCCGGTTATTATCTGGGCTCCATAAACTATTATTTCAGCACTCATTTTAGTTTGGTTGGGATCCTAATGCATTTAGATATATTAGTCACATAAATTATATAAAAAAGGATATTTAAGGAAACAGGGAGCCAATAATATCAGTCCAGTGCAATGATATCTAATTCACTTAGCAAAATAACCACTATTGAGTTAGACTCTTAGTAGTAAACACGCACGCCGACGTAGCTCAGTGGTAGAGCAGCTGTTTTGTAAACAGCAGGTCGTCAGTTCGAACCT
>CAYPXS010000053.1:0-7138 GCA_964414725.1 uncultured Dehalococcoidia bacterium
TTGGTGCTATTGGTAAGTCAGGACAATTTCCCCTCCATACCTGGCTACCTGATGCAATGGAAGGACCTACACCTGTAAGCGCTCTCATACATGCAGCAACTATGGTTACGGCTGGGGTTTTCTTAGTAGCCAGATTTTTTCCAATTTTCGAACATTCCCCAGACGCTATGACGATAGTCACCATAATTGGAGGAGTTACCGCCATATTTGCTGCAACTATGGGACTTGTTTCCAATGATATAAAAAGAGTCCTAGCCTATTCGACGGTAAGCCAATTGGGCTTTATGATGTTGGCTCTAGGAGTTGGCGCGTATGGGCCGGCTATCTTCCATCTATTCACCCATGCTTTTTTTAAAGCACTTCTATTTCTGGGTTCCGGCAGCGTCAATCATGCAACAGGAACTTTTGATATGCGCTATATGGGTGGATTACGAAAGAAAATGCCGATCACTTATATCACTTTCCTCATAGGAAGCTTAAGCCTCGCAGGCATATTCCCACTAGCAGGTTTTTGGAGTAAAGATGAAATTCTTTTGAACGCCTTCAAGCATGGAGATTTAATAAGCATAAGCATGATGGGATTCCTCTTAGCAATTATTGCAGTCTTTATGACAGCCTTTTATATGTTTAGAGCCCTATTTATGACATTTGAAGGTGATTTCCGGGGAGGGTCAGAAAAGGATCCTGAAGCCCAAGCACATGGCCCAGTCCATCTTGCAGAATCACCATTTCCCATGGTTTTGCCAATGATAATTCTAGCAATACCAGCTGTAATTATAGGTTTTTTGGTAAATCCCATCGTTAATATGGGAATCCCAAAACATTGGTTCACATACGAATTTCTGGGTAAAGCCCTGGATTACACTTACCACGTACACACAGTCCACCATGAATTTAATTACCTATTAGCCATTGTTTCGTTGTCAATTGCTTTATTAGGAATACTTCTTGCCTGGGCAATGTACAAACGAAATCCTTATTTGGCTCCCTCTACTCTAGGTAGAGTTTCCGGTCCTATATACACATTACTTCTAAATAAATATTACTTTGACGAAGCATACGAGCGATTCATAACTGGCAAAATTTATTACCGCGGAATAGCTCAGATCTCTGACTGGATAGACCGAAACATAGTCGACCGAATCGTAAATATTGTCGGGTGGCTTGGAGCTAATTTCGGTAGTTTGATTAGAGAACTTCAAACTGGTCAAACTCAAATGTACGCGACTGTCACATCGGTCGGAATAATAATAATAGCTGCGATATATATATTTGGAATGTAATTAGGAGAATTTGTGGAAATACCTGGGATATTAAGTATAGCCATATTTTTACCGCTTATATCAGCGGTGATTGTGGCCGTTTTCCTGCATGGGAAAACCGCCCGTGGTTTCGCCTTGGCCGCATCGATTGTGGAACTTGCGATCACAGGTTATATATTCATAGCCCATAGACAAAACGGGGATGACATGTCAGAAAAACTGACAACATGGTTCCCTGAATCATTTCCAGTTCAGTATTTCTTATCCATTGACGGCATAAGCGCTCCGCTGATTTTATTAACTGGATTACTAGGCATCGTCTCAATATTCGCCTCATGGAACGTATCAGTAAGAACTAAAGAACATTTCATGTGGTTGCTCGCTCTGCAGGGTGCAGTAGTAGGTGTGTTCACCTCAATGGATTTCCTTCTTTTCTTCCTTTTCTGGGAACTAGAATTAATTCCTATGTTCTTCCTAATATCTATTTGGGGTACGGGAAGAAAAGAATATTCTGCGATGAAGTTTTTAATATTTACGATTCTTGGTAGCGCCTTCATGCTAATTGGTATATTGGTCATATTTGCGGGCACCGGCACCTTCGATATGATGAAAATTTCAGAATTAATGCCGACGGCTAACCTCATAATGCCAATGGGCCTACTTTTCTTATTCATGAGCATAGGCTTCGCTGTTAAACTGCCCGTTGTCCCTTTTCACACTTGGTTACCCGACGCTCATACAGACGCACCTACTGCCGCCAGTGTGATGCTGGCTGGTGTTTTATTGAAAATGGGTGGATACGGACTTTTGAGAGTTTCTACCGGAATGTTTCCTGAACAGATCGAAAAATATGCATGGGTATTAGCCTTGTTTGGGGTAATAAACATTATTTACGGAGCAGCCATAACAATACGGCAAACGGACCTAAAAAGGCTCATCGCGTATAGCAGTGTAAGCCATATGGGTTTCGTATTGTTAGGATTATCGGCTGTAGCTGTAGGTGGTGAAATAACATCATCTCTCGCGGTGACCGGAGCCGCCCTACAAATGTTCACTCATGGAACCATCACTGGACTTTTGTTTTTAACAATAGGATTTATCTATGAGAGAACACACACACGCCACATTCCAGACCTTGGCGGCCTGGCCCGTCGCATGCCAATACTCACGGTATCCCTGGTGGTTGCAGGTTTGGCATCTTTAGGGTTACCGGGAACTAGTGGGTTCGTGGCTGAGGTAACAATATTCGTTGGAGCCTTCCCTGCTTTCAAATTAGCTACAATAATAGCTGCATTTGGAGTAGTACTAACCGCTGGATACATATTATGGATGATACAAAGATCCATGTTTGGGCCTGAGAAGACACAGTTTGAGAAAATTGGTGATGCAACAGCAGTGCAGGTAATTCCAATTGGTATCTTAATTATCTCAATAATAGCTGTAGGAATATACCCAGCATTTGTGTCTGATGTTTTCGCAGATGGGATATCACAAATGCTGGGTATGACAGGGGCTAATTAATGGATTACATCGATTTAGAATTAATTACTCCTGAAATCAGCATGGTTTTGCTTGCTGGTCTCATAATCATAGTAGATCTTTTTTCATCTAATAAAAAATTACTAGCCCCTCTGTGTCTAGTAGGCCTATTAGTACCTTTGTATTTTTGTATCAGCTTAGCCCAAGAAAGTGCTGCAGGGGGATTCAAAGGAACAATACAAGTAGACAACTTTAGTATATTTTTCAAATACATCATTATTCTTGCTACAGGCCTGGTTATCCTAACTTCAGTCACATACGCAAAAAGATTTGACAAACATCAAGGCGAATATTACTCACTAATTTTATTATCCGCGACCGGAATGATGTTACTCGCATCTGCCACAGAGTTGATAACGATATACATAGCTCTAGAACTAACAGCCTTACCAACAGCCGCATTGGCTGCTTTCATAAGAGAAAAGAAATCTGCAGAATCAGGAATGAAGTTCTTAATTTTGAGCGCGGTTAGCTCTGCCGTTCTTCTTTATGGCATGGTGTTAATTTATGGGTTTACAGGCAGCACCCATTTATCAGAAATTGGGCTGGCAATAGCATCCCAACTTTCCGGTTCCAGCAGCATATCCGACCATGGTGTACTTTTATTCAGTGTAATTTTAATAACAGCGGGTTTCGGATTCAAAATCTCTGCTGTTCCATTTCAAATGTGGGCGCCAGATGTATACGAAGGAGCTCCAACTCCAATAACAGCCTTCTTATCGGTAGCAAGTAAGGCGGTTGGGTTCGCAATAATTTTGAGAATTTTATACATGGTTTTTGAGAATGAAGCTCTATCTTCTGACTGGACCAGTATGATGGCAGTTTTGAGCGCAATTTCTATGTCAGTTGGCAACCTCATAGCAATAAAACAAAATAACATTAAAAGAATGCTAGCCTACAGCACCATCGCCCAAGCTGGTTATGTAATGGTCGGTTTGGCTGCTATGGCAAGTGACACAACACTTAATACCTCTGGACCAGTGGGCATACTAGTCTATCTAGCTGGATATACCTTCACAAATTTGGCTGCTTTCGCGGTTATAACCGCAGTATCTGAAAATTCCGGAGATGATTCTATAGATTCCTTTTCTGGGTTAATAAAAAGATCTCCGATTTTAGCAGGAATAATGACCATATCTATGATTTCACTTATAGGCATACCACCTACTATTGGATTCATGGCCAAAATTTATATTTTTGGAGCTGCAGTTGAAACTAACTTGACCTGGTTAGCTTTTGTAGGAGTAATCAATAGCGTTATTTCAGCTTATTACTATTTGCGTATTGTTAAGACAATGTTCATGAATAGCGCATCAGAAAATTCTCAAATAAAGCCCAGCACCGGGCCCTTGTCAGCAGCTGTTATATCCATTGTTGGTACCGTTGCCTTCGGTTTATATCCAAGACCTATAATCGAATTAGCTCGCGAAGCAATCAGTACCATAGTCGGTTAACTAAAATAGTTAAGTATTGGTAAGATAGATACTTAATAAACCGGATGAGAATCAAAAGGTTTCTAGATAATTATGTCAGAAAATAATTTGATAGCCTTTATATACAATTCCCAAGTTCCTGACACCAAATTGAAGGCCGAAGAGATTATAGAGTCACTAGGTCTAGTAAATGGTTCCTGGCTTACTTCGGCCGGAAATTTATCAGATAACACTGACAAATTGACAGCGACTTATCTGGTAGTTGTAGTCGGCGGAGACGGCACCATACTTAGATCAGTAAGAGTGATAAGCCCATTTGAACTTCCTGTAGTTGGAATAAAAATGGGCAAGGTAGGATTTATGGCAGAATTATCGCCTGATCAGGCAGTTTCGGCTCTTCCTAAATACATCAATTACCGATCCTCGCCCGATAATGGTATTCGGACAGAAAAGCGAATGATGATACAAGCCGACGTAATCCCAACAAAGGGAGGAACTCCCAGATTATCAATTCATGCCTTGAACGATATTACTGTTGGAAGTAGAAAGGTTTCTAGATTAGTCGAATTAGAGGCATCAGTAAACCATGTTCATTTAACCAATTACAGGGCCGATGCGGTCATAGTATCCACAGCTACCGGTAGTACTGGCTATGCACTTTCCGCCGGTGGTCCCATTGTATTTCCCGAAGCCGAGATGATGATTCTACAACCAGTAGCGGCTCATACAGGCCTACGGGACGCACTGGTTCTTGATCCGGCCTCTACAGTATCTTTAGAGGCTTCTAAAAACTATTTGGCATCCATAAGTGCGGATGGTTTTGTGGATTCCGAAGTACAGCCAGGAGAAAAAGTCATCGTAAAAAGAAGTCCTTACGATGCTAGGTTCCTACGTTCAGAAAAACCTGACTTCTTTTACACAGCCTTAAATATGCGTCTCGGACTCGCTTACAGATCTCAGCGCCCTCCTGAAGGACCTTTGGAATAAATAAAAATGGAAAATTTAGAACTTGATCGCACCATCAATAGTAAAAAGGTTTATGAAGGCAATATCATAAACGTCAAAATTGATGAGGTGTTGTTAAAAACTGGAGTTAAAGCGGAACGCGAGGTTGTGGAACACAAACCTGCTGTCGCTATAGTTCCGGTAGACTCTGAAAATAATGTGCTGCTTGTAAGGCAATACAGACATCCAGCGAAGGTAGATTTGCTAGAGGTACCAGCTGGAATAATAGAACCTGAAGAGGAACCAGAGGTAGCTGCGCTTAGAGAGTTACAAGAAGAAGTAGGATACACTTCACGTGACCTGAGACTTATTTTTGGATTCTGGACAAGCCCAGGTTTTACAGATGAGTACATTTATGGCTTTATAGCCCGAGACCTAGTGCCCAAAAAGCTGCCTCAGGATTATGATGAAGATATATCGATCGAAAAAATCCCAATAGTAAGATTACAGAAACTTATACGATTAGGTGAAATACAAGATTCCAAAAGTATTGCACTTTTAATGACCTTGAACTCAATAATGTAAAAAAACGGGTGCAAATATGCCAAACCTTGATCAAATGCTAAAACAAATTGATGACCTTGAAGATGAACTAATCGCTTTGGAACAGGCCTTGGTCAAAATCCCTTCAGTTAATACAGGGTTTATGCCAACAGGAGACGAAACTCCTGTATGCAACTACATTTCAGATTGGTTATCTGCTGTGGGAATCGATTCTGAAATTCTAGAATCATCCCCAAACAGAGGCAATATCATCGCAAACATAGAGGGGTCTTCTGGAAAACTCGGACTCCTATTTATGTCCCATACAGATGTTGTACCGGTAGAAGATGAAGATAAGTGGACATTTCCACCATTCAGCGGGCAGATTCACAAAGGTCGAATATACGGTCGTGGCGCATCCGATTGTAAAGGTCTTTTATCGGCTCAATTAATGGCAATGAGAGTACTAAAAGAAAATGGAGTCACATTAAAAGATACTCTATCACTAGTTTCAGGGGCAGACGAAGAACACGGCGGTAGATACGGATTTGGCTGGTTAGCTGAAAATTATCCAGAGAGATTGCAAGCTCCATTTGCGGTGAATGAAGGAGGAGGTTCACCAATAGAAGCGGCTGGATCATTGACTTATGTTCTCGGCGTAGGAGAAAAAGGCAGACTGCAAATAGAAATAGATGTTAAAGGGGTAAGCTCGCATGCATCAGTTCCTTGGCAAGGAACAAACGCACTTTATAGACTGTCTCAAGTATTAAACAGAATAGAAGAATACGAGGCAGAACGGGATACCTCTACCAGTCTATTTGAACACCTATCGACATTTGCAATTGAACACAAACCGTCATCAGGGAACGTGGACGAAATCATCAAGGAGCAAGAAGATGATAATCCAAGATTCGCTTCAATGCTCAAGGCCCTATCTAGGATGACAATAACCCCAACCATGATTAACGGTGGAATTAAGTCAAACAGCGTACCAGAACAAATTAGACTTACTTGCGATGTCAGAACTTTGCCACATCAAACAGACGATTATTTAAGAGAGGAACTGGACAAAATATTAGACGGAATACCAGGGATAGAGTATTCAATAGACTACATGGCTGTACCAAATTCTTCTCCTTTTGAGACCGAGCTAATGACTAGCCTGCATGAGGCTACAAAAAAAGCAGTGGATAGAGAGGATGTTCAATTCGTGCCCGCCATCAGTACCGGTTTTACTGACTCAAGATTTACAAGGCCACTTGGGGTAACTACCTACGGTTTTTCTGGTTCTCATCCTGAAGACGACCCTATGCTTAGCAAAGCCCATGGTACAGATGAATCTATTGGAATCAAAAGTCTGGTAAGCGGAGCCAAAGTCATGTTGCATCTTGCCTATGATATGCTCGCCGAAAAATA
>CAYPXS010000053.1:7238-9431 GCA_964414725.1 uncultured Dehalococcoidia bacterium
TATCGGCATACTTATATCTTTAGCAAGTTCGGCTAATTCTGCAGGAAAGCCAATCGGATCCAGTGGTTCCTCGAACCAACCAATTCCAATTGGGTTCATTAATTCTGCAACTATTCTAGAAGAGGCCTCCTCAAATCTTCCATGGCAATCTACTAAAATTTCTACCTCTGAGCCTACCTCTTGTCTCACAGTCAATAGCCGGTCAATACCTTTTTCCACAACAAAATCAATATCTTTTGGGTTCGGATGTTGTATTTCGTCAAATGGCGCACATTTAATCACTTTGAAACCCTTAGCCACAGCCCTGTAGGCAGCTTTCCCGAATTCTTCAGGAGACCGATCCGTAGCAAACAAACCCCTATTTATATTTGCGTACAAATCTATATCCGACGGAAATTGCCCACTGATATACGCACAAATAGGTAGATTATGATGAAGCGAATTTAATTGGGTAATAAGAGTGCGAACAGTGCTTAATGCAGCCGCCATATTTGACCCACTCTCAACATTTTTTTCGATGCCCGTAAATTCCACCAAATTAGCTTCTTCAGGAATATTCCCCTCAGAAATAGCTGATAAAATTTCGTTAATAAGCCTGCCTACTCCATTTGATTGTGCGCCTTTTGTGAATTCGACCAAAGTCTCTTGCCCAGAATTTGTCCGTACAAAAACACAATACCAGTCAGTGTTTTTTGTTATTTGATACCTCAAAAATTTCCATGAGTGAAGAGATAATTCCATATCTTTAAATCCTCTAACCAAAAAGCCGATCTACTCCTCTATATAGTATATCGACAATTAATTGCTTAATGTTCTAAAAACACAATATCCTGATATTCAAAAAACTTTGTTGGATTATATTGTGTAAAGTGTTAAACTCGAGTAAATTCAGCAGCAATGGAGCACCATATGGACGGCTTGATCGTTCACGAGACCCCAAAGACTAAGCTCACTACCATGGTTGTCGCCTTTGCAGGATGGCCAGACGCTGCGGAGGCTGCCACCCGAGCTATTAGATATATGGTCCGTAAATTACCCAGTAAAAAAATCGCAGAAATAGATCCCGAGAATTACTACGATTTCACCGTGAACAGACCTCAGACCAGAATCAATCGAAGAAAAGAACGAATTATAAAGTGGCCAACGAACGAATTCTACAGCTATGTTCCGGAAAGTAACCCTGAAAACGGTATTTTGATGTATGTAGGTACAGAGCCCAACCTTAAATGGAAAACATTTTCAGATACTGTTTTAGAGGTAGCAAAATTGTCTGGAGTAGAGCTAATTGTATCTTTAGGGGCACTACTTGATGCAGTTCCCCATACAAGAGAGGTAAAAATAACCGGTCGGGCCAGCAGCAGAGAATTGAGTAAAAAAGCCAGATGGCTAGGAATACGGAATTCCGGCTATCAGGGACCAACGGGAATACATTCCGCCTTTGCAGAGGCATGTAATAAAAACCATATCCCCCATGCAAATATTTGGGGTCACTGCCCTCACTATGTGCAAACTTCTCCAAATCCGGTAACAAGCTTCGCATTATTGGAACGCTTAAAAAGCCTCGTAGATATAGACCTAGATATGAGTGAATTGGATTTAGCCGGACAAGCCTTTAAGGAAGAAATATCCAACGCCATTTCGAAACAACCCGAGGTGAGTTCTTACGTATCTCGGCTGGAAAGCCAGTATGATGAGGCTAACGGATCCCAAAATGATATGCCCACTGGGACTGATATGGTTGAGGAAATAGAAAACTTCCTCAAAAGCCAGTCTAGTGGACAGGAATAGAAATAAATAAACCCATAATGGTGGGTGATGGGTAAGTGCCGCAGCTACTTATAACTCCTGATTATTATAAAAATTTATTTAGTCGTTGGACAAACGACATAGCAATGCTCCCTGATTTCCCGACTGAAGCCAAAGAGAAACTGGTTGCGTTGCATTTCATAATGCTAGCCTTTGCCGATGGTGAAGAATATTCAGAAGACGATATCCACGAAGGAATCAAGGACCGGAACCTTTTCTCAATAGATCACGTACAAATTAGAATTAATATGGTGCGGAACGGTTTTCTTGCAAAAATCGAAAAAGAGCCGGGATCATTTTATAAGACCTCGAAAGAGTTTTTGAAACATGCTCAATGGGATAGTTCAATACCTGGAGTCACATAATAAACAGCCAATTAAGTCCGAA
>CAYPXS010000054.1:0-9384 GCA_964414725.1 uncultured Dehalococcoidia bacterium
TGGCTATTTAGTTTGTGGAAAAATCGTACATTAGAGCGGTAATTGAGTCAATTTCAGTGTAGGTTGAAAATAGACTCGGTATCATACAGTGGATTTCCTAGTAAAGGTTGTAGATAAGATTTAAATAAATCGCTAGTATCACCTTGTTTATTGGGCCTGTATTCTTCTGGTAAATATTTGGTCTTGCCGGCTACTTTTTTTAGATCAGCGGATTCTATGGAATATCCGTAGGTTGGTTGCTCTGATCTAATAATAGTTAAGATAATTTCACTCATGTCAGATTGAGACATTTCAATGGCTTTTTCACCTATTGCATACGCTTCTTCACGATCTGTGGTGGAAATTGAATCCATTAAGGAACGCTGAATTGTGCCAGGTTTTTCCCACCTACACCTAACTCCTAATTTTCTCTCAATAAGTGTCGATAACTGTTTGCTGGGGCTTTCGTAATAGTTGTGCCCAAAATCATCAGTGAAGGTCGGTGATTGCTGTTCACCTAGAACACCTTCTTTAGATTTGATTTTCTCTGAAATCACAGCTACAGCATAGCCGTTATTTCTATATGCAGTTTCAATTGAAATAAGAAAATCTTCTTCTGAGAATGGAACCTCTGGTATCCCTACGAAATGAGGGGCATCGTAGTTGTTTTTTTTATAGAAAGAACTAGCTGCTGCCAACCAACCTGAATCTCTTCCCATGACTTCAATTATGCAAATTGGAGAATTTTTCCCCATTGCTTCAGCATCTCTGCCAGCTCCAAATGCGGCTTGACTTATGAATCTGGCAGCACTGCCATAACCAGGAGAATGATCCGTAAGTACTATGTCGTTGTCGATGGTTTTGGGAAGGTTGATAACCTTTATATCGTAATTAATTTCCCTGGCCGCTTTTGAAACAGTCAGCCCAGTTTCAGCTGAATCATTCCCACCTATTATATGTAGAATTCGGATGTCGTGAGATTGCAAAGTTTTGAGCAGAGGCTCTAAATCATTGGGGAGTAATTTGTATCTGCTACTACCCAAAGCAGCACCGGGCATCCTTGCCAAAGATTCCAAATGAGCGTTAGAAGTCTCTGTAATATCGGGAATTTTTCCAGCAATAGCACCTTCTATTCCATGCAAACTCCCGTAAATACGGCTTTTTGGGTACACTGTCTGTCCATTTTTAATAAGGCCCGCAAGGGTACTATTTATTACAGGTGTCGACCCTCCAGATTGCATCACCAGAATATTTCCAGAAGAGGTTGTCACTTTCTTTGTAGGTTATGAACGAGATTTTCTAACAGACGACATTTTTTTAGACAAATCTATGAAATCATCAGCGATTATATCGATATAATCCTCATCTTCGTAGTCAGCGACAGTGTTTATCCCATGTTCTTTTGGCCTTGGAACGTACCCGGTCATCATTCCGTTACTTTTTGCTGATTTTAAATCGTTTTTGTGTGCGGCAACCATCATAACTTGATGTATTGGAAGTCCAAGATATTCGCCCGTACTCAGATAGGCCTCAGGGTCCGGTTTATAGTGTCGGGCAATTTCAGCAGAAAGGACGGTATCCCAAGGCAAACCGCCATACTTGGCCATATTGACCAGCAGGGCGACATTGCCGTTTGATAAGGAAGTTATTATATGTTCCTTTTTTAGGAGAGTAAGGCCTTCGACGGAGTCGGGCCACGGGTCAAGTCGATGCCAAGCCCTATTAAGATAATCCTTTTCTTCTTCCGACAGATTAGAAATCTTATGTTTTGTCAAAATTTCGTCTAGAATCATCCTGTGAAGGGTATCGATTTTCGTCCATGGGAGCTCACCATTTCTTACTTTATCCATTGCGGGTTTGTACCCGGATCTCCATTCATCTGCAAATGAGTCCCAATCTAAAGTGAACCCTTTTTCCTGACCCATTTCTTTTATTTCTCTGGCAATACTGCTTCTCCAGTCCACCACTGTACCAAACACATCAAATGTCATGGCTTTTACTTGGGACAGGTTGTTATTCATGGAATTTCCTTAAACGGTGTTTTTATTGTGCAAATTTGGCTGCTACATGCCTCCGTTGGATTTTGCCCGTGGCTGTTCGAGGAAGCTCGTCCACGATGTAGACACGGTCCGGAATCTTGAAATCGGCTAGGTGCTGACTACAAAATGATCGGATGTCGACTTCGGATGTGTTTGAGGATATTACAACCGCAGCCTGGACAGCTTCTCCGTATTTTTCATCAGGCACTCCAAAACATACGGCCTCAGAGACGTTTGGGTGTCGTAGGATCGCTGCATCAACTTCTAGAGGAGAGATTTTCTCCCCGGCTCTGTTGATCAGTTCTTTTAGTCTTCCGGTCAATGTTAGGATTGAATCACCCGATAATATTCCTTGATCTCCGGTTCGGAACCAACCGTTAGTGAATGCTTCCTCATTGGCCGACGGGTTGTTATGGTATCCATGGGTTACGTTTGGACCTTTAATAACGACTTCTCCTGTCTGATCCGTAGCTAATAGGGAACCTTTTTCATCCATAATGCCGATTTCAACCCCGGTTCCCATTCCAACGGTGCCAGGGTTTCTTGGTCCTGGTGGTAAAAGGTTTGAGGACATTTGGTGGGAGGCCTCTGTCATTCCGTAAGCCTCAAGTACCGGGGCTCCAAATCTACTTTCTAGGTCGTTGAAAACGGTGGGTGCTAATGCTGCAGAGCATGACCGAATGAATCGGAATGAGTGACTCGGAGCATTATCTTCGTCGGCCCTCATTAAAAGAATCTGGTGAATTGTCGGGACGGCTGAGTACCAAGTCGCATTTGTATCTGACTGTATTTGCCAAAAGTTGCTTGCACTGAACCTAGACGGTATAACCATACTTCCGCCACTTTTCATCGCAGACAATGAAACCCCTATAAGTCCATGTACATGAAACAAAGGCATAACCACCATAGCTAAATCATCTTGAGTGAGATCATACGTGGCAACTATATTTTCCAAGGATGCCATGAGGTTACCATGGGTCAAAGGAACGCCTTTTGGTCTGCTTGTGGTTCCTGATGTGTGAAGGAAAAGGGCTATATCATCTTCTGACGGGGCTGCCACTGAGGATCGGTTAGTTAGTACTGACCCATCTTTAAATATCGATAATTTGCCACTGTTATCCAAATTTGCCACAGCAATGGGAATATTCAATTCTGTAGCGGCAGATTTTGCGATATCTGCGTCTGGGCCAATAATAACAAGTTGAGATTCAGTATCTTCCATGTAGAATTTGAATTCTTCATTTGTATAGGCTGGATTAAGAGGAGCTGCTATAGCCCCAGTCCTCGTAACGGCGAGGAATGTAATCATAAAATCCAAACCGTTTCCAAGTACTATAGAAACAGTACGACCTTTTTCTACCCCTGCAGCTGAAAGTGTTTCTGCTATTACCTCTATTTGGTCAGTGAATTGTCCATAGGTTGTTGTCGGTCCACCTGGTATTAAAACTGCGTTTTTATCTGATGGATGTTTTGCTATTAGGTCTGCCAGTGTAGCCAAATTAATCCCTCCTTAGGAACTAGTTAACAGAATTGTACTGAATGAAACGAATACCGCAACTTTACTCAAGTGTTCTTTTCCTGTGCCATTTAATAGCGTCCGCTATTCCTTGTTCCACAGACATCCGAGGTCTCCAATCCATCAGTCTTGCGGCTTTCTCGATATTAGCGAATGCCCCGGCCGTATCCCCATCTCGTGGAGGGGCCTTGACGGTCGTTATTTTACTTCCGTATACCTCTTCAAAAGTATCAATGAATTCCATAACAGTGGTGGGACTTCCACCTCCAACATTTATCTTCTGGAAGTTGGATTCAGATTCGAATATTGAGTCAAAGGTTACTAAGGCAGCAACGTGGGCTTCAGCCAAATCCCAAACATGAATGTAATCCCTCACACCCGTACCGTCTTTGGTCGGCCATTCAAATCCCGTAATGTTCATGCTGTTTGTAGTACCTTCAGCTACCCGGATCAAATTCCCTAATAGGTGTGAATTTTTGTTGATGTTGGGCCCACATCGCATTTTAGGATCTGCCCCAATTGGGTTGAAGTATCTCAATGAGATTGCTTCCATTTCAAAAGCATGACAAAAGTCTTCTAAAATCATTTCGGTCATAAGCTTGTTTTTTGCATACGGGCTCAGTGGGTCTAGAGGAGAATTTTCATCGACACTTTCTCCATTTCTAGCTTCATATATAGATGCACTGGAGCTGAAAAGTATTTTTTTTACTCCGACAGCCTTTAAATTTTTGAACAACTCGAGTGATTTACTGACGTTCTCGTAATAGTATTCATCGGGGTGGATTACGGATTCTGGCACTAGTATTTTCCCCGCACAGTGCACTACTGATGTGATATCCGGGTGATCCTGAATGATGCTATTTATTAAAGTCTCATCAGCTATATCTCCGACATATAAAGGGAATTCGGTGATGTTTTGGGAAGAACTTACAGCCATTGAATCTATTATTACTGGATCATGTCCGTGGTCACGTAGGCTGTGACAAACCATACTCCCAATATATCCGGCCCCGCCGGTTATAAGTACTTTCAATTCAAATCCTTATGTAATTTTCAAATTATTTATGCTTTCCAAAATTAAAATCTGACTATAAATATTTTATTCGATTCCGTTATGTTAGGCTTGTGCGCAAAGAGTATATTGAGTAGGAGCATTAGCATGATATATGAATTCCGGACCTACGATCTTAAACCTAGGACTGTGGAACAGTTTGGTGAAAATACTAAGACTAAATTGGATGGAAGGTTAAAATTCTCCCCGTTGGGAGGATTCTGGTATACAGAAATGGGACCCCTCAACCAAGTGGTGCATATATGGCCATACGAGGATGCTAATCATAGATCTGATATTAGGGCTAAAGCGGTATCAGGAGGCGACTGGCCGCCAGATAACAATGACATAATATTGAATATGGAAAGCGATATTATGCTTCCGGCACCTTTCATGAGACCTTTGGGCCCCATGGATGTAGGCCCTGTATATGAGATGAGAATATATACCTACAAACCTGGTGACATTCCTAAAGTGTTGGATGCATGGGGCAATGCCATCGAAAAAAGAGAAGAATATTCCCCGTTGGTTGGTTGCTGGTATTCAGATATTGGGGGACTTAACAAATTCATACATCTGTGGGCATATGATTCTTTCGAGAGCCGAAATAAGGTTAGGGCAGAAACGCGAGCTCAAGGTGTGTGGCCTCCGAAAGGAGGGGTTGCCCCGTTAAAGCAAGAAAATAAAATTTTGCTACCGTTTGAATTCTCACCACTTCAGTAATTAGGTTATTAATTAAATCTGGCAGGGCTAAAAGAGGTAATGTTGACCTCAGGTTCCTGACCGGTTATGAGTTGTGAAATTACGTTTCCCATAGCTGGACCAAGGAGAATACCTTTTCTACCAGTTCCGGTGGCTAAAAATATATTCTGATCGGCTGGGATTGCTCCCAAGATGATCTTTCCGTCTACAGGTAGCGGTCTAAGGCACGCCGTGTGCTGCACAAGAGCAGCCTCGTCTAAATTAGGTATCATTTTGTTTAGGGATGCTATTATTTGATCTCTTCCTGATGGTGTTGGTATGTCGTTGAATCCAACATCCTCCTCAGTGGTACCTGCCCAGAGAAGACCATCTGGTTTTGTGCATGCGTAATTGCCTTTCCATCCGACCGAACAGTTAACTTCAACGTCAGGTGCATTAAGTCTTAATATTTGGCCTTTTAGAGGTTTTATCGGTACGTTTACACCTAGCCAATCTGCGGTGCTGCCCATCCAAGGGCCCATTGCTAAGACGACATTTTTGCAAGTGACCGACCCACTTTCAGTGGTTATTTGAATTTCATATCCCTTACGTAGCACATTGACAACGTTGCCATGATTGATACTGACTCCAAGTAGTTCACATCCTTGAGTTAATGCCAGCATCAATTTGTATGGTTCTACGTCGGCGACACCCTCTGTATACACTGCCCCTATTATTTCTTTTGAGATATGAGGGACGATTTTTAAAGCTTCTTCTCTACTGAGCCATTCAACTTTATATCCCTTTTCATCTGTTCTCCATTCGACCTGTTCTTTGGCGTTTACGGCCTCAGGTTCGGTGAAGATTAAATCTAAAGCAGGACGAAACCGATGATCTGTTTGGATGCCGGTAGTTTCTACTAATTCTTTCGAAAACAGGGCATGTATATCCATCCCCATTCGGGCTATTTCTAGCTCGGGTAAAATATCTTCAGCATGACCTGCTTCACCTAGGGGGCTTAGGCTTCCATATGCGAATCCCGAGGCATGACTGCCAATTGAATCTCTTTCTATAACATTGACAGAGAGTCCTAATTTGGCTAGGAAATAGGCGGAGGATAGTCCAACTATTCCTCCGCCTACAATACAAACATCATATGGCATGCTTGAAATCTATAACGTGGTTTCAATTTCCGTCAACGCTGAATCGAGCTGACTAACGAAATGATCCACTTCATTTTTCGTTATGCATAATGGAGGTGCGATTGGAATAGAATCTCCTGCCCTACCCAATATCATATGTCTTTGTAAAGCTGCGGTAGCTTTGTCTGCCAATTTCAGTTCAGCTGGGAATTTTTCTTTTGTATCTCGATCTTTAACTAATTCAACCGCACTTAAGAGTCCTTTACCACCACGAACGTCTCCCACAATTTTGTGGTCGTACAACGTTTGTAGACGTTCATACATGTAGTCTCCCATGGCCGCTGCATTATCTACAATATTTTCATTCTCCATAATATCAAGATTAGCGATAGCAGCCGCGCAGGAGGCAGGATTTCCTCCGAAGGTGATGAGGTGTCTAAAGGTGTCGTTGTCATCTCCTTCAAATGCCGAGGCTATTTTTTTGCTAGCAATGGCCGCACCGATTGGGAGATAACCGCTGGTGAGTGCCTTGGCAACAGTGGTGATATCCGGTTTAACGTTCCAATGTTCTGTGGCAAACATTTTTCCTGTTCTACCAAACGCATTTATAACCTCATCACATATCATCACAACACCATATTTGTCGCAGATCTCTCGTATGGTTGGCCAGTACTCTGGGTGGGGTATATGGATACCCGAAGCTGCAGAAATTGGTTCACCTATGAAGGCAGCTACAGTTGATGGACCTTCATGAAGTATCGCTCGCTCTAGGTCTCTAGCACATTCCAACGTACATCCACCATCGGCGCTACAGCATCTCCCTCGATAAGCGTCAGGTTGCTCGATATGGATGTTGCCGGGCATTAGAGGCCCATAATTTACTGGGGCAGCTATTCCTCCACCGCCGAGACTCATACACGCATGGGTTGCTCCGTGATAGGAACCTTTTCTACTTATTACCTTGTATCTAGTGGGCTCTCCAATATTTTTCTGGTAATTTTTTGCCATTTTCAAGGCGGTTTCAACAGCTTCTGAACCTCCGCTAACAAAATAGATTCTCGCCTGTTTGTCAGGTGCCAATGCAGCTACTCTTCCTGCAAGTTCTGCAGTGACAGGGGTAACAGTGCCTCCAGGAGAATAAGAAATACCCTGCATCTGTTCATATACTGCATCGGCTATTTCCTTCCTACCGTGACCGATGTTAACAAGCCACATACCGGACAGTGTGTCAAACCATTCTCTCCCCTCAACGTCGTATACCCATACGCCTTTGGAATCGCTTACCAATTTGAGCCCATTATCGCCAAACATGTCATTGGTTTGACGGGCATGAGGCCAAAAGTGCTCAGTTGCTTGCTGTTTCAGTTCTTCAATGACCTCTCCAGATAAAGTAGTTGTCGTCGCCATCATTTCACCTCTTTTCGCACTATTCCTATATAAATCTAAGTCGCTTTTCCTATTCTAAATACTTTTGATCCACATGACCCACATTTTCCCTGGGTGGCTGCTCTTCCATTTTTCAGAGTTATTTCCTTCGGGTCTTTTATTTCATGGGGTCCTTTACACTTGAGACAGTAGGCTTCCAAAACGTTGCACCTCGTAATTTTCGGTAATTTTCTATCTCTTTTAGAGTATGTTGGACGGTATGTCTTGATAATCTAAAATTTAGAAAGTTTCGGAATTATATATATCATTGACTTGTACGAACACCCCTAAAACATTAGGCCGAAAGTTTACCGGTATTAAAACCGTGGTTTGATTCCCATTTTTTAGTAGTGGAATTAACCAGAGGCAAAAAGATTATATTGGTGATTTTGAATATTCTTTTCTACAATCCCTATCAGGAGGCTGTGAAAAATGCCAAAAAAGAAAGTTTTAATTACCGGAGTTTCGGGCTTAGTAGGTACAGTTTTGGCTGAATCTTTAAAAGAGATCTATGAGGTGTCAGGCGTAGATTTGAAGCAATCGACGAAGGTCCCTACTTTGAAGGCGGATTGTTCTAATATTGACGAAATATTGCCGGCTTTTTCAGGTGTTGACACAGTCATCGATCTTGCTAGCAATCCCAGCCAATATAGTGGGTGGGATATTATTCATGAGGTCAACCTTAGGTGTACCTCCAATGCCTTGGAGGCAGCAAAAATTTGCGGAGTGCAAAGGGTTATATTTGCCAGCTCAAACCATGCCACTGGTATGTATGAAACTGATAGTCCGTATAGCAAAATTGTAAAAGGTGAATATACTGGCCTTGAGCCCGATTCTATTCCTTTGGTCACCACAGAGATGCCGGTTAGGCCTGACGGTCCTTACGGTATTGCCAAAGCATTTGGTGAGGCAGCAGGTAGGTTTTATTCGGACCAGTATGGAATAAGTTCGTTATCAGTTCGTATAGGAACCCTTAATCTTGAGGGAAAGCCGACCAACCAAAGGCAATTCGCCACTCTTCTCAGCCACCCTGATTTAGTCAATTTGTTTAGTAAATGCGTTAACGCTCCGGATGAATTGAAATTTGGAATCTACTACGGAGTGTCAAACAATAAATGGAGATTTTGGGACATAAGTAATTCAGAAACTGAAATAGGATATAAACCAAGCGATAACGCTGAGATTTGGCGTGAAGGGACATTGACCCAGAATTAGTATGGTTAATATAATCAAAATTCCTAAAAATTAATATTTTTGAAGGAAACGAGCACTCAATGGAACAAGTACTAACTCCCCCACCGATAATCGAACAATTCAAGCAGAATGGTGTCACGCATGTCATTTGGTTACCAGATAGCGAAACCAATTTTATGTATGAATTAATGACTAGGGAAGAAGAACTAAAAATAGTCCCAGTGTGTAGAGAAGGAGAGTCAATCGCGATAGCTGCAGGGGTATGGGTAGGTGGTCAGAAGCCTGTGATTTTGATTCAGAATACGGGGATGTTTGAGGCAGGAGATTCAATTCGTGGTTTAGGGATAGATTTGGAGT
>CAYPXS010000055.1:0-9269 GCA_964414725.1 uncultured Dehalococcoidia bacterium
GTAAGTGCCAATTTTGCCGTTGCATTTCCATGAGTCTATCTATTCTCACTTCTGTTCGAGGATGTGAAGACATCAGTGAGGCAATTGCGTTGCCTTGCAGGGCAGGAATAATAAAAAATGCGTTGGCATGTTCGACTTGACGAAGGTCCTTTTCAGGTATTTGAGCTATTTGTCCGCTAATCTTGCTGAGCGCTGAGGCAAGGTTGCTAGGACTTCCTGTCATGATGGCACCTTCTCTGTCAGCCGCCAATTCACGATATCTCGAAAGAGTACTTATTAATAATTGACTAACAAAATATATCACCATCACTCCGACATAGACTGCCATCATCATCGCCATTGTTTGCCCACCACTTCCTTCCCGTCTGTGTCCACCGAAACCACCGAATAAGCTCATCCAAAATAGGGCCTGCATTAGAAAGCCGGCTACGACCACAATGAGGCTAGCCCATGTCATTACCATAACGTCTCTATTTTTGATGTGGGCAAGTTCATGGCCAATGACGCCTTCTAATTCGTCATCATTCAATCGATTTAACAATCCGGTCGTGACTGCTACAGTGGCATGATTTGGACTTCTACCAGTGGCAAAAGCGTTCGGCGCGTCGATGTCCATTATTGCAACTGTGCGGGGCTTCGGGATACCACCAACTTGTGACAGCCTTTCTATCATACTATGCAATTTTGGTTGCTCTTCTGCTGTAACAGCTTTGGCACCAGTTGTTCTGAGAACTAGTTTGTCGGACATGAAGTACTGGAAGAAGACCATTGCGATTCCCATACCAAATACGAGAAGAGGAGGCAATCCAGAGATGAGAAGTATCCCAAATAGAGCAATATATGCCACAAATAACATCAAACCAGTTATTATCATTCTGATTGTTAATTGATGATCTTTGCCAATGGAATTGCGTTGCATGCTTTTCAACACCTTTGTTTCAACATCTTTGGGTGATTAAATGTCTTGTTTGAATTATATTATATTTGACGTCCTAATTTGTGATAGTCGGATTTATAGATTATTGAGGTAAAATGCGCCTTTTCCAACGACCATAAAGATAGTGAATCATCTAGTAAGGAAATATAGTGGCCTGGAAAACTGTTGGTCAGCCTGATTCTATTGAACGCATTTCAAGAGCTCTTGATCTCAAAAGGCTGTCGCACGCTTATCTGATATGTGGTATGGATGGTGTCGGTAAACTGACATTTGCCCTTGATATAGCCAAAGTAGCCAACTGCCTTGCTATTAGTGAAAACTTGGCTCCATGTGGTTCTTGTAATCAATGTCATAGAATCGATTCTTATAATCACACTGATGTGCATATTTACGATGTCAGGAAAGATTCTAAAGACGGCACAGGGTCTTCTACTATGGTTACCATCGAGCAACTACGAGAGGATTTCCTTAAGCAGGTCCATAGGAAGCCGTATGAAGGGCGTACCAGAGTATTCATTATCACGGCGATAGAAAGTATGAGATCAGAGCAATCCAATATTTTGCTTAAAACCTTGGAAGAACCTCCCGAAAATGTGATGATTATATTGTTGTCACAAGACCTTACCAAGGTTCTAACAACCATTGTCTCTAGATGTCAGGTTTTGGCGCTAGAACCAGTTTCTGAGTCAGATATACTCCAGCATTTAACTTCATGCGTTTTGGACACAGAGGCACCCTTAAAAGAGTTATCAAGGCTTGCTAGGGGTAGACCGGAATGGGCCTATCAGGCAGCCATGAATCCTGACATAATGGAAAATTTGAAAACAGACCTAAATGTATTCGTAGAATGTTTGTCAGCCGGTCTTGACCAAAGATTCAATCTTTCGAGAAATTTGTCTAGCCAGTTTTTGAGAGATAGAGAGTCGGTATACCAATTTTTTGATACTGCCTTAACGTGGACAAGAGATGTTTTACTTTTCATCAATGAAAGGTTTTCTGACATAATCAATATGTCTAGAAAAGATGAAATCTGTCAATTTTCTAAAATATTAGACTTGCCGGATGTTTTGAAGGTATTGAAGCTTATAAGGATTACGACTGATAACCTCAGGAAAAACGTAACACCGAGTCTTGTTTTAGATAATATGATGCTCAAGCTTCCAGCTGTAAATCTATAAATCTGAAGAAATGTTGGCCTTCAACTAGTTTTTCCATGGTATGAACGGCGACCATTCATCTTCGAGTTTTCTATGGTAGAAGATATAGTAAGGATTTGGTTTTGGTGCCGCAGGAAGCCTTAGTAGTGACATTTGAGCTTCTTTTGGCGTTCTTTCAGCTTTATGGTGATTGCAATTCATGCACGCGCTCACAACATTTTCCCACACATGTTTTCCATTTCTGGACCTTGGTATCATGTGGTCAATAGTTAGCTTTTTAGTCGATATCCCGCAATACTGACAGGTGAAATTATCCCTATAAAATAGCGCTTGGCGTGATAGCCTTCTTTCTACCATGGGTTTTTTGACCATATAGTAAAGTCTAACTACTGAAGGCATTGGAAATGCTTTGCTTGAACTTCTTATTTCGCCACGCCCATTCACTATTGGTTCAGCTTTTCCTCTACCCATAAGTACGATTGCTCTTCTGACGCTACAAATGTTTAAAGGTTGGTAGTTTTGGTTTAATACCAGAACGGGTGATTCTATTGTGGGGGGTGAAGCTGTGGCCATCCTTTTAATCTAACTTTGAATCAAGTATTTCTATGGCGGTCATATAATCGGTTGGTATGATTCCGAAAGCGTTGTCAGGGGTAATCTGAAGAACAGACACAAAGATAGGGGCAATTGTTGAGTCCAGCAAAGCATCTTCTATAGAAGTTCTCGTGTTCTCAATCTTCGCATCGATTCCTTTTATTTCAAGAATTTCTCCATTCGATATTAGAGAACTTCCAGGCACATCCGGTAGTTCATGAAAGTCGTAGGCTAACCGAGTGAGTCCTGATATCGTCACCGATGAAATTATGACTCCAACAACTAAGCCCAGTATTATTCCAGCTATTCGGTTTAATCCTAAAGTTGCGACATCGATAACAGTTATAAACGGTTTTACGAATTTGAGTATTATTTTAGTCACTATGACAGTTAGAATTAGAATAATTACATAAGCTATGATCGTAGTGGTGGTGTCTACACCAAGGTTAACGCCGCTAAGCTCACTGACGGCTTTTACTGAATCAGATTTGAGACCTAGTGAATCGCCTAGAAGTTCCCCAATAATCTGCGACGCCTCCCCTGAAATTCTCCAGCCGACCAATATTCCAATGCCATATATGGCGGCGACAAATATTCCCGTTTTCAAACCCCAGTACATGGACACAATAAGGATGCCCAATATGACAAAATCTAACCAATTCATATTCATACCTTATTTTGAGTCATCTAACCAGACGACAGTTTCACTTTAGCATAACGTCCATTTAGTTTTGGTCAACAACGTTACCTATTTATTAACTTCTGGGTGGTTCCACGGGTACAGGGTTTACTAGGCCACTTCCTAAGGATATTGGCACTAGCTTATCCAGTTCATCTAATGTCCACTTTCCGTCTTTGTGGATGCTTTTTATTACGTGCCGTGGAGAATAAAGGGATAAGGCCCAACCGCTTGTGCCAAACACTTGACCTGTGATTCCCTCTGCGGCTTCTGAGGACAAATACACTACTTTCGGCGCATTATTCCCAGGGTCTCGATATTCTGGCGGGGGTTCAGATGGGTTTGCGGTTGCTAACCCTACGGCCTCTCTTTGTTGCTGTCTCAACTCAGTGGTAGATTGAGGTACAGTATCTGTCATTCTCGTAGATCCTCCTGGATATACGGCATTAACCATAATGTTGTATTGCTCAAGCTCTTTTGAAACCGCTCTTGTAAAGCCAACCATACCCTCTTTGGCTGCAGCATAATTTCCTTGTCCTGAGGCGCCCAATCCAGATCCAGAGGAAAATAACACTATTCTGCCATACCTGTTTTTGATCATATGCGGCACAACATTTCTTACCATATTAAACGCACCATATAGGTGAACTTGCAATACTAGGTCCCATTCTTCTTCTGTCATGTTAAATATCATTCTGTCTCTGAGGATGCCTGCAGGATGGCATAGTATGTCTACTTGACCAAAAGAATCTATAGCGGTTTGAACAATTTTGGCGGCGCTGTCAAAATCCGCGACCGAGTCGTATGAGGCTACAGCCTCCCCACCTTCAGCTTTTATTTCGTCAACGACCAAGTCTGCTGGAGTCGCAGAATCACCAGTTCCATCTACTGACCCGCCGAGATCATTTACTACAATTTTTGCGCCGTCTCTGGCCAGCCAAAGCGCAACTTCTCTGCCTATACCGCGCCCAGCCCCAGTTACTATAGCTACTTTTCCTTCAACCCTTTGTGTCACCTTATCACCTCTCGAACTTCTTTAATTACTAATTATAGATTCGGTATTTTTTTGAATTAGAAACCATATCCCATCATTTTCGGGAATAAAACATCCATTTCTTCCATCGTAAAATTACCCCATTTATTTACTACGTTCTCGATGTCCGGGTTGGAGTAAACATACAGGCTTCCTCCTCTAACTCCCAATACATATCCGTTGATATTTGGGGCGGCCTCAGTGCAAAGATACACTGCTAGTGGGGCCACATTTTCAGGATCGTCGGGCGATCCTCCTCCGGACCAACTGGGAATTTCAGGTGATGGCCCTATACCTGCTCTTTCATCCCGTGACGGGCCAGACATTTCCGGAACTCTGTGTTGATCCACTGCCCCGGGGAACAATCTAGTTTCTGCCATAGCGGATATAGCATTGGCCGTGACTCCGTATTTTCCTAAGTCTTTTGCAGTTGTTCTAGTTAGCCCGATAATTCCTTCTGTAGCGGCGGCGTAATTTGAGCGGCCAACGTCTCCTAGTCCGGAGTCGGCAACCATGTTTACAACTCTCCCGGACCTTTGCTGACGGAATAAGATTCCAGCAAATTTTGTTGTGGTAAAAACACTTTTAGAATTATTTCGCACGACCTGATCGAAATCAGATTCCGTCATCTGATAAATCATTCGATCTTTTAATGACCCAGCAGAATTCACGAGAATATCAATTCGGCCATAACTATCTACACAGGCTTGGATTAAACTCTCCCCACCTTCCATCGTAGATACGTCCGCATAATTAGCTACAGCTTTCCCACCTGAAGATTTAATTTCTTCGACGACTCCATCAGCGGGTATGTTGGATGCACCTGTCCCGTCAACCTCTGTACCCTTGTCATTGACAACAATGGAGGCGCCTTCCTCAGCAAGAAGTTTGGCAATACCCCTGCCAATACCTCTGCCGCCACCGGTGACCACAGCTATTTTTCCTTCTAATCGGTTTCCCATTTCGCGACCATCCTATTTTAAAATTTTAGAAACTATTATTGAATTGTCTTGTGATTGTTATTCTAAACTTCCGTCTGGTTGGCTCAATTATAAAAGCATAGCTACTTAAAAATAAACATGCCGATCAATCAACCTAATTGTACGGTTAATTTATATCTTTGAATATTTCTTTAGGGAAAGAAAATAAAGTCCTGTGGCGATAGCCTGAAACGGCGAGATAAAAGTAGAGACTAAAACATCAACCAACAGTACAACGAAACCTGAATCAAGGTTTGATGAAACTAAATTCAGGGCATATGCTGGTATGGTCATAAGGATCAAAATGACAAGCCCAGTTCCAAAAGTTACCCACCATCTCTTATCCACTAAGTCCCAACTTTTCTGGATAGATTGTGTAATACCAGTGTTGTCTAGGATCATTGATGGTAGCGCGAAGTACCAACGGACTACCAAATAAATCAGAATTGGTATTCCTATCAGTAATAAAGATAGTATGAAAGGTATTATAAATAGGCCTACCAAGAATAGTGAAAGTAGTATCAATTTTCCTAGGCGAGATAGCGAATAATTGATACAAATTATGGGTGAAACTTTTTCTGAGTTAGCGAATTGCGCAGATCCGACGATGATTGACATAACCGATATCAGATTTGCAACAAGCCCAATTACCACAAAAAAAACTATTGTTATTATTTTCCATATTTGTATCTCTCTGAATTCTGACAACAAATTTTCAGAAATTTGGCTGTCGCTGTATTGCTGAAAGCTTGATAATGAAATTAATTCAGTTTCAAATAGGGTGCGAATTAGAAGTCCGAGAAAAAGGGTAGGTATTCCGTTAATTAAAGCCAATAATATGAAACTTTTGAAATTCTTTTTGTATGCAGAGGCAGAAATGGAAATTAAGTCAACCAGTTTTCCAGGTTCTGGTAGTACTTGGTTGCCGACGGTAGGATCTTCATGAGACCCCAGCGAGCTAGAAGAAGAGTCATTTAGGTTTCGTGATTCATATCTTGTTTCAGGATCATTAGATATAACTTGTCCACAATTTGTGCAAAAAGTCTGATTTTTGTTTATCTCTCCACAGCGGTGACATTTGGTTCCTAAATCATTCCCGCAGCCTCCACAAAACAGGCTTGATGGATCATTTTCAAAATCACAATTCTCACAGGGGGACATTTCCTTATACAGGGTTACCGTACATATCTATGTGTTTAATAGGGTAGCCTAATTCCTCCAAACCTTTCTGGACTTTGTCTCTGTCGCCCACGACTATTACTTTGGTATCATTCGGGGAGAGGTGTTTCAATGCAGATTCTCTTACTTCGTCAATCGTTAGTTCGGATATTTTCTTAATATTAGATTCGAAGTGATTTGTCGGTAAATTGAATCCTGCCATATTAAGCATTTGGTTTATTATTTGTTGATTTGATTCGAATTGCGATGGTACGCTCTTGATCAACCCTTCTTTGGCTTTTCTGAATTCATCAAGGCCTATCTGGTTTGCTTCCCTAATTTCACCGAGTTCCTTTAGAGTTTCAAAAACTGATTCTTTGGTCACTTCTGTCTGAACGCTTCCTCTTGCTAGAAATATGGAAAAAGGCGTCATCCATTCGATAGAGGAATGGAACCCATAACTGTATCCCTTATCCTGCCTAAGATTCATGTTCAATCGACTAGAATAATCTCCACCGAGTATGTAATTAACAAAAGCGAGGGCATGATAGTCAGGATGTTCTCTGGGGATTGATGTATGACCTGCTCTTAATATAGATTGGGCCGAACCAGGCCTGTCAACGAGATAAATGACTGGACTATTTTGATCCGCGTTTTGCGATACTAAATCATCGACTCTATTTTTCTGTTGATTGGGGAGTGCTTCGAATTTCTCATTTAACAATTCTATGGAATTGTCAGGGGATATATCCCCCACCACCAAAAATGTTTTGTTGGAGTTGTGGAGCATATCTTGATATTGATTTTGGATGTCATCCCTATTGATTGCAGTTACACTTGTTTCGTTTCCCGTGATGGTATGGCCATATGGCGACGCAGAACCCAACAAAATGGATCTGGTGGCTATGGCAGCAGTGGCGTCGGCGCTATCCTGAATTGACTGGAGATCAGCAAGTTTTTCTTTTCTAATACGCTCTATCTCTTCGGTAGGAAAAATGGGATTCAAAATGGTGTCTGCAATTATTTCTAATCCATTACCAGTAGTATCTGACATTCCTGAAACAGCTATAAAAGTGTGTTCTCTGGACACATCGTTTGTTAAATGGGATCCCAGAAATTCGATTTCATTTGCTATTTGAGAGCTGCTTCTGTTGGAAGTTCCTTCAAATAGCATATCATTCATGAATTGTGATAAACCTGGCTGTTTATCAGGGTCGTTTGTTGATCCTGAGTTTACGAGGAGCCCAATGGTGGTTAGAGGCAATTGAGGCCGTTGGACCATCAAAACTCTCATCCCATTATTTAGGAGCATTTCTTTAGGTTCTGGTGGCGAAAAAGTCCGCGGGGTCGAAGGTGTTGGTGTTTTGGTTCTATCGACCTGCGTATTGGCAGGTTTATTGTCCTTAAGTGGGTTTACAGTCAGGCCGACAAAATTGTTGTTGAGCATTTGTGCTGCCTTCGAAACATCTTGTGCTGATACTTTTTTGTATCTTTCTACATCATTTTCGATAAGACTTGGGTCTCCTGCCATCACGTTAAAATGATTTAGTTGATCCGCCTTGCCTCCGAAGCCACCTATTTTTTCCAATTGTTTGATATGGTAGGAGACTATTCTGTTATGAGCTCTTTCCATCTCTTCATCGGAAGGAGGCACGTCTGATATATGTCTTAAGGATTCTTGGATATCCGAGTAGATATCTTCTATAGCTATACCTGGGTTTGCTGTAGCGATTATATGAAATTCCCCTGATATTTCTTGACCATGGTGGTAGGCCCGTATGTCTCTAGCGGTTTGTTTTTCATATACAAATGTTCGTTCCAATCTGGAACTTCTACCGTCCGCAAGAATCACTGAAAGTACATCTAGTGCGGCTTGCTCTTCTGTGAATTCAGGAGCCGTTGGCCATGCGAGATACAATCTGGGTAGATGCACTGAGTCTTCTAAAGTGGCCCATGTTTGCCCTGTTAAAGTGGAATCCATTTGATGGAACCTGTCAATTGTGGGGCCAGGGGGTAAATTCCCAAAATACTGGTCAACTAAGGTAAGGGTCTGTTCTGGGTCTATGTCTCCTGCTATCGCAATACTTGCATTGGAAGGATGATAAAATTTTCTAAAAAAATCTTTTACATCATCAATATCTGCTCTGTCCAGATCTTCCTGTGAACCTATTGTTGGCCAGTTATATGGATGGGGTGTTGGAAAAAGAAGGTCTTGTAGCTTTAGGTATGCCATGCCATATGGTCTATTTTCGTAACTCTGCCTTCTTTCATTTTTTACCACTTCTCTTTGTAAATCAAACCTGTCTTGATCCAGTGCCTCTAGTAGAAATCCCATTCGGTCTGATTCCAGCCAAAAGGCTAATTCTAGATAATTGGATGGCAAATTTTCCCAATAATTGGTTCTGTCGTTTGTTGTGGACCCGTTTATTAAGGCACCAATTTCTTGAAGAGGACCAAAATAATCATTATTGTGATTTTTGGAGCCCTCAAACATTACGTGCTCAAACAGATGGGCAAATCCCGTTTTTCCCATGACTTCATTTTTTGATCCTACGTGATACCAGATGTTAACAGCAACGGTAGGTACTGTTTTGTCGACGTGTGTTATGACATCGAGGCCATTTTGTAGGGTGTGCTTTTCAAAAGGAATGGAAATCATATTCTATGGTTTGTTGGGGAGGGCTATTATTCCCGTTCCAATGACGAGTTTTACCCCATCAGAATTTTCCAT
>CAYPXS010000056.1:0-8909 GCA_964414725.1 uncultured Dehalococcoidia bacterium
AAGGTAAGGGAAGTCATATATGGGACGAAAGTGGGAATGAATATGTAGACTATCTTCTTGGTTCGGGCCCGATGCTTGTTGGCCACTCTAACCCTCCCGTTTTAGAGGCTGTGTTGAATCAATTGAGCTCCGGAACCACATTTTTCGCTACAAACGAAAAGTCTGTTGAATTGGCCGAAGAAATTGTCAAAGCTGTTCCTTGTGCAGAGAAAGTCCGGTTTTTGAGCACAGGTTCTGAAGCCACTCTATATGCAATGCGGCTAGCAAGAGCATTCACCGGCAAAGACAAGATACTCAAGTTTGAGGGTGGTTTTCACGGTATGAATGATTATGCTTTGATGAGCATGTCTCCCTCAAAATTGATGGATTATCCCCAGGCTGAACCTGACACGGCAGGTATTCCTAAATCCTTGCAAGCTGAAATGCTGATAGCTCCGTTTAATGATATTGAGACTACTACTGCCATAATCGATCGGTACAGAGATGAATTGGGTGGTGTTATTGTCGAACCTTTTCAAAGGCTTTTGCCTCCCAAAGAGGGATTTTTGGAAGGATTGAGGGAAATAACTAGTCATTATGAGATACCTTTGATTTTTGATGAAGTGGTTACTGGATTCCGGTTTTCATATGGCGGTGCTCAAGATTATTATGGTGTCGTGCCTGATATTTGTACTCTTGGTAAGGCGATTGCTGGAGGATTTCCACTTACCGCTGTTGCTGGACGGGATGAAATAATGAACCACTTTGATTCAGAGAAAGTGTCAAAGGACGGATTCATGCCACAAATTGGAACCCTTAGTGGTAATCCAATCGCTTGTGCTGCAGGTTTGGCAACTCTAGATATTCTTAAACAAGACGGCGTTTATGAAAATATGTTTAATACCGGTCAAAAAATTATGGACGGGCTCCAAGGCATATTGGATAACGCTGAAATTCCTGCAAAGGTGGTTGGAGAGCCGGTTTTATTTGATGCTTTTTTCACGACGCAGGAAGTGTTTGATTATCGTAGTACCCTAAGCGCCGATTCTCAAAAATTGGCGAGGTTCAATCAACTAATTTTGGATCGTGGAATTTTGAAAGGGACCACCAAATTCTACATCTCTACCGAGCATAATGAACAAGATGTAGAAAAAACATTGCAAGCATTTCAAGAAGCTGCCGAGATCCTAAAATCAGAATAAGGTTCAGGCAGTGATTTAACTCATCGGATTGCGGTCATTATTTTTGAGTCGTGATCCCTGTCTAAGTCGAGAGTGACTGGCTCGATGAGGCCAGTAATTTCATTTTCAGATTCTGACTTCACTCTTATGTAATTACCAGTCAGGCCGGTGTAGGTATTTAAATTATTGATTGTTTTCTTATTGGAGGGTTCTTCCCAAAGAACATATTCTTGCCTTCCAATATGCAATTCTTGATATTTTAGATAACTAGCCTCAGCGATAAGCATGAGTTTTTGGGATCTTTTTGATTTTGTGGAATAAGACACGTTATCGGGATAATGCGCGGCGCTGGTACCAGGTCGTCTTGAAAATTTGAAGACATGCAAATTTGAGAAGTTTACAGAACTGCATAATTCGACAGTATTATGGAAATCCTCTTCACTTTCATTTGGGAATCCAACTATGACGTCGCTGGTGATGGAAGCGCGAGGTAGCACGGATTTAATCTGCTTTATTGACGCAATGTATTGTTCTGATGTGTATCTTCTTCTCATCGCCTTAAGAATAGGATCGCTGCCGCTTTGAAGAGGAATGTGGAAATGTTGGCAGAGCCTTGGATTTTGCCATAGATCGAGCAGATCCAGGTCAATTTCTTGAGGCTGTAGGGAGGATACCCTGATGCGAGGTATGTCTGTGTGATTCAGTATGTCGGATAGCATGTCTTTCAAGTTTGTTTCACTCAAATCGAAACCATAACTACCCAATTGTGTTCCAGTAAGTACAACTTCTTTAAAACCCGAATTATGGAGGTGGTCTATCTGCGATATTAGGTCAGAGACGGGCACGCTTTTTTCACGGCCTCTAACTTTTGGGACTATGCAATAGGAACAAATCTGGTTACAGCCTTCCTGTATTTTCACCATCGCCCGAGTCTTTGTGCTGAAAGACTCCATTGGGGGTTCAGCAAAATAATCGCTTGGTAATGGGTTCTCTATTTTCAATTCTGCTAAAACCTTGTTAACAATTTCTTTCTTGGATTCATTACCAAGGACAAGGTCGATCTCTTGTATTGCTTCTAAGGAGTCAGGGTCTCTTTCGGCATAGCAACCGGTGAAAACTACGAAGGAATTCGGATTCAATCTTTTTGCAGATCGTGCTGAACTTCTACCTTTCCTGTCGGCTATATGGGTCACTGTGCATGAATTCAATACATAAACATCGCAAGCTTCTGTTTCTTTAACTATTTTGAAGCCAGCTTCAAAGAACTCTGATGACAGTTTAAGTGTGTCAGCCTGGTTCAGTTTACATCCATGTGTCTCAAAGGCTACACGCATAATATTTCTTGTTGAACTCCCTACAAAATCCGTGTCGGTGAAATGTTGGCTAAATAATTATATGCTTCTTGATAAATCTTTATTAGAGATAATCAAATGATGCAGAATGAAAATATAGATATGTGGAAGCAACGACGCCAACAGATAGATGAGCTTCTTCCAGAGGCGACGGAATTTTTGGTTAAGAGTGGAGTAGACGAAAATTCAGGATCTTCACCCTTGGTTGTTTCTATGCTTTGGGTCGACGCCAATGATAAAGATCATATGATCTTTACTGCTTTGAATGACATACGACAGCTCAGTGAAACCCCTACGTCATTTAACGAAATCGATACTGTAAGGGGTGTTGAGCCCGTAATTGTCGGAGATGGGATACTGAACTCTTTTTATTGCCTTTGGATATTGGAATGGGGAGATAACAGAGGTATATCAGTCAAATTGAGTACGAATTCTTCTATATATTCACCAGTCATGTCAGTGAAATGCCGTTCAAATGATGATGAGGTATTTGTGATTCCTACTGATGATGAACAGAAATTTTTAAGATGCCTGGGAGATTGTTTTTTCTTTGAAACAAAGCTCACCGTGTGAATTTTTCTATATGTTCCCTACTGTACTGACTGTTATAATCCGGTGTGAGCATGACAAAGGAAATTCTCAGCACCGCTAATTCTTAAGTTTGTCACGAGAATTTTCACATTTAATTTCGGGGGCATTTAATGGTCGAAAGAGTTTTTATAACCGGTGTAGGTTCAATTAGCCCGGTTGGGTTGTCTATCAATGAGACTTGGTCTAATTTAACAAAAGGTGTATCTGGGGTTGACACTATTTCCTCTTTTGATCCAGAAGGATATGAAACCACTTTCGCCGCCGAAGCGACTGATTTCGATCCGGTAACCTATATCGATAAAAAGCAAGCTCGACGAATGGATCGGTTCGTACAGTTGGCAGCGGCAGCATCACTAGAGGCTTTGGAGAATAGCGGACTTTCGATTAATGAGTCTAATGCGGATAGGATTTCAGTGATGGTGGCCAGCGGTATTGGAGGAATAATCACACTATCCGATCAAATTGGCGTTCTAAACAGCAGGGGACCAAATAGGGTGAGCCCATTTTTGGTCCCGATGATGTTACCTGATATGGCCTCGGGCCAGGTGTCAATGCTGTTGGGTGCCAAGGGAGCTAATTATTGCACTGTATCAGCATGTGCAAGTGGAGCAGACTCAATCGGAATGGCATTTGAGGCTATTCGAAGAGGGGATGTAGATGCTGCTGTCACGGGAGGTGCTGAAGCAGCTATTTGCCCAGTAGGAGTTGCTGGGTTTAATGCTTGTCAGGCTTTGTCGAAAAGAAATGACGACCCTAAGACAGCTTCTAGGCCATTTGATGCAGACAGAGACGGATTTGTTTTGGGTGAAGGTGCTGGAGTGCTGGTGCTCGAAAGTCAAACCTCAATGGAAGCTAGGGGTGCTGAACCAATTGCTGAAATGATTGGATACGGATCGACGGCAGATGCATATCATATAACTCAGCCTGGACCTGAAGGAGAAGGGGGTGCAAGAGCAATGAATATGGCCCTTGGGAAAGCGAACATTGTGCCAGAAGAGATCGATTACATTAATGCTCATGGTACATCCACTCCTTTGAACGATAAATTTGAAACAATGGCGATGAAATCTGTTTTTGGCGAACACGCATACAACATTCCCATAAGCTCGACTAAATCCATGACGGGACATCTTTTGGGAGCTAGTGGCGCCTTGGAGGCGGCCATTACTGTAATGGCGCTGAAAAACCAAACTGTTCCTCCGACAATCAACCTAAAGAATGAAGACCCTGACTGTGACTTGAATTACACTCCTGGCTCCCCGAAGGAGTCGCCCATTGGTGCTGCCATGAGCAATTCTTTTGGATTTGGTGGACATAATGCATCTTTAATCTTTCAAAACCTAAGCTGACTAAATAGGGTCAAAAATATTGAAATATGACAAATGGGTAGTGCTGCCAAAGGCTAGCGATTCGGAAGTTGAGGCCTTGGGTATGGGGGATGTGGAGTCTAGTCTATTGCTTCATAGAGGAATAGCTACGGTGGAGGATATGGATGAATTTCTATCACCGACCCTGTCCTCTGTCCATGATCCTTTTTTACTTCCCGACATGGAAGTATCTGTAAATCGGTTAATGAAAGCGGTAGATGTGGGCGAAACCGTGGGAGTATTCGGGGATTTTGATACCGATGGTATATCAGGAACTGCACTTTTGACCCGAGGTCTAGAGAATCTAGGGCTGCAAGTTTTCCCGTATGTACCTCACAGGGTAGAAGAGGGTCATGGTGTAAGTAGCCAGTCGCTGGAATTTTTTTCTTCCAAAGGAGTAACTCTCCTGATGACAGTCGATTGCGGTGTTTCTTCTGGGGAAGAAATTCAGAAAGCACACAAAATGGGTATTGATACCATAATTACTGATCACCATACAGCAGTTGACCACCTGCCCAATGCTATTGCGATAGTAAATCCATCTCTTCCTGATTCCCCTTATCCCTTCCAATATCTGACTGGTGTAGGTACAGCATTTAAGGTCATGCAAGCTCTCTACCAAAGAAAGGATGTTGAATTACCGGAAGAATTGTATGTTTACGTGACATTAGGCACGATATCTGATGTAGGTTTGATGCGGAACGAAAATAGGTACCTAGTAAGCAAGGGCCTGGATGTTTTAAGAAAATCCGAATTTGTAAGTATTGACGCTCTAATAAAAGCATCTAATGCTTCTAAAAAGAATCTTTCAACTCAAGACATGTCATTCGGAATTATTCCACGGATTAACGTTGCTGGTAGATTGGATCATGCAAATTTAAGTTTGATGTTGCTGCTCACCTCGGATGAATCTGAGGCAGCACGGCTCGCTGAAAAATTAAATGAAATGAATAAGAAGAGGCAGAACCTAACCGAAAAAGCGATGCAGGAGGCCGAAAAACAAATAGAAGATGATTTAAAGGATGGAATTCCGTCAATAATATTCGCCGGAAAAGCAAACTGGATTCCGGGAATTTTGGGATTGATCGCAGGCAGACTGTCTGAGGAATATAATCGCCCGGCTATTGTCGCATCCGGAGATGGCGAAATTTTTAGGGCTAGTGCTAGAAGCATACCGGAATTTAATATGATCCAAGCTCTGGATATGTGTAGTGATAAGTTTGAGCAGTATGGTGGACACCCTATGGCAGCTGGGTTTTCAATAAAAAAAGACAACCTAAGAGAATTTCGAAAAGAGATGTCTGTTGTGGCAGATGAATTTCTGTATGGGGTCGATGTAGGAACTACGCTTACGATAGAGGCGGAGATATCACCTTCATGGGTTAATAGTGATACGTTAAGTTTTTTGAATGCCATGGAACCCTATGGAGAGCAAAATAGGGCACCGATTTTCATGACATCAGATATGAATGTTGTGGATGCCAAGCGAGTTGGCGCCAATAGAAATCACTTAAAGATGACCATGGAATACAAAGGACGTTTGTACGAAGGTATCGCATTTAGACAAGGTGATAGATTCGATGAATGCAAGGGTTCCGTAGATTTAGCATATAGACCAGAAATGAATTATTGGAACGGCAAATATAATCTCGAATTTATCGTTTCAGATTTTCGGACCTGTACTTAGTCGCTACTCTGGGCCCTTCTCCTCTCTGCCCTACTTGGCTGAGGTACCGCTTCAATCATTTCGCTTCTGATTTGGTCAGGTTCTCCAAACCTCGCCTTAAGGACCAAAATGGGGATCATTATGGCGACCACAACTATGGAAATAAATTGGGCTTCTTGCAGCCCGAAGCCCCATATCCTGTCTTCTCTTAAGAACGTAATAAGGAATCTCCCTGTGGAATACAGAGCTAAGTAAAGGCAGAACAACATTCCGGCAGGTTTTATCCTGTCCTTCAAGTTCCATATCAGCATGAGCGCGGTCAAATTCCAGATTATTTCAAAGGCTATAACTGGATGTACTGCTGTGTTTATACCTGTGTTGGAGCAATATACTGCGGCACTTTGGGCATTAGTCCAGATGAATCCAAAAAAGTAGTCAGTTGCCTTTGCGCAATGTTCTCCATTTACGATGTCCCCTAAGCGCCCTATCGACTGAACGATAAGCATAGCAGGAGCAGTTAAGTCTGCTATTTGCATAACGGGCATTTTTTTAATTGCCCCATATGTTATGCCTCCGATGGCACCTCCAAGGATTCCACCCCAAACTCCAATTCCACCCGACCAAATTGCGAAAATCTGCGAAGGGTTTTCTAAATAGTTGGGACCAGTTTGTAAATGGTCTATAACGTGCACGAATCGTGCACCTATTATTCCCGATATGATTGCCCATACAGCGATTGAATAAACGTCGTCCGGATCTATATTTCTCATGGGAGCCCATCTTCCCACTAGGAATACGGCAGAAGCCACTCCTATAAAGCTAAACACCCCATGCCAACTCAATAAAAATGAGGTTGATTCTATAAGGAAAGGTCCGGTTATTATTTCAATCATATTTTTTCAAAAAGTTTAGAACTGCTCAATAATTAGGATTAATTCTTATCCTGCTCAGGAGGTATGTCAAGGTAAGATTTAACTGAAATGATTTTCTATCGATACGTTTGGATATCAAATGATTATTAAATCAAATAATATTCCTTCCTTAATTGAAGATTTTCTTGAATATTTGTTAGTAGAAAGAGGTTGTTCCGAGAACACACTTTCATCTTATAGGAACGACCTATTTCAGTTCACGGAACAGATAAGCAAGTCGGATGTATATCAAATAAATTCGACAGATATCGACAAATTTTTAAGGTATCTTTCGGACAAAGGATATCTTTCTGCGACTAAAGCGAGGAAATTAGCCTCTGTAAGGTCGTTTGTGTCTTATCTGCACTCCGAGGGATTTATTCAAAGTGATCCTACAGATCTAATTCCTAACCCTAAAAGATCTAAACATTTACCTACAGTTCTTAAATTTTCAGATGTTAAAGCCCTCTTGGACCTTCCCTTAAATATCTCTTCTTCCGTTGAAGCCATGCGGGACGCTGCTATGTTGCAAATAGCGTACGCAAGCGGCTTAAGAGTAAGTGAAATAATTGGCTTGGATGTGGAAGATATAGATTTTACTGCTGAGTCTGTGAGGTGTTTAGGTAAAGGTTCGAAGGAGAGAATAGTACCAGTACACAAAAAAGCTCTGGAGAGTATAAACATATACGTAACCCAAGGTAGAAAAAAATTTAAACAAAAAGGCCTGAAAGCCCTTTTCTTAAATAAGAGAGGCGATCGCCTGACTAGGCAAGGATTTTGGGGTATTGTGAAAAAATATGCTCGAATTATTGGGTTGGAAAATTCCATGACGCCTCATACCCTGAGGCATAGTTTTGCCACTCATTTATTGGAAGGGGGTGCTCCAATTAGGCACGTACAAGAATTGCTTGGCCATGCTAGTATTTCAACAACGCAAATATATACGCATTTGGCTGTGGAATTTGTCAGAGAGCAATACGACAGCGCTCATCCAAGGGCATAGCACCTTTGGAGTGCAGCTAAAAGAGTTAAATTACAAAGTTTAGAAAACTTAAGAGGAGTTGCAGAATGCCAAGCAAAGGAAAGCAAAGAGCATCAAGACAGGCGCAACTGAGAAATAGAAAAAGAAAGTCAGCGAAAAGCCAGGTTGTGGATTCGAGGACTGATATTACATCCTCCCCTGCCCCACAATCCGTTTCCAGTGTGGAACAGGTTGAGCCGGTAGGAACGAATGCTGAACCCAAGATTGTTAGACGGGTACCTACAACAGCACAAGCGGGTGTAAGTGCATTAAGCTATGAATATCTGGGAAGTGAAGTTAAGCGGATAGCGATTGTAGCCGCAATAATTGTGGTATTACTGGTCGCACTCTCCTTTTCGCCTATAGCTACCTAGAAAACTGGTCAGGAATTTTAGTGGATATGTAATGGGGGCAGATAAATTTACTGAAAGATTGGCTCACGCTCCTACTGGTCCTGGGGTATACCTAATGAGGGACGTTAAAAGTCTAATTTTGTACGTAGGTAAGGCCAGTAATCTCAGGAATCGCCTCCGTTCCTATTTTGTTCCCAAGTACCATGAAGATTTGAAAACCCGAGTTTTGGTTTCTGAGATTGAAGATTTCGATTTTATAGTTACCGAATCTGAACAAGAGGCTTTAATACTCGAATGTAACCTAATTAAGGAATATCAGCCAAGATTTAACTCTAGGTTGAAAGATGACAAATCATATCCGTTTATCAAAATTGATAATTCAGAAGATTTCCCTCAGGTTTATATAACTCGAAATGTCCAGAAAGATGACGCCAAGTATTTTGGTCCTTATGCCAGTGCGGGCAGTGTAAGGAAGACCTTGTCTCTTT
>CAYPXS010000057.1:0-8779 GCA_964414725.1 uncultured Dehalococcoidia bacterium
AACAGGGAATTTTCGTCCAAAAGTGGTTCTCTGTACCGGAATTCGGAGGAGTTGTCCCATTCAGCTGGTATGCCTGCAATTCTCTCCATCCAGAGACGGCCAAGCATTGCGGCATGCAAGCTAGTCCCCATCCCAGTGAGTATTATTTTTGATATTTTATTGATTTCATCAGTGTTGAGATTTAGGTCTTCCAAACTGAATAGTCCTTCTTCAGATGAAAGTCGTCCCATCAGAGAAGCAATTATTGCGTCTGGTTGTTCACATATCTCTTTGAGCATGAAATGTCTGTAGTCACCTTTGGCTAAAGAGATAGGGTCGTTGGGCACGAAGGTCTTCTCTTTTTCTATAGAATTGCCATTCTGGTCTTTAAATTGAACAGAATTAGGGTGTAAAACCGCCAGTTCTCCTGGCAACAAATGTGAGATCGTATTTGTGTAACCCAATATCGCTGGAATATCGCTGGCTACTAACATCTCATTATCTCCATATCCAATGAGTACTCCACCAGCGTTACCAGTACGAAAAGCCACGATTTTATCTGGTTGGTCATTACACATCACTACAACGGCGTTGGCTCCTTTAATTCTGGCAGCGCTTTTTTCTGCTGCTTCTTCAAAGCTGGCACCATCATTCATATAATGTTCTATTAGATGAGGGATGGTTTCAGAATCCGTGTCGGAATTAAATAAATGACCGTTGTTTCTGAGTTCCTGTTTCAGATCTAGATAATTTTCTACAATTCCGTTATGAACAACAGATAAATTGCCATAAGTGTCGCTGTGGGGATGAGCATTTATTGTGTTTGCTTCACCGTGTGTTGCCCATCTAGTATGCCCGATACCTGAGACTCCCGACGCTTTTGATGATTCTGTAAGTTTTTTGAGCTCATTTAATTTGCCGGCAGATCTATATGTAGTGTGAGTCTGGTCTTTGTTGAAGACCGAAATACCAGCGCTGTCATAACCTCTGTATTCGAGTTTTGAAAGCCCGTCTAGCAAGATGGGTAATGCTTCAGAATATCCAGTGTATCCAATAATTCCGCACATCAGTTATTTATTATTATCCTTCCTTTGTATGCTATACACCCCACGGTAAGTTTCGGGCAACAGCATGGAAACCCTTTCCATTATCAGGTCGGTCATAGATTTTAAAATAGGACTATCTATCGGTCCATCTATTTTGGGTAGAGAAAACGGGCTGCCTATATTCACTTTAATGTTACCGGTGGGATTAACAACCCTCAAAACATTTCCAATGTGTTCTGTTCCTGTGATACCGACAGGTAAAAGTGTTGCCTCAGACATCTGAACTAATCTTGCGACGCCAGATTTGGCCTTTATCATCGAACCCTTGCTTCTTGTGCCTTCTGGAAATATTAAGATAACACCATCCTCACGGAGCTGATTAAGAGCCCACTTGAACGAAGTTACATCAACCCGATCCCTATGGAGAGGGTAGGCACCGTACCATCTTAATAAACCGCTGATAAAAGGCCCTGCAAATAGGCTGCTTTTTGCAAGGAATTTCAATCTCCTAGATACTGAAACTGCCACGATAGATGGGTCTATATTACTGAGGTGGTTTGAGACTACTATTAATGGACCCACTGGAGGTACATTTTCCCGGCCAGACACCTCATAGTTGGCAAAACAATTTAGGGTTATTTTTTGAAGGAAATTACAAGTAGGGTAGAGCATTAAAATTTAGACTTGCAGATATCGGTTATGTTACTGACTACTTCCTGTAGGTTCATTGAAGATGTTTCAATCACTATGTAGAAATCATGAATCTCTAATGGAGAATCATCTCGCTCTCTGTCGATTCTATCTCTGTTCTCAAGATCCATTTGTATCTGTTCCAATGACAGCTTGTTTTCAGTGCCCGCTTGTTCCCTGTAGCGTCTCTCAGCTCTTACCTCTACACTTGCATCTAAGTATAACCGTACATCTGCCTCCGGTAGCACCACGCTACCTATGTCCCTTCCTACCATTACTATGGAGCCACGTCTGGCGATAATTCTTTGTTGATTCACAAGTTCTTTCCTGACGGCGGGTATTTTTGAAATAATAGACACGGTTCTGTCAATTTCCGGGGTTCTTAAAGTATCTGTTTTGTCGGCACCGTCTATAAGAATTCTTTCCGAGTCCGGCGAATCGTCCAATTCGATAGAGGTTTCTTTTACGACCTCTATAATTTGGGTGTTGTTTTCTGGCGATATCCCTAAATCTAAAATGGTTCTAGTTGCCGCTCTGTACATAATTCCCGTGTCGAGGAATTTCCATTTCAAGGCTCGACTAACGGATCTACCTACAGCAGTTTTACCTGAGGCCACTGGCCCATCTATTGTTACTTGAGATTTCATCACTTCACGTTTTGCCTTTGAGCGACAGCTCTTTTTAGGTGTCGAAGTAGGATTTAATTTTTGATTTGAAATTCGGATCATAAGAATATACAGAACCTTCTTTTGCCTTTTCTTCTCTTGATACCATTATTTCCTTTGCAGCAATGTCTATTGTTTCTGATATTGCACCTTGCTCTCTGAGTTGTTGAAAAGATCTATCGCTCAAACCTAGGTAATTTTTCAAAATGGTTTCGTTGTGCTGACCAAAAGAGGGGGCGGCGACCATGTTGCCATGGGAAGGCTCAGACATTTTCCAGGGTTTACCTGGGTAGGGTAGTTCTGGAATTTGGCTTTCTGGTTGATGCGGCACTATTTCAAAAAAGTTTCGTTCAAACAAATGTTTGTTGAATAAAAGTTCTTTGCCATTTAGGACAGCTCCTGCACCGACCCCTTTTCTCTGTAGCACCTCCATCAATTCCAGACTATCCCATTCCTTAGTTTTTATAGAGATTAATTCATCCAATTCTCTTCGGTTTATGATTCGAGAACCATTTGAATCAAATTTAGTATTATGTGCAATTTCTGGGAACAACAAGTTCGCCAGCGAAGTCCATTCATCCTCTGATTGGGTGGCAATTGTTATCCATTTGTCTCTGCCTTTGCATGGATAGCAACCGTGAGGAGATATTTCCGGATGAGAGTTACCGATTCTCTCAGGTATATTTTTGTTGGCTGTGTAGTCAAGTATTATTTCAGGTATCGTGGATGTAACACACTCTGCCTGAGAAACCTCAACAAATTGGCCTTCCCCTGTTTTGGAACGATGTATTATTGCTGCCATAAGGGCAAAGACGGTATGTTCTGCTGCTGTATAATCAGGATAAGGAATCTCTGGCTGCGCTGGAGGACCGCCTTCGTACCCTGTTGCCGATGATAGACCAGATGCTGCCTCGGTTCCAAATCCTATCGCCCCGAAACTAGACCAAGGTCCAGAGTGCCCATACCCGGTAGAGGATACAACGATTATGTCAGGCTTTATAATTTTAAGGTCGTCGTATTCCAGACCAAATTTTTTCATAACCCTTGGGGTGAAATTGCATGCGAAAACGTCACTAATACTTACAAGATCATAAAGTTGATCCAATGCCTTTTGGTTGTCTAATTCGAGGGCAAAGCCTAATTTGTTTCTGTTTTGCTCGTTGAAATTTATTGCCCGATTCCAATAATCTCCATCCAATCTTTCATCGTAGAAGTCGGAAAGCCTGTATGCGTCTGGTCTCTTCGCGGATTCTAATCTAATGATCTCGGCGCCCATATCTGACATCAGTTTTGTAGCGTAAGGTATCGCTATAAGTTGACTTAACTCCACAACACGTATACCGCTTAAGATTCCTTTATTTTCCATCGCTGCATCCCGTGTCTATCGGATATTCTGTAGATAGTTTTAATTTTTCCATAAGGATTTCGTCATTGTGTTGACCTAACCTAGGTGCTGCGGTGCGTATTTCCCAAGGGGTTTTTGATAAGTGAAAAGGCCTTCCCGGGAATTGAGTTTTGCTGCTGCTACTTTCTTCCAATTTTTGAAAGTAGCGGTCATGTAGGTACTGGGGGTTTTCCAATAGATCTGCTGCATCTTGTACCAAACCATATACCAACTCTCTATGAGAATGAGCACCGTAGAACAGCTCATGTTTTCCTCTAAAGCTGAAAGCAGTTCGGACTAATTGTTCAAATTCGTCGGCATTTTCTCTACGGCCTTCAGGAGTTATAAATTTGTCGTTATATAGCTTTTCCTCTTCCAATAAATCCGCCGTTTTACTCCAATCAGTGGACCCAAACGTTATCGGAACAACATATCCATCTCTAACCTCTATCGGGGTTCTAGGGATTTCCCCCTTCATAGGGCTTTGCCGTGTCCTAACAACTCCAGATGTGGCATAGCTAGTGGTTGCATCGCGAACTGATGCAGATATGCTTTCCTGGATTGAAATGTCTATTTCCTCACCACGACCAGATGTAAGTGAATTGTAATAGCCCATTAAAGCGGCGGAAGCTGCATTAGTCCCGGCCTTGAATTGTGCTTGTCGGAAGGCATGTTTAATTGGGGCCTTTTCAGTGGAACCGAAAATATACATTAGCCCACCAAGTGCATAAAGAATTAAGTCGTTGGCTTTGAACTCGCTGTAAGGCCCTGTTTGACCAAAATTGCTTATAGAAACAACCACTAAATTCGGATTAATATTTCTTAATTTTTGCTTTGTTAATCCAAAGGAACTTAGGACACCGGGTCGGAAATTTTCAACTAAGATGTCTGTATCCACGGCCAATTGTTCGATCGCCTTCCTACCAAAATCGGATTTTAGGTCAAGTTCTACGCTCCTTTTATTTGTGTTCAAATACTTAAATAACAAACTGGTCTGAGGGCTTTCTTTGGCTTCTTCAAAGGGAGGTAGTTTTCTACAGGGGTCTCCCTTGATGGGACGCTCTATTTTGATAACATCGGCACCATAGTCGCCCAATAATTTTGTGCAATAGGGTCCAGATATGTAGTGGGTAAAATCTAGGACTTTCACATCTTTTAGAGCTTTGGAATTCAACTGTACATCCTATTTTCATGTAAACGGTTCAGTGGCATTATAAACTCAAGGCTCTTTCAGTTGAGGTGATTAGGTTAACTACATATAATCACCAATACAAAACGATTCAATTGGCAGGGGGTTTTTATTTTTATGAACGATCAAGTTGTGTTTTGGGCTCCAGATGACTCTGGATTGCAAATTTTGAAGGATGCTATGCCGGCTGGGATGGATATAGGTTGGGTTGATTCTTCTATGTCCCTAGAAGAAGCTGCTGAAGCGATGAAAAATACGAAGGCTGTTATTTTGGGTGGTGCGCTTGCTTTTGAAGTTGAGCTTGCTGCCAAATGTCCCGAACTTCGTTTAATTCAAACAACCAGTGCTGGTACAAATCAGCTTGATAAAACAGCCCTTGGGGAACTTGGGGTCAAAGTTTCCAATAACGGTGGCGGCAACGCTGTTGCCGTGGCCGAACATACCATAGCTTTGATGATTGGAGTTTACAGAAAACTTCAATTGCAATTTAAGAGTGTTGAAGATGGTAAGTGGATGTCAGATATTAGAACTGCCTGGTTTTCGCAGGCACATGAACTAACTGGTAAGACAGTTGGGATTATTGGAGTGGGTCGAATAGGTTCTAGAGTGGCTAAGAGGTTACAGGGATGGGAGTGTGAATTGATTTATCATGATATCGTCGATCCAGACTCTGATTTGGTAGATGAATTGGGAATGAAAAAAGTAGGGTTCGATGAATTATTAGAGGAAGCGGACATAGTTACCCTTCATGTACCACTCAACAGAAAGACGACAGGAATGATAAGTGATCGAGAATTCGATTTGATGAAACCTACGGCGGTTTTGATCAATGCTTGTAGAGGACCGGTAGTGGATGAAGATGCTTTTATACGAGCCATTGAGGAAGAGAAAATCATGGCGGCTGGTGTAGATGTGCTGGAAGTTGAGCCCACGCCTGAAGACAATCCACTTATTGGTATGGATAATGTATTGATTACTCCACATTTGGCAGCTTTCACACAGGAGGCAGGGGAAAAAAGTAGGGCTTTTGCGGCATATAACACTGCTAAAGTGGCCAATGGAGGAGAGCCAGATTCAGTTGTTCTACCTGACGATTAGATTATCGACCGCTAACTCGTTGTATCAAGGTTAAAGGAGACTGTCCTAAGACAGTCTCCTTTTCTCCCTCATTGAGACCTGATCCCGTTGCTACTTTCTCCGCATACTCTTGAGTCATCAGATCATCAGGTTCGTGTGCATCGGAGTCTAAAATCAAAGTGGCACCACTTTCTCTGGCTATTCTGGCAACGTGACCATTGGCAAGGCCATGACCTTTTCTGCCTGATATCTCTAAAAATACTCCGTTTTCAGCAGCCAAATATGCCTCATCTAAAGTGATCAAACCAGGGTGTGCCAGGATATCAACATACTGAGAAGACACCGCAGCCAAATTGGTGCCGGATATCACTGGTTCCATTATGGTTTCCCCATGTACATTTACAACTTGGGCGCCCAAGGCACGTGCTTCTTTCGCTAGCAGGTCTATGTCTTCTATGGGTGTGTGGGTTATTTCGACACCAGTAAATACTTTTATATCCCATCTTTTTTCCGCCATTTCGCAATCTTTTTTGAGAGTAGATAAAACATATTCGAGATTGCCGGGCCCGACATGGTCTGTGATTGCCATTGTTTGGTAACCAACTACAATAGCCCTTCTTATAAGTTCAATTGGGGAAAGTACTCCGTCACTTAAAAATGTGTGGGTATGAAAGTCATGCATAGATTAATTGCCTGATATAACCTTGGATAATTTTTCCATAGCGTTTTTTGTTGATCCAATAAAGGGTTCTCCGGCATGGTCAGGATGAGTTACTTTAATCGAAACGAAGGTAGGCCCATCTTGGTTTAGTACGTCTGGGAGTTCATTAACCAATGTTTCAAGGTCTTCGAATTCATAGGAGTTTTTGTAGCCTGCATCCTTCGCCATGGCAGATAAATTGAATTTCCCGTTTCCTGGTATAGGTTGTCCTCCGGTTGTCCAATATGCACCGTCTTCAAACACAAAGTGTACAAAGTTACCCGGTTCCATTCCTGCTACCGTGACTAGAGAGCCGAGATTCATTAATAAACTACCATCCCCATCCAAAACAATAATCTTTTTTTGCGGCTGAGACAGAGCAAGGCCCAATGCGACAGATGAGGCTTTCCCCATGGCTCCGAATATAGGCAAATCTAGGTCCTTATTATTTGATACTGTTTCCCAGTATCTGTTTGCCGTCATAGTAGCTACGACTATCTCTCTGTCCCTTACGTTGTTAATAGCTTTTACTGCTGCTATTGCCGAAATCATGATATTTCCTTATTGGTGGTTGTTCGGTGGCATTTTATATTTGCATGCCAGTGGGTTACAACAAATTTAAGTGATAGGTCCCTTGTATTGCATTTCCTTGGGAAGTTGCTCAGTGATACCAAGAGAATTCAAAACTTTCTGTGCCGTGAATTCAGCTGATTCATCCAGTGTGTTTATCGGTAAATAATAAGGTGGGTCTGGAGGCAAGATAGTTACCCCGAAAGTTGCTAGATCTTTCATGTTGCCGAGATGGATTGCATTGAGAGGCGATTCTCTTGGGACAATTACCAGCGGTCGCCTTTCTTTCAGGCAAACGTCAGCTGCCCTTCTAATTAGGTTATCAGATAAACCTTTCGATACTGCAGATATAGTGGCCATGCTGGAAGGGACTATAACCATGCCATTAGTAGTATATGTTCCGCTGGCTATAGGTGCTTTGAAGTCTCCAATGGCAAAATGTTCGAAATTATCGTCATATGACCACTCTTCTATGCTTTCGCCGTACGAAATGCTCATTTCATGTTGCCACACCATTCTGGCTGGATTTGATGCAACAAGAGATACCCCCACTTTGTGATCCAATAGGGCTTCAATAGTTTTAGCAGCCAAAATTGACCCACTAGCTCCCGATATACCTACGACAATTCGCATTACATGTGTCCCATATTCAGCTCATTAATGATCCAATTGTACCTAACAACATTGAACATGATACTAGGGCGTTGATTCGCATGAAACTCATTCCCATTTTGGACAGATCGTCTGGCTTAACCAACTTGTATTTGTAAATTAAAAACCCTGCAGATAACCCGCAGCCGCAGAAGTAGAATAGCCCTAAGCCCATCCATATTCCCAGTATACCTAGACAAATCACTGCCATGAGATCCATGCTGCGAGCGATCTTAAAAGCTGAAGGGATACCAAAGCGAGTAGCAATTGAATGCAAGTTTTCTTTTTTCTGAAAGACAACATCTTGTGAGTGATAAATAATGTCAAAGCTACCAGCCCATAAAGCAACTGAAGTTGAAAGTAGAACTGGCTGCCAGTCCAATTTTCCAACCATGCCTATCCAAGCAGCTGATGGAGCCATAGCAAGCGCCCATCCGAGTAGTAAGTTGGCTGCCCAAGTGAATCTTTTTGTAAGGGGATACGCAATTAAATATAACAGAGCCAGTGGTGCCAATATCAACGCCAAGGTATTAAGCATGTAAGCACATGCTATAAAAAATATGGCAGCTAGTATGCCTGGGATTAGGAGGTCAGCAACGGACAGGATTCCCTGTGGTAAATGTCGCTGTAATGCCCGAGGGTTTTTAGAATCTATATGTCTATCTATAATTCGATTTGCAATCATGCCCACTGTTCTCGCAGAGACCATTGCCAAAGTTATCCATATAAATTTTTCCAAACTTGGGATGTCTTGAATTGAGAGCAGCATTCCTATGTATGCAAAAGGAAGAGCAAAAATCGATTCTTGAAATTTGATCGCATCGAAAA
>CAYPXS010000058.1:0-8602 GCA_964414725.1 uncultured Dehalococcoidia bacterium
GGAACATTGAGTGAAAGAATTGGTTTTGTAGAAAAACAATTTGCAGACCCCTTGAAACCGGGTGTTTCAGAAATGGTAAGCAGAATCGGAAGTTTGGATGATAATCCATCTGAACTGGTAGACAGATGCCTCGATTTATTGGGGGCTGTGAATGTTCGTGAGGAAACATACAAATCACTTAAAGTATACGCTGAAGAACTCAAGGAACTTGAGACCTCAGCTGGAGTGCATAATCTTATACAAATGACAGCTTCTACTGTTGACTATCAGTTTGCGTAGTAATAATGAGAGGTAACTCAATATGACAACCGACGCCAGAGAAAAGACCCTAGTAGTTATTCAATTAACCGGTGGAAATGATTTCATGAACACCCTGGTACCGTACACAAATGAGCACTATTATGACGCCCGCAAGAAAATCGTTATTGGGCAGAACGATGTACTTCCAATAAATAAAACCTTGGGAATAAATAACAATGCAGCCCCTCTGAAAAGACTCTTTGACGAGGGGAAAGTGGCCATAGTTCAAGGAATCGGATATCCAAATTCAAATAGGTCCCATTTCAGAGGGATGGATATATGGCACACGTGCGAGCCTGACAGAGTCGGCAGTGAAGGCTGGCTAGGTTTAGCTATAAAAGATTTAGACCCCAAAAGTGAAAATGTATTAACTGGTGTAAACATCGGGCAAGGTCTGCCTAGGGCAATGTCGGTAGCTGGCGTACCGATAACCTCTGTGGGAGATCTAGAAAGCTATGGTGTCATGAACAAAATTGAACAGGAGCGTCTTAAAGAAAGGTCACTGCAAGCCTTTAAAGATATATATGGCCAAGCAATAGGCAGTGGTCAAGTAGCAGAATACATTGGCAAGACCGGACTAGATGTGCTCAAGGGTGCAGACCTTTTGGCCGACGTGGCCAGTAAGTATCAATCCTCGATAGAATACGCCGATAACTCTATAGCTAAAAGCCTAAGAGACGTAGCCCGTATACATTTTGCTGATTTAGGGACCAGAGTTTTTTATACTAATCATGGCGGATACGACACTCATGCAAATGAGATGCCCGCACATCCAAAATTATTAAACGACCTAAGTGGTGCCATATCTGATTTCATGGATGATCTCGAAGAACACAACGCCGCAGACGATGTATCAATACTTATTTTCACAGAATTTGGGAGACGAATGCGAGATAACGGAAGCGGCACAGACCATGGCTCAGGAGGAGGTGCGTTCTTAATTGGGAAAAACGTGAAAGGCGGTCTTTATTCAGAATACCCTTCATTAAACCCCAACGATTGGGAACATGGGGAAGACCTAAAACACACCATAGACTTCCGCGGCATCTACGGCACAGTGCTAGACCAATGGCTTGGTCTGGATGCGAGACCGATTGTCAAAGGCGAATTTGAACAGATAAAGCCTTTTTACATTTAATTAGGGAGCCCTACCATGACGAGACCACACGGATTACTGAGAGCTGGATACCCTTATTCGACAACTCTAGGAATGAGGAGAGTAACCAACTTCCCGACTGACATAGCCTTTGGTGAGAATGACATTTTATACGTGCTGCTTAGATCAGAAGGAGTGGCCTCAGTTCGAATATGGTCTACAGAGGATTTGGATGAGCTCACCGATGAGTTAAAGGGGTTTGGTAGTTTCGGCTCTGAAGATGGGCAACTAAAATGGCCTGTCAACATTATTACTGACGATTCAGGCGGAATATTCATCAGTGATGAAGCTAATCATCGAATCACCAAATATGATCAAGAGGGCAATTACATAAGTAAATTTGGTATCCATGGTGATGGCCAAGGTGAATTCAATGGTCCTTCAGGGTTTGCTCTTGATACAAATAATAATTTCGTAGTGTGTGATTCGAAAAACAACAGAATCCAAAGATATACTAAAAGTGGAGACTATATCTCTTCATTTGGTACATATGGATCGAGGCCAGGGCAATTTAATCTACCTTGGGGTTTAGACTGTGACGAAAATGGAGACATATACGTTTGTGACTGGGGAAACCATCGAATTCAAATTTTTTCTTCGGACGGTGAACTGAAAAATGTTTTTGGAGAATATGGTGACGGTGCAGGGCAACTGAACAGGCCAACCGGGATCACTGTAGACAACCATGGTGATATTTATGTGGCCGACTGGGGCAACAACAGAGTCCTTATGTTTAATTCAGAAGGTCAATACATCTGGAGTTTCTATGGAGATGCTACCCTATCAAAAGTTGCGCGCAATTACATGTTGACCAACGCTGTACCGAACAGACTTAGAGAGATGGGCAAATTAGAGGCAGAAAAATATCTACGAAGACCAAGATCTGTGAGGATAGACGATGATTTCAGGCTATTCATACCAGATTTCGAATCCTACCGGATTCAAGTCTATCAAAAAGACTTCCTAGAACTGGATGAAACACAGTTCGCTGAACCATTGAGAAATCCCACTTTGGAAGTTACATAGATTTTAACCAGATAAATAAAGAGCTCTCCCGCATGAAAGTTAACGCTATTGAGTCTGAAATCAAGCAGGTTTTAGAAAACCTAGACCTAGATTACAGCTGGATTGATGTGGATCCTGATTTTGCAGATACTGAAAATTTTTGCCAGAAATATAATTACCCAATGGATAAATCGGGCAATACCATTCTTGTGGCATCCAAAAGAGGTGATAAGAAATACAGCGCTTGCATAGTCCTTGCCACAACCAGATTAGACGTAAACAAGAAAGTTAAAGAATTGATGCAAGTATCCAGACTATCTTTTGCGAATGCTGAAGAAACTACTGAAATTACAGGCATGCTGATTGGAGGGGTCACACCTATTGCATTACCAGAACATTTGCCTCTCTATATTGACAGTAAGGTCATGAATAAAGATTACGTGATAATAGGGGGTGGCAGCAGATCTGGAAAAATTCAATTAGCCCCTAAAGAACTTCTGAAACTTCCTAATGCCCAGGTGATTGAAGGTCTTTCTAAATCTTAATTAACCTGACCAATTTAAAACAAAATTACGCTGTATTTGAGTTTCCGGTGAAGCCCTAAATGAACCAGCTACATCTAATCTCAAATTCGTAATTTGATCCAATGCTTCTTGACCAGTCATACCGTGCCTAACCAGATAACATCCCACAACGGTTCCAGTTCTACCGAGGCCCCTAAAACAATGAACATAAACCGAGTTGTTAGATTCAATTTGAGAGTCAATTAAATCTAAAATTTTTTTCATTTCGTCAGAATCTGGAACTTCCCTATCCACTATAGGAAACCTGTAGTATTCAGATCTTAAGGAACGTCGACGTCTTTCCAAATGTAAGTTGCGTTGATAGTCCGGTCTCTCACCAGCCTCGGTCAAATCTATAAATGAAGTTACACCACATTCCATGAGATTACCGATTTTGTAGGAAGGGGTATTTCTATCCTTGAATTTTGTCTTCAGCATCGCGGAAACAGAATTGACAATGGTAGCCAAACTGGTTGAAGGGCGAAATGACAATTGATTACCAGGATACTCCCCTGCAGCCAAATTGCCTTCTACGACCCAATAGGCAAAACTATTTAATAGATTTTCAGTATTATCGATCATCGGTATAAGATTACATCGCGGTAATTACATAAATTAGAATTAATTCCCTCGCTAAAGGCCCACAAATGGTATCAGAGTTGGACAAAGACAATAACTTGGTCTGGATAGATCTGGAAATGACAGGTCTAGAGGATGAGCACTTGATTATAGAAATAGCAACTATAGTAACAAATGGTGACCTTGAAGAAGTCGCCGAAGGTCCTTCTATAGCTATAAAGCGTAGCTCCCTAGAAATGCAAAACATTAATGAGTGGTCAAAAGAACAACATCAAAAATCTGGTTTATTAAACCATGTGGCAAACTCATCAATTTCGATAAATGATGCCGAAAATCAAACTCTTGAATTCTTGGCGAATTGGGTAGAACCCGGAAAATCTCCAATCTGTGGAAATTCCATTGGTACAGATAGAAGGTTCATCAGAAGAGAAATGCCACGCCTTGATCAATTCCTACATTATAGGATGGTCGACGTGTCCACGATAAAGGAACTTGTAAAACGATGGTACCCAGCAAAAGAGTTACCAGAAAAACAAAGTAACCATCTAGCCCTTGATGATATACGGGAAAGCATTGAAGAATTGCGTTGGTATAGGACAACATTTTTCAAGGAATCAATATAAATTGGGGAGCTTTACAATTTGATAAAAAGACCTCTCGGCAAAACAGGAATGGAAACCTCCATATTGAGCCTAGGTACCGGCGGTGCAAGGCAATTCGGCCAAACAATGGGACATTCCATCAAGGAACAAACAAAACTTGTACATGCCGCACTCGACATGGGAATAAATATTTTTGATACCTCTACTCATTACGGAGATTCAGAATCAATATTAGGTCAATGCTTATCAGGTATTCCGAGAGATTCATTTTTTGTTTGTACTAAATGGCCAGCCAGAGATGAAATTGGCGACAGTGTTCTCGACCCTGACAGACTAATTGAATCAGTCCATAAAAGCCTTGAAAGACTTCAGACTGATTATATAGACATAATGCTTTTCCACGGCATAATGCCTGATGAGTATGATGCGATTGTAGAAAGCCTTTATCCAACAATGGCTCAATTAAAATTTGAGGGGAAAATTAGAAGCATTGGATTTAGTAGTCGTTTTTCGGAAGACCCTGCACAGAAAAGCATCAAATTAGGTCTTTCGCAAAATCCAGATTTATGGGATGTAGTGATGCTGAAGTACGGAATTCTTAACCAACATGCAGCAAAAGAAATCCTACCTTTAGCTTTAAAACACCAAGTAGGTACAATCAACATGGCTGCTGTTAGGGTAAAACTGCCCGATGCCAAACTTTTGGAAGAACTAATCGAAAAATGGAAGACATCAGGACTGATAGAAATTGCTTCATTGCCTTCATCTGACCCACTTGGTTGGCTCATAGAGGGAAATGTAAAATCCATAATTGAAGCTGGATATAAATTCGCCGCCGAACCACAATCAATCTCGACAGTATTAACAGGTACTGCTTCAATCCCCCATCTGCAAATGAATGTTGAAAGTGTTAGAGAGCCGACTCTCACAGAAGAACACCTAGATAGGCTTAAAACCACTTTGAGCCACATAATTGAATACGCGTAAAATATAGATATAAAGACCCAACATAGGATCCAAACAGTGGAAGACAACATCAATCAAGATTTTATAAGAGACATAATCAAAACCGATTTGGCGACTGGAAAACACGAATCTATCACTACCAGATTTCCACCAGAGCCCAACGGATACCTTCACATAGGCCATGCCGCCTCTATATGTCTGAATTTTGGAATAGCAGCAGAAAATGATTCGGCTAAGTGTAATCTCAGATTCGATGACACTAATCCTTCAAAAGAAAACACCGAATTCGTAGAGGCTATAAAAAAAGACATCAAGTGGCTCGGATTCAACTGGGATGAAAGAGAATATTTCGCATCTGATTATTTTGAAAAGCTTCATGAATTTGCAGTCATCCTGATAGAAAAAGAAAAAGCCTACGTGGATAGTCAAAATCAAGAGGAAATCAGGACAAATAGAGGAACCCTAACACAACCAGGAATTGACAGCCCCTACCGGGATCGGAGCGTACAGGAAAATCTGATTCTTTTTGGTGAAATGAGAGAAGGCAAACACCGACCCGGTTCCCATGTACTACGGGCCAAAATCAATATGTCTTCACCTAACCTAAATATGAGAGATCCTGTGATGTATCGAATACTCGACACTCCCCATCACCGTACAGGCACTGATTGGCCTATTTATCCTATGTATGACTTCGCTCATGGGCTCTCTGACTCCATTGAAGGCGTTACTCATTCCTTATGCACTATGGAATATGAGGACCATAGACCTCTTTATGACTGGTTCATAGGCGAATTGGAAGTATTCAAGTCACGTCAAATAGAATTTGGGAAAATATTTCTTAGCCACACTATATTAAGTAAGAGAAATCTAACAAAATTAGTTGAAAGCAAGTTGGTAAATGGCTGGAATGACCCTAGGATGCCTACGATCTCTGGTATGAGACGCCTCGGTTATAGCGCCGACTCGATAAAGGAATTTTGTAGAAGAGTTAGCATAACGAGGAGGTGGAATACAGCAGAAATAGAGCTTTTGGAACATTGTTTGCGAGAGGACTTAAACATAAAAGCGAACAGAGCACTTGCAGTTTTAAGACCTCTTAAAGTTGTAATAGAAAATTACCCTGAAACCCAAGTCGAATATCTTGATGCTGCGAACAATCCTCAAGATTCGTCTAGCGGAACTAGGAAAATACCATTTTCTAAAGAAATCTATATAGAGCAAGATGATTTTATGGAGGAAGCCCCCAATAAGTTTTATAGATTAACTCCTGGAAGGGAAGTTCGATTAAGGTATGGATATTTCATCACATGTACAGACGCTATAAAAGACCCTGTCACCAATGAGATTGTGGAGATTAGATGTACTTACGATCCCGAAACTCGCGGTGGTAATGCCCCAGACGGAAGAAAAGTAAAATCAACTATTCATTGGGTGAGTGCAAGCCATGCGGTAAATGCCGAAGTAAGGCTTTATGAAAGACTTTGTATCGATCCAGAACCAGATATCTCAGACGGCCAAAATCTAGAATCAGTGCTGAACCAAAATTCCCTTGAGGTTATTGCTTCGGCCAAACTAGAACCTAGTCTCAAAGAAGCGACCTCTGGCAATCCGATTCAATTTGAAAGATTAGGGTATTTCTGTTTGGATTCTGAGGATTCTACGGACAAAAACAACCTTGTCTTCAATAGAACGGTATCCCTCAGGGACAGTTGGAACAAACGACAATCTACCAATTAGTCATACTTCTGCAAAATCTCCCTAGCTTTTAGATAATAGAGAGGAGGATTTTGAGTTTCCCTTATCTACATTAGGATTCTTGCAAAAAAGAAACCCGATACTACCGATTAAAGATACTATGGCTAATAAGTAAAACGCTCTATCGTAGCTACCGTAGTGATCATACATCAAGCCAGCTACGTATGGCCCTAGAGTCATCAGCAGCATCATTGGAAGCATAGAAACACCTAGTACTTTCCCAAAGGCTTTTCGTCCGAAATATTCTCCCCTGATCGCTGTACCAAGAGGGATTCTAGCTCCAAATCCGAGCCCATATACGACAACAAATATGGGAGCCATATATACGGAGGTGATTGAAGTTGAGTATATAACACCTAAAGCCTGTATGATCCCGAAAACACAAAGGGAGATGTTCTTAGGCACCTTATCGCCTAGGTAACCTCCAAAAATCTGTGCAGCTCCTGAGAAAAGCATAGTAGATCCCCAAATCCAAGCGCCAGTTTGAACCGATATACCTTGGTCTTTCAACGCTAGAATCAGATGCACAGTCATTGTACCTATAAGCATTGTTGACATCCCATTACAAATTGCCAAAATCCAAAACACCGGCATTTTTATAATGGTCATCATCGGAAATTCGTTATCTACTCTTGTGGTGAGATTTTGCGTTTCCGCGCCTTTCTCTTTTGCCTTAAACTTTCTTCCGTCTGGAATCTCACCGAATTCCTCAGGCGTATTCCGAATGAGTCTGCTGATTGGGTAAGCTACTAGAATGAAAAAAATTCCCAGGGACATCGATGTCGCTCGCCAGCCAATACCATCAGGTTGAACTAACCAGGCCAGCAAAGGAACCAAAAGGAAACTTCCCATGGAAAACCCGATACCTCCCAGACCCATCGCCATGGTTCGATTCTTATCAAACCAGTTATTAATAACGGACATCATTGGGAGCCATCCACCAGCTGAAGCACCCAGCATAATGACAATATACGAGGCATAGAAAACCAGTAAAGTATTGGTTTGACTAAATAAGAGGAATCCCAATCCAATAATCGTGACACCGGAAAAGACGATCTTCTTAGGGCCGTATTTGTCGACCAATATCCCCACTATCGGTCCCGCAAGTCCACTTTCCAATTGTCCCAACGAGAAGGCTAGGGAAAGTTCGGCTCTACTCCAGCCAAAATGCTGTTCTAGTGCATCGACCCATACCCCCACGCCGCCAAAAACAGGTGACCCAGTAGCCGCATTTAGAAATATGGTTATAACAACCAACCACCATCCATAAAATACGGCGTGGCGCCAGTTAAATGGTGCAAATAAGCTTGGTGACTCCGGTGATTTCATAAACTCCAATTCAATTGACGAAAAATCTAAAACAAAACTGACAAGAGATTATGAAGCTCCATAGTTTTTAATCCAAATTCATGAATTATGATTATGTAATGAATGTACAAGCCGGTCAAGTAGATTTGGACTATCTCTGGGGAGATGAGGTTTCGGGTTTTCTTACATTCTGACAGGCTCCAACGCCCTTCAATACTGACTAGTATCGTAAAAATTTATACCTCTTAAATTATTTATTGAAACAATCAATCGGTTGAGAATAGTAAAAATACACATTATCACAAGACAGGTTAGTTTCAGTCAGTTATACTAGCGGACGTTAAAAACAGGCTCATTAAACAAAA
>CAYPXS010000059.1:0-8571 GCA_964414725.1 uncultured Dehalococcoidia bacterium
GATACTACGTCCTGAACGTAGCGCGTCTACCGTTCCGCCACTTCGGCATCTACTGATGGGCGATAGAGGACTCGAACCTCTGACCTCTACCCAGTGAAGGTAGCGCTCTAACCAGCCGGGTCAGCCGCCCTAAATTTGCCCGGCAAGGTAAAGTCTTTGAGAACAGTTGGTTCTGGCTACGGCTGGAATTGAACCAGCGACCTAGCGCTTATGAAGCGCCCGCTCTAACCCCTGAGCTACGTAGCCATGAAAGTCTCTATGACTAATAAAATATAATAGCCGCTATAAGGGGTGTCAAACAATGGATTCCATTCAGAAACCAGATTTACAAGCTGACTTAATACTAGGTAAGACAAATAGTGAATTGCAGGAACTCCTGATGGTAATTGCCGTTTCCGTGGAGAATTTCCCAGGCTTTTTAGGCATGGAAACTATTCAGGCTGTGGAAATAGAGCCGGTTACAGGCTTTCCTGATAGGGGTTGTATTGTGGTCACTCCTGAAGGATTTCTAAAGGAGCTGACCCTAGCCATACTGCCTGGAGCATCGACTTTGGGAGGATATGAGCAATCCGAACAGTTTAAGGATTTGGATTTGCCACCGGACGAGGAAACAGTATACCTTTACCGAGCTATCAAGCTATTAATAGAATTGGGTTGATATATCACAATTTTAAGAGAGGTATACATAAATGGGCAGTATAGGAATAACTACATTTCCGACCGATTATTCGATAGACATAGCAGTGTTAGCAGCCAAGGCTGAAGAAACTGGATTTGATTCCCTTTGGGTTGCTGAACATCCAGTATTGCCCGTTGGAGCGAAGACTCCATGGCCTGGACCTGGGGGAGTTATTCCAAAAAAATATGCAGATGTTGCAGATCCTTTCGTAGCCTTGGGTAGAGCTTCCGCGGTCACGGAAAAACTGTTTTTAGGAACAGGGATTTGCCTCGTACCGGAACGAAATCCGCTGTTGCTTGCCAAAGAGGTAGCCACTTTGGATATGTATGCTAACGGAAGATTTCTATTTGGTATTGGGGCGGGTTGGCTGGAAGAAGAAACCGATATCATGGGTGGTGATTTTGCACATCGCTGGACACAGACTAGAGATTCAGTGATGGCTATGAAAGAGCTTTGGACTACAGTGGAAAGTGAATATCATGGCAAATATTATGATTTCCCTCCAGTATATTCTTTTCCCAGGCCTGTTCAGCGCCCCCATCCCCCTATATATCTAGGTGGCCATGCAAAGAATGTATTTAAAAGAGTAGTTAGCTGGGGGGACGCCTGGATGCCTAATCGCATAACACCTGATGATATTGAATCTGGCAAAAATGAGCTCAAACGGCTGTGCGAAGAATCAGGCAGAGACTTTTCTACAATTGGAATAACTGTTTACGGTGCTACTCCTGATCCGAGTATCGTAGATGAACTATTCTCTGCGGGGGCTGAAAGGATAGTTTTATCCATTGACAGCATTCCCGAAAAGGAAGCCTTGCAGCAATTAGAAGGATTTGCCACTGATTTTCTCTAAAAGGATTTTTTAACCAGTACCAATCCGCGGCCAGACTTCTGTTATACTTCGGGGTGGTATCTCCCTATGAAGTGTCCGTGTTTTGAGGTCCGGACCCTCATTGAGGAGAAATTTTTTTGCCCAGAAATAGCTATATATTTAGGAGATTTGCTGATGCCTGCCTATGCAATCCTTGGCGCCCAGTGGGGTGACGAGGGTAAAGGTAAGATAATAGATTATCTTTCACGACGAGCAGATATAGTGGCGAGATTCTCTGGCGGCAATAATGCTGGCCATACCGTGATAAATGACTTGGGAGACTTTAGTCTTCATCTTGTCCCATGTGGTGTTTTCAGCAAAGGAGTTATGAACGTTATAGGCAACGGTGTAGTAGTTGACCCTGATGTTTTAATCGAGGAAATGGAGGCTTTGAAGGAGGGAGGTGTAGATATTACTAACTCTCTCATGATCAGTGAAAGAGCGCATCTCATAATGCCATATCACGTAATTTTGGATACCCTGGCGGAAAAAGGACGTGGCACTCAGGCTATAGGTACAACTGGAAAAGGGATTGGGCCAGCTTATAGCGATAAAACTTCAAGAACTGGAATTAGAGCTGCAGATATTTTGGATTTGGAAGCACTGGAGGTTCGCTTGGAAGGGGTTCTTCCTTATACGAATGCAATATTGGAAAAAATATATGAAGTTGAACCGGTTTCATTAAATTCAATACTAGAAAAGAGTGAGTATTGGCAAAAACGGCTTAGTTCTTTTATCAAACCTGTGGGGAGATATGTAAACGATACTTTGGACGCTGGTGGGACGGTAGTTTTGGAAGGCGCTCAAGGAATACTGCTTGATTTGGATCATGGTACTTACCCTTTCGTGACATCTTCAAGCCCTACCATTGGAGGAGCTAGTACTGGACTTGCTATACAACCTAAGCAGATTACCAATGTCCTAGGAATATTTAAAGCCTACAACACTAGAGTTGGTTCAGGACCGTTTCCCACAGAATTGTTTGATGACATAGGCGAGGGGATACGAACTGTCGCAAAGGAATTCGGCACCACTACAGGACGAGCTAGGAGAATTGGATGGTTCGATGGTGTACTTGCGAGATACAGCAATAGGATTAACGGATATACGTCTGCTGTAATCACAAGATTGGATGTTCTGGATCATTTAGATTCTATAAATATTTGTGTGGGATACAGATTGGACGGTGAAATACTCGACGAGCCTCCCGGCGGAGTTGCAGCCTTGGAAAGGTGTACCCCTGTGTATGAAACTCTAGAAGGATGGGATCTACCTACTGCTGGTATATCGGACATATCAAAATTGCCGGCAAAAGCACGGGAATATGTGGACCGCCTGGAGGGATTGATCGGTTGTCCAGTCGATATCATATCCACGGGTCCGCACAGAGACAACACTATAATGGTGCGAGATATACTCAAGTCCTAAGCTTTAGGCTTAGTTTGATATTTAAGAAACTGGTAAATCAGCCTCGTATTCATCCATCACTGGATTGAAAGTTGATATAAAATCTTCATCTGGGTCGCAAAGAGGTAATCTGTTTGGACCTGCATTAAAGCCTGCCCTGTTGACGGCATATTTTATGGGGATTGGGTTAGTTACCCAGAAAAGAGCCTTGAAAATCGGCAAAAGCCTTTTGTGCTCTGCAGCAGCGCTTTCTATGTTACCTTCAAGAATAAGGCCCATCATTGTTTTAATCTGGTTTCCATAGAGATTTGAAGCTACGCTAACTATCCCATGCCCACCAACGCACATAATGGGGAACGTTTCGTCATCGTTTCCTGACCAAACCCGAAATCCATCAGGAGCTTTGTCAATGATATTGGTGATTTGAACATAGTCGCTTGAAGCTTCTTTTACACCTACTATGCTATCTATTTCAGCAAGACGTAGCGTGGTTTCTGTTGTCATGTTTAAAGCTGTTCTGGACGGCACGTTGTACAAAAGTCCTGGAAGAGAAGTCGCTTCAGATATCGCTTTAAAATTCTGGTAGAGTCCTTCCTGAGTTGGCTTGTTGTATGCAGGCACTGTTAGAAGTAGTCCGTCAGCTCCCACTTTTTCTGCTTCGATTGACAGTTCTATGGATTTTCTATGGTTGTTGTCTGTAGTTCCCGCAATTACTGTAGCAGTATCTCCTACAGCTTCCTTTACTTCCGCGAATAGCTGAACTTTTTCATCATCGGACATAGATGGAGATTCACCTGTTGTACCACCTATCACTAACCCGTCAGTTCCTGAGGCCACTAATTTTTTTGCTAGTTTTCTGGCTTGTGGGAAGTCAATATTACCTTCAGAATCGAAAGGGGTAATCATAGCTGTAAGAAGTCTTCCAAAATCTACCATGTTCTTATTTCCTCCAGTTTCTTTCCGAAACTACGTCGCGTTTCATCATTTCTTCTGCTATTTGAATAGCATTAAGGGCTGCACCTTTTCGCAAATTGTCACAGACAACCCACATGGCTATACCATTTGGATGCGAGATATCTTTTCTGATTCTCCCAACCAAAACATCGTCACCCCCTGCAGCGTCTATTGGCATAGGATACACGTCAGCGAATGGGTCGTCTACAACCTTTATACCAGTCTCATTTTCCAGCATTTCAGTCACTTCCTGTGGAGATACAGGATCTTTAAATTCGATATGTATTGCCTCACTGTGGCTTACTGCCACTGGAACTCTTACACATGTTGCGGAGACTAAAATACTGGAATCATGCAGTATTTTTTGTGTCTCATAGAGCATTTTCATTTCTTCTCTTGTGTAACCGTTTTCCTGGAAAGGTTCTATATGCGGTAATACGTTAAAAGCTATTTGGTGGGGATATTCTTTGGTGGTAACGGGGCTGTTATCTAATACAGCTTTGCTCTGCTGTTCCATTTCTCCCAGTGCTGCTGCACCGGTTCCAGTGACGGACTGAAATGTATCTACTACCACCCGGCGGACGGCAGATTTTTTCAGTAATGGGTTTAATACCATGACCAATGGAGTAGTTGAGCAATTAGGAATAGCTACTATTCCCTTGTGTTCATTTAGATCTTCAGCATTCACTTCGGGGACCACCAAGGGAACGTCACTATCCATTCTAAATGCTGAGCTATCATCTATTGCCACTGTTCCATGCTTTGCGGCCAGCGGTGCAATTTCCCTACTTACATCGCCACTGGCTGAGATAAAGGCAAAATCCACCTCATCTAGAACTTCCGGCGTGCAAAGCTCCACTGCTATATCTTGGGATTTAAATTTAATTTTTTTCCCAACCGATCGTGTTGAGGCACATAATCTAATTTCGTCTATGGGGAAATTACGTTGTTCGGCAATATCCAAAAATACTTGGCCAACGGCCCCTGTGGCTCCGACAACGGCGATTTTGCAAGAATTCAAGTGTGTTTCCTCCGTAATTTGAATATTAAGCGAATGTTTGCAAGCGGTTACTGCAAATGGGAGGTCTACAACCCCATAATTTTGTCCAGCCCTACAGTCAAACCATTTGATGATTCTGAGGCATTTATTGCCATAATTACGCCTGGCATAAAACTCTCCCTGTTGATAGAGTCGTGGCGTATCGTCAACGTTTGCCCAAGGGATCCAAAAACCATTTCGTGGTGAGCCACTCGTCCTGGCATTCTTCCACTGTGGACTACCACACCTAGATGGTCTCCGCCCCTTGTGTTTTCAATAAGCTCCTTTTCTGCAACTGGGGACTCAAAGGTTCCGCCTTTACCCTCTGCTGCTGCTTGAGCTATTGCAATTGCAGTGCCAGATGGAGCATCTATCTTTGCTTCATGATGTACTTCTGTCAGATCAGCGTAGTCAAAAAATCGGGCAGCTTCTTTCACTAAATGTGACATTAGTACAGCTCCCATAGCAAAGTTGGGTGCAATGATTATGCTCGTCTTATTGGATTCAGCCAAGGATTCAGCGGTTTCAAAATCTGTCTGAGACAATCCAGTTGAGCCGATAACACAATTGGCACCTGCAGGGGCCGCCGCTTCCATCACTGATTTCGCACCTGAGGCGTTAGTAAAATCGACTACAACGTCAGCCCCTTTTACGGCATCTTTTATATTTTTATGAACTGGTATGACACCTTTCCCGCTGGGCAATGTGATTTGATCCACAGTGGTCGCAATGTCTGAGCCAGCAATTGGATCCATACCTTCAGCGTTATCCACTGCATTCAGCACTTCCTGACCCATTTTGCCAAGGACTCCGTTAACAACGACTTTTATATTAGCCATAATGGAACTCCTTCATAATTTAGGTAGCTGTATTAAACCTCACATAGTGTTTTGGTCTAAAAGTTAGTCGGTTAAAAGGGCTTTGCGAGAAAGTTTAATGCGGCCGGAATCATCGACATCAATAACTTCAACCGTAACTTCTTCACCTACACTCACTACGTCCTCTACTTTAGCGACCCGATAATTTTCCAATTCACTGATGTGGACCATACCGTCAGTTCCTGGTGCTATTTCAACAAAGGCTCCAAATTTGGCAATATTGACAACAGGACCAGTAATTATGTCTCCTACATTTACTTCGACTTTTTCAACTTCTTCTCTTGCGCTCTGCCGGCCATTTCCAGAGTCGTCAGCTCCGTCTAATAAAGCCTTCATAGAGAGTTTAATTTTCCCGGATTGGTCTACCCCAATGACTTTGACTTCCACTTCGTCTCCTACGGCCACTTCGTCTTCAACATTGGCAACTCTGTAGTTGGCTAGCTCACTAATGTGGACCATGCCATCTGTGCCAGGTAGTATCTGTACGAATGCTCCAAAACTTGCAATTTTAGCTACACTACCTGTGAATATTTCTCCCACTTTTATTTCTCTTGTGAGATCTTCCACCATTTGGATAGCTTTAGCTGCGTCGTCCGCGTTGGCCGAGCCAATTAGTACAGTCCCATCGTCTTGTATGTCTACCGTGGCATTTGTTGCTTCAACAATTCCGCGGATCGTTTTACCACCAGGGCCGATCACAGCACCTATTTTGTCTGTAGGAACCATAATTTTCTGTATTCTAGGTGCGAAAGGACTGACGTCGGATCTGACTTCAGGTATGGCAGATGTGATTACTTCCAGTACTTGAGTCCTGGCTTCTTTAGCCTGAGATAATGCTTCCTTTATTACGTCAAAACTTATGCTGTTAACTTTTATGTCAAGCTGGATCGCAGTTACACCTTCTGATGTGCCAGCAACCTTGAAATCCATATCTCCGACATGGTCTTCAAGTCCTTGTATGTCAGTTAATGTCACGTATTCTCCATCTTCACCGGTAATTAATCCTACCGATATCCCGGCTACGGGAGATTTGATAGGGACACCAGCATCCATTAATGCCAGGGTGCCGGCACAGACACTACCCATGGAGGTGCTTCCATTGGAGCTAAGGGCCTCACATACGATTCGTATTGTGTACGGGAAATCCTCCTGAGATGGCAAAACTGCACTCAAAGCACGTTCAGCTAAAGCGCCATGTCCAATCTCTCTCCGTCCAGGTGATCCCACTCTTCTAGCTTCTCCGGTAGAGTAGGGTGGGAAATTGTAGTGGAGCATGAAGCTCTTGCTTTCTTCTGGGCTTAGATTATCAAGTCTTTGTGCGTCGCCTGAGGAACCCAGGGTTGTTACGCCAAGTATCTGGGTCTCACCGCGATTAAAGAGGCCAGTGCCGTGAGTACGTGGCAAAATTGACACCTCGGCGGACAGGGAACGAATTTCTCTCAGTCCTCTGCCATCAGGTCGTACGCCGTCTTTGAGAATTCTGACTCTGAATTGTTCATCTAGTAATTCTTCGAAGGCGCCGGCGGCAACACTGGAGTCAAATTGTTCAGATAATGAATCCTTAAGTTCATCTTCAAGGACTTTTAATTTGGCTCTCATATCTTCCTGATTTTCCGCATCCGACATTGCGCCGTAAATGCGGTCTCCCAAGATGTCTCTTGCCTGTTCTACTGCTTGTGGGTCATGCCCTCTTGGTGTGTACTCGGCCTTAGGTGTGCCTATTTCCTCTGCAAAATCCTGTTGCATAGAAATGACGTCCAAATTTACTGACTGAGCAAGCTGTATTGCTTCAAACACAACGTCTTCGTCTACTTCCTGTGCTCCGGCCTCCATCATAGAGACCCCATCAGTTGAACCTGCTACGACTAGATCTAATAAACTCTCTTCAATTTGTGCATAGGTGGGATTGATTATAAATTCACCATCTATATACCCGATTCGGGTCGCGGCGATTGGCCCGTTGAAAGGTATGTTCGAGATGCTCAAGGCAGCGGAAACACCATTCAAGGCAATTATATCTAGAGGAACCTCTCTGTCACTAGACAAGGTAGTCGCTATAACCTGGACTTCATTTTTGAAGCCCTTGGGGAATAATGGTCTTATTGGCCTGTCTATGAGACGGTCAGTCAAAATAGCATGAGTCGTAGGTCTACCTTCACGTCTGAAAAAGCTTCCCGGTATTTGCCCTATTGCATAGTGTCTTTCTTCTAGATCTACTGTCAAAGGGAAAAAATCTATACCTTCCCGCGGATCACTCATTGTTACAGTGGCTAAAACGACATTGTCGCCTTGTTTGATTAATACGGCCCCACCGGCTTTTTGAGCTAATTTGCCTGTCTCGAATTCTAATTCTTGGCCATGTATAGCACGGCTAATATTGTGTACTGAAATGTTATTTTCTCCTGGAGTAATACCAGATGATCAGATGGGAGTGTGAAACTATCGAGGGGGTGTAAATGCGCGAGTTACTATCGCCTAAGGCCCAGCCTAGCTATTAATGATCGATACCTGTTTACATCCTCTGAGTTTAGGTAACGTAAGAGCCTACGGCGTTTTCCTACAAGTTTCAGTAAACCTCTTCTTGTAGATTCGTCGTGATTATGCTCTCTTAAATGCTGGGTTAATTGATTGATGCGTGACGTCAGTATCGCTACTTGCGACTCAGTTGACCCTGTATCGTTGTCGTGTACGCGGTATTCCGCAATGACGGCTTCCTTATCAGCCCTATCCAATCCGTTCTCCT
>CAYPXS010000060.1:0-8311 GCA_964414725.1 uncultured Dehalococcoidia bacterium
CAGTCACATTCCCGAAATCCCCACGGTCATCATGCCATGGAATTCCATCTCTTATTGTGAAGGTGATGCTGCTTTGGTCGCTAGCAATTTCCCAGCTTGATGCAATTTCAGGAACATAGGTGGACTGGGAGGGAACAGTCGGAGGAGGAGCCCATTGGGACCTTACAATTCCTTCGAAGATGTTCCAGTCAATCCCGAAACCACCAACGGTTCCTCTTGCGTCAAGCGATTGGAGTTGGACCAAAGGCGGAACCAATGGAACTGCCACAGTTAGTTTACCCTTAGGGTTGCTAGCCGCTGGCAAATCAGCAGCTACTGGTACGGAAACCTGAATTTCCTTAGTAACTGTAACTGTTTCTCCAGGAACTTCCTTGATGACTTCCTTGACTATTTCAACAGTGTCACCCTTAACTTCTTTAATAACTTCGACTTCCTTGGTGATTGTCTCACCAGGAACTTCCTTGATTACCTCAACCTCTTTAATCACTTCAACCTCATTGGTACAGGCAGTGATTGCCAAAGTTAAGGCCATTAGGAGAGCCGAAAGCCCAAGTATATTGAACTTAAAATACCTCTTCATTCAAAGCACCTCTTTCTCTGCTAACCCGATCCATGACCGAGTTAATTTTTGTTTAACCGCCGGATTATAAAACAAAACCCTTAATTATCAAAGTTTTGTTAAAGGTATATCCCAATTATTGAAATTGGTGATAATGCTGATATAAAAAACGGATTGTATCGGTCGAAAGCAGCTTGATAGATTAATGGTAAATTGTGAGAATATATAACTGCACTGGCCCGCTAGCTCAATTGGCAGAGCAACTGACTCTTAATCAGTAGGTTCACGGTTCAAGTCCGTGGCGGGTCACCAAGCCCCTTTCACTCATAATCACCCCGCTTCCGTAGCTAAATGTCAGCTGCAACGGACAATCCACTTGGCTTGATTGTCTCATTGGATGAGATTAAATCCCCAGTAAATCCACACATTTTTTTAAAACTACTTTAATGGATCGTTGAGAAAACCAACTGCTTCTGTACGCATTTTCACTGTAGACTTGATTTTGCAAAATATTTTTAAAGGTTAACGAGGGAGAAAATATGGCAAATATGATCACCACAGATTCGGGACTTAAATATGAAGTTTTAGTTGAAGGGGTTGGAGCAACGCCTGGACCTACCGACACAGTATCCGCTCACTACCATGGAACCTTTGAGGACGGTCGTGTATTTGATAGTTCAGTTGATCGCGGCGAACCTATCGATCTTCCGGTTAATGGAGTTATACCTGGCTGGCAAGAGGCACTTCAGATGATGAAAGAGGGCGACAAATGGCGTTTAGTAGTCCCACCCGAGCTAGGCTATGGCGCTGCCGGTGTTGGTCCTATCCCCGGGAATACCACTTTGATCTTTGAGGTTGAGTTGATAGAAGTTAAATAGTTGGCATCGCTGTATCCGTTCTCCTGCAAATATGCAGGTAAATTCACACATTCAGGGTCCCTTCACTGATCAATACTGAATGCCCGCCAATCCATACCCCATCGACCTTCCCTCTATTTTTCTCAGTCCGTCCATATAGGATGCTCGGGCGTCCAACTTCAGTTCCCTGAGATATAAGCCAATCTCTATTGAAGTTGTCATTTGGGTCAAGATGAGCCAGTAGGGCGACGAGGGCACAATTAGCACTCCCCGTGGCCGGATCTTCGAAAACCCCATCAAGTGGTGCAAACATCCTAGCTTTGATGTCAAAATTTTCCACGCCTCGGCAATAGAGATGGATGTATGAAACGTTAGTTTCCTCCAGCAAGGTTTCCAAAAGCGGCGTATTTATTCTAGCCTTAGCGAGTATCCTGTCGGAAGGGAGTTCAACAAAAAGAAATGGAAGGCCAACTGAAGCCACTTGTGGTGGATGAGTAGCGGTGACAATTTCTGACGCATTAAGTGAGAGCACGGAGGCGACCAACTCCTTTTTGACCGTTACACCAATCGATAATTCCTGTGGAGCCGCAAGTTCACACCAAATATCACCGGAATCAACTTTCTGTATTTTTATTGGAACAAGCCCAGCCTCCTCTTCAAACACAATATCCACGGCCTCACTTAAGTCGCCAAATAATCCTTGCTTCGCTAACACGAAAGCAGTTCCAATATTAGGGTGGCCAGCAAAAGGTACCTCTGTGGACGGAGTGAAAATTTTTACCTTTCTAGCATTGCCATGTTCAGGCGGAAAGACAAATGTCGCTTCAGAAAAATTGAATTCTTTCGCGATTATTTGCATCTGTGAACTGCCTAAACCTTCAGCATGAGGGAAAACGACTAGTTGGTTGCCACTAAATTTTTCATTCGTAAACACATCGCAAATAAAGTACTGATACCCCATATTTCAAAAAGTCCTTTATTACTTTCATTTGTAGACCCTTTAACTGTTTCTAATGCTATAAATCTTGTCTTAAAGAAAGATTAACAAGGATTAAAGGAACTAACTTGTTTTAATTTAGACCAAAACATAGACTAGGATTTGGCCATCTCATATTAATTATTAAAGATTCCTTTGCCCTTAATGACAAGGCAGACGTTGATGGTGGAATAAACCTAAGGAGATTTTATGCCGTACGTCATCAATATTTACCGTAAACCTAAACCGGGTAACTTCAAGGCGGTCCGAGATGCAACGATTGCAAGTTTGGACGCAAGCGTCGCAGCTAGAGGCGCAAGGGGTTTCGTCACTGGAACGATGTCCCATCCTATGCCAACTCAAGGCTCCAACATGATTGTCTCAACCACGGGTGGATTTGAAACAGCTGACCAGATTGATGAAATGATGGATTCAGGTAATGATGAAGTCCTGGATCGGATTGAGGCCGTAAACGCCTTATGTGACAGCTCAAGTAGTTCCATTTCCCAGATACTTCCACCTCAAAGTAACATTCCTGAGAATTTCAACCCAAAATGGGTTATGAGGGATATGCAAATAGCCAAACCAGGGCAACTACCAAGCTTGATTGAATATTTAATGGAATGGCGAGAGCAAGGTATTGAGGTTCGAAACAATCTAGCCTTAACAATCCCCCTTGGTAAAATGAATCTAAACGCATTAAGACTCACTTTTATGTTTGAAAGTCTTGCGGATATGGAGACTGGGTGGGCAAATATCGTGGCCGATCCTAAATTGCCTCCATTGCTAGACAAGTTGGAGACAAGCCCAGTCAGAGTCGTTTCAAGGGTTCTCCACAGAGTCGGATTCTAGATGCAAAAGATACCTAATCTTTGAGGGTCCAATAAAAACTTCACTATGTGAAGGTACAGACAGAAGGGCATCAGGTTAAGGTTATCCATTCGGGATAGCCACTTGGTGCCCCTTTTTATGCTTGGGTTTTCAAGATTCCTCGGGAAAAACTACAGGCATAACCTGCTGATATATATTTCACATAGCTCTCAGTTAACCCTAGAAGACGAATTGTTGAAATCCCTTCATTCCGAGAGGTATATTAAGGAAAATGAATCATAGAGTAGAGGCCATATGACACAAGCTACAGACCTTGAGGTAAATATTCCGCTGGAGAAGCAGTTGGATTATGACGCCATCGTGATAGGAGCGGGAATTTCTGGCCTTTATCAACTATATAAATTGAGAGATTTAGGACTAAAAGTCCGGGTTTTTGAAGCAGGCACAGGTGTTGGGGGAACTTGGTATTGGAACAGATATCCGGGCGCCCGCTTTGATTCAGAAAGTTATTCCTATGCATATTCCTTCTCAGAAGAGCTTTTGGATGAGTGGAATTGGTCAGAACATTTTGCCTCACAGCCGGAAATTCTTAGCTATCTACAACATGTGACAGCGAAATTCGATCTAATAAAAGATATCCAGTTTTCAAGTGATGTTAAGTCGGCTATCTATGATGATCCAACTCGCAGTTGGGAAATTACCTTGGGTGATGGACGCAAGTACAGAAGCCGTTTTCTGGTCGCAGGCATAGGTCTACTTTCTCAACCTACAATGCCGAAAATAGAAGGTATAGATTCCTTTAAAGGACCTTCATTCCATACATCAAGATGGCCTCATGAGCCCGTGGATTTCTCTGACAAAAAAGTTGCAATTATTGGAACCGGTGCAAGCGGAGTGCAAGCAATCCAAGAAATCTGCAAAACCGTAGGGCATCTTACCGTATTTCAAAGACGACCCAATTGGTGTGCGCCATTACACAACGACACAATTGGCGCTGATGAAATGAAGGAAATTAGGTCTGGTTACGACGAGATGTTCGAGCGGTGCGATCAAACACAAGCAGGCTTTCTGCACACTGTAGATCCCAGAGGCACTTTTGAAGTAACGGAAAATGAGAGATACGAATTTTGGGAACATTTGTATGCAAGTAAAGGGTTTGGCATATGGCAAGGCAACTTCAAAGACGTTCTGAGTGACCCCAAAGCTAATAAATTAATGTCAGATTTTGTGGCCAACAAAATACGGGGTCGTGTAAATGATCCTGAAATAGCCGAGAAATTAATCCCAAAAGACCATGGATTCGGAACTAGGAGAGTACCACTCGAAACCAAATATTTTGAATCGTATAATCGAGAAAATGTGAAGTTAATAGATATCACAGAGAATCCCATCCTACGAATCACACCAACTGGAATATTGACTGAAGAAGAAGCATTAGAATTCGATTTCATAATATACGCCACGGGATTTAATGCTATCTTGGGTAGCTATGACAGAATTGACATTCAAGGTACACAACAAAAGAAATTAAAAGACCAATGGCAACAAGAATTATCTAGTTTCCTTGGACTGCAGATTAACAATTTTCCGAATCTATTCATGATTCTTGGCCCCCACGCTCTACTTGGTAATAATCCACGAAGTATCGAATATAACGTCGAGTGGATAACAGATCTCATCGAATACATGGGAGCAAAAGGTTTTACCCGAGCAGAAGCCACAGCAGATGCTGTAGCCAGTTGGTACGAATATGTTCTCGATCAAGGTGAAGGCCTGTTATCTAATGAGGTGGATTCTTGGATGACAGGTGTTAATAGCAATCTCGAAGGCAGACAAAAAAGGATCATTGCGAGATACAGTGGTAGCCAGTCATCGTATCGTAGTAGGTGTGATGAAGTCGCAGCAAGCGGGTACGCTGAACTGAATTTACTCTAGTCAGATTATGGTGGATTTGAATGCAAACAAATTTAACAAAACAAAAACTTAAAAATGGCGCTCCTACATTTGGGGCTATTATCCATGAATATTCACCCGGTACCGTTGAACTATTCGGTGCAATTGGATATGACTTCGTTATGATCGATTGCGAGCATGGCGGCATGTCGGTAGACCAAGTAGAGAATATGGTGAGGGGAGCTGAAGTATTTGGAATCACACCGATAGCTCGAATCCCGAACCATGATGCTTCCACAATTTTGAGGTTTCTAGACCGCGGTGTGCAAGGAATCATTGTCCCCCATATCAATACAAAATCCCAAGCAGAATCCGTCGCCGACGCAGCCAGATACCATCCGGACGGTAATAGAGGGGTGGGTGGTGGCAGGGCTCATGACTATGGTGTAAATGCTACAAGAGGAGAATCGACCAAATTCGTAAATGACAATATTCTCGTAATTCCAATGATAGAAGAGGTAGAAGCTATAAAAAACGTAAATGAAATAGCTTCAGTCGAGGGGATTGATGTTTTGCATGTGGCTCCGGGGGACCTTGGTCAAAGTATGGGTAATCCCCTGCAGTCCGAAATACGAAAAGCTATGGACGAGGTAGTCCCTAAGATCAGGAGTGCAGGGAAGTGGGTCGGGGTCGGAGGCAACTCCCCAAGTGATGTTGAGCGGGTATCTGACTTAATCAATTTAGGCGCAAATATGATAACCATTGCAGCTCACGGACTTATGAAAAGTGGTGCAGAATCATTCCGCAATTCAGTGGAAGACCATTTAACCTAGTTTTCTTCAAATATTAACTTCGAATAGGAGGCATTGTGGGGCAATATTTGATTCGAGAATCTACCGTGGTCACAGGGAATTCAAACAGATTAATTCTCTATAAATCCGCAATCTTTATCGAGAACGGCATTATTCAAGATATTGGGCAAACTGATCTACTTGAAGCAAAATACCCTTCTGCGACTACTGTTGAAGGGGAAGGCAAGGTTATTTTCCCAGGCCTAATTAATTGCCACACACATCTTTTGGCCACAGCTGATAAAGGAATTTTAGAAGACTTTGGCTTTCCCACAACTTTAAAATTCCCAACCACTGGCCGCGGGTTGTTAAATGAAGCTGAGAGGAATGTGTTTGCAAAACTCGCCTGTATAGAGGCGATCAAAAGCGGAACCACTACTTTGCTCGAGATATCAAATGACATTGCAGAATATGCTCAAACTTTGGATTCCACCGGTTTACGGGTTTTCCTTGGTGAAACTTTGAGTGATATCGATGATTCCAAATTGAGCGAGGGGGTGTACGAATATTCATCTCACAAACGCGATATAGGAATTGGGAAAGCATCCGATTTGATCAATAACTGGGATGGCAAATCAAATGGCAGGGTCAGGGGATTTATCGCTCCGCACGCTCCAGAGAGAGTTTCCCCTGAATTATTGAGAGATTCCAGAGATTTGGCTGAGAAGTATAACCTTGGATATACCATTCATTTATCTCAAAGCTACAAGGAAATTGAAGCTACGAAACGTATAAGAGGAGTCCTACCAACTCATTACCTTTTTGCAAACGAATTTTTAAGCGATCAATTAGTTGCCGCTCACTGCAGGTACTTGAACAGTTCTGAAATTGCATTGCTGGGTCAGAACAATGTGGGTATCTCTCATAATTCAGCCATCGGCGCCAGAAGGGGGGCAGCGGCACCTGTAGATGAACTATTATCGTCGGGTTGCTCGGTTGGAATGGGCTCTGACAACATGGCCGAAGATATGATAGAAGTGATGCGAGCCGCGCTTTTCCATGAAAGAGTGCGGAGAAATGACGAGATGAATCCCCAACCCGAAGATGTCCTCCAGTGGGGAACTATGGGTGGAGCCAAAACACTAGGTATCGCCGATGAGGTAGGTTCACTAGAAGTCGGAAAGAAAGCGGATTTATTTATGATAGATTTCCGCAAAGCTCATCTTGTACCAACTCTCAGAATCGTTTCATCTTTTGTACACAATGGAATCTCTTCAGATGTCACAGACGTGATGGTCGATGGTGAGTGGGTCATGCAGAATTCCGACATCAAGGACATCAATGAGAGTGAAGTCATAGAGCAAGCGGAAGAAATAGGTCACCGAGTTTGGAATCAATTGGTTAAAGAAAATCCCAACGTACCATTTCCAATTAATCTACCGCCTCAACCATTGTGATTTATAGTCGACTTATCTAAATATATCTATCCCTTTGGCTGCCAGATTTGGCAAATGGATACGAGTACTTTGCTGATTAAAGGAATCGCCCTCGATATCCAGGTACCGTAGATTGGGTAGCGAATTAATCGGACTAATGTCTCTTATGTTGTTAAATGACAATCCCAGCCAATTAATGCTCGTTATTTTTGAAAGCGCATCTATGTTGGTGACACGATTGTGACCGACATCCAATGATTCTAAAAATTTTAGCGTCGTCAACGGTCCCAGATCCCGAATATAGTTCCTTGCTGCATGTATCCAGGTAATTCCATTGATCAAAGAGAGTGGGTCAAGGTTAGAAATTTCATTTCCTTCTATATCTAAACTTTTAAGTGACTCTAAAGCAGACAGGCTGTTTAGATTCTCTATGTTATTTTCGTTCAGATTCAAACCTGATAGATTAAACATACCTTCAAGTGGTGATAAATCGTCAAGGTCGCAGTTTTTCAGCCGGAGGGAGATAAGTTCACTTAAAGATGAAAGGTGAGAGAAATCTGCGATTTGTGAATCGCTAACATCTAAGTGTCGTAGATCTGTTAATTTTTCCAAGGGAGCGAAATACTCTAAATTCGCCCCCGCAATTCTCAAAGTGTCCAAAAGTGGTAATTCTTGCAAAGGTGCCAAATGAATGTCACCTTTGCACAGCAGAGAAAGATTGATAATGCTAGGAGTATTCACTAGGTCATCAATGTCTTGCTGTGAAGCATCTTCGATTTGAAGCGTCGTGATTTTTGACATTTGAAGTGGATCCAACTGATCCTCATCAACGCCTAGTTTAGACCTAACAGCTTTTTCAAAACTATTGTTCATGTCCCCTGACTTTCACAAAAAATATATTCGTTTTAATTTTGATTTATATTTTAACCAACCGGCATAAAGTTTGCCTAAATTAGACAGTTTAAAAC
>CAYPXS010000061.1:0-8159 GCA_964414725.1 uncultured Dehalococcoidia bacterium
CCTCTCTGGCCTGGGGTTATCGGTTTTCTAGTTTTTAATGGCATCAAACACCCTCAAACAAAGTTATTGAATCGCCTTGGGCCACTGAAACAACAGCCTTTTTCCAAGAGCGCTTTTGTGAAAATCTTGGCCCAAATCGTTTCATCTTCCCTTTGACATTCATGGTGTTCACTTTTGTCACAGTAACCCCAAAGGCTTGCTGAACCGCTTCTTTGACTTCCAATTTAGTTGCATTCTTAGCAACCTCGAAAACATATCTGCCATCTTCCTGCATCAAGGTGGTTTTTTCTGTGATCAAAGGGCGTTTAAGAATAGCGTATTTATGGTGTTTACTCATATAATGCTGCCTTTTACTCCCAATCCGACGGTAGTATATTCAAACTTTCTAATTTTTCTCGAACTTCCAAATATGATTTTTCACCAAAGCCTGGTATGTTCAAAAGTTCCGATTTAGATAGACTAGTCAAATCATCCATCTCCGTAATCTCAGCTTGAATCAGCAAATTATTTGTTCGAGTGGACAAACCTAGATCTGACATTTTAGGTTGATCAGTTTCGCCTCTTTCAGCCTTCGAATTCTCTATGCTGTGTGGTTCGTTCTGGGTTTCTTCTACCACTCGGTTATCTTCACCAAGTACGTCATTGGTATCTCCGTCTCCCTTGTAGACCCCTCCCCAAATTTCTTCGATCCTCTTAACAGCATCCACAGTAATTATTAACTGTTTTTTATTAAGCAGGTCCAAGGTATTTAAAACTTGTACCGGTAAGGTTCTCACACCACCTACATTTCCAGCTGACTGAACTAACTTTTTATTTGGACCATCAGTAACTATTAAAGTTGGACCTGACACATTCAAAGCAGAAAGAATCGACACAATTTCCTTTGTCTTCCCCTCTTTCAATTCCAAAGAGTCCAGCAACAAAACATCTGATTGTCTCGCTTTATCTGAAAGTACAGATAATAAGGCCAATCTCCTCATTTTTTTTGGGGTCCGCTTCCTATAACTTCTCGGAGAAGGACCGAATGCCCTTCCGCCACCTACCCATATAGGCGACCTAGTGGAACCTTGTCGCGAGCTACCTGTATGTTTTTGTGGCCGAGGTTTGGCACCCCCGCCGGATACCTCCGACCGAGTTTTAGTTTTCGCCGTTCCTTGTCGTTTATTAGCCAATTGACCCACCATTACTTGATGAACCAACGCTGGCTTTATAGGTACATTAAAAACGTCTTCGCGAACATCTAGATCGCCAGCGTTTTCTCCCTGCGTATTTTTTATTTGGAGTTTCAAAGCCATTATCTCTTTTAACTATTGGAATTGGTTCTAGATATGAGCAAAACAGAATTTCGATGCCCTGGTACAGCACCTTTCACAAGTAAAATGTTTTTCTCAGTATCGACCATTACCACATCTAAATTTTTCACAGTTACCTTATCGCCCCCCATACGCCCTGCCATTCTCATTCCCTTTATAACTCGCCCCGGTGTCGTACCGGCCCCGATAGAACCAGGGGCGCGATGCCTATCAGATTGGCCGTGTGTTTTCGGCCCACCCCGAAAGTTATATCTTTTAACTCCGCCCTGAAATCCCTTGCCTTTCGAAATTCCGGTGACATTGACTTTTTCTCCGACCTCAAAGATCCCTACATTGACCTGGTTTCCTACTTGCAAATCTTCATAGTCATCAGACTTAGTTTCCCTAAGATGTCTAAAGAGTTCACCTCCAGCCATAGCAAGGTGGCCTCTTTTTGGTTTGTTAGACTTTTTCATACTTTCAAAACCCAATTGCACGCTTTGATATCCATCCTTTTCCAAAGATTTAATCTGTGTGATCGTGCACGGCCCAGCTTCAATAGCAGTAACTGCATGAGCCGTGCCATCGTCATAAAAAAATTGAGTACCCCCAATCACTTTCCCTATAATGCCCGCAATCGCCATATTTATTTACCTAAAGCTTAATTGATATATCCACGCCAGCAGGCATGTCTAAGTTAGTCAGAGAGTCAATCGTTTTTGAGGTGGGGTTGTGTATGTCAATAAGCCGATTGTGAGTTCGCATCTCAAAATGTTCCCTAGAATCCTTATCAATATGGGGCGCCCTCAAAACACAAAATCTTTTAATCGCTGTCGGAAGAGGTACCGGCCCAGCAACCCTTGCCCCGGTTCTTTCTGCAGTGTCAACAATTTGTGCCGCAGATTGATCCAAAATTCTGTGATCAAATGCTTTTAAAATAACTCTAATTTTTTGGGCGTTCTGTACCATATATCAAAATTCCTATTTAGCCTGCGCTTCAACAACTGACTCTGGGGCTTCCAAATATTTTTCAAATTCCATCGAGTAGCCGGCTCTCCCTTGAGTTATAGATCTCAAATCGTTTGCATATCCAAAACTTTCAGCCAACGGCAAAGAGGCTTTGACTATTTGTGTATCACCTTGAGCATCGATGCTTTCAACTCCAGCCCTTCTCCTTCCCAAATCTCCAATTACTTCTCCCAAATAATCTTCAGGCGTAACAACTTCTAATTTCATGACTGGCTCCAGTACCACAGGGCTGCACCTGTCTACCGCTGTCCTAGTAGCCATCGAGCCAGCGATCTCAAATGAAACCTTCGAAGAGTCCACATCGTGATATGTACCATCAATGAGTCTGACTAGCAGATCTATCACTGGAAAGCCCGATTTTGGTCCGTTTTTCAAGGCTCCTCGAATCCCGTCCTCTACAGAAGAAATAAATTCCGTAGGAATAGATCCACCTCTAATCTTATTCTCAAACTGGACCCCCTCCCCCCTATTTAACGGTTCCATCTCTATGATCACGTGCCCATATTGCCCATGCCCGCCTGACTGCCTGACGAATTTACCCTCTGCTGTAGTTGTCTTCCTGATGGTCTCTCTAAAGGCCACTCTAGGTTTACCAACATTAGCTTCAACTTTGAACTCCCTCTTCATACGATCGGTCAAAATCTCCAGGTGAAGCTCACCCATACCAGACATAACTGTTTGGCCCGTTTCATCATCATAAATAATCGTAAAAGTCGGATCTTCATCAGACAACTTCACTAATGCATCCGACAACTTATCCTGGTCAGCCCTTGCTTTCGGTTCAATTGAGACAGATACTACCGGGTCCGGGAATTCAATCTTTTCCAGTAAAATCGGATCTTCTATAGAACTTATCGTCTCCCCTGTTGTAGTGTCTTTGAGACCAATAGCTGCGGCTATTTCACCCGCATATACCTGCTCCACATCTTCCCTTTGATCCGCGTGCATTTTTACAATCCTTCCAAGTCTTTCCCTGTCTCCTGTAGCAGTATTCAAAACACTCGAACCTGACTTGGCTGATCCCGAGTAAACACGAAAATACACAAGTCTCCCTATAAATGGGTCGGTGACAGTCTTAAATGCAAGAGCCGCAAATGGCTCATCGTTGTCTGCACCTCTTGAAATCGGGTCATCCGTTCCAGGCTTAACTCCCTCCACCGGAGGAACGTCGAGAGGAGATGGTAAATATTCACCTATTGCATCCAATAACGGCTGGACGCATTTGTTTTTTAATGCAGTACCACAAAGAACAGGAACAATTTTGTTTGAAATCGTTGCCGCTCGTATGGCTGTTTTAAGCTCTTCAAATGAAATGTCTTCTTCTAAAAGGAATTTTTCCAACAGAACATCGTCCTGTTCCGCGATTTTTTCGACCATTTCCGCTCTGCGAGTTTCAAATTCATCCTCAAATTCATCCGGAACTCCCCCCTCGGTCATATTCCCTTCGTTGTCAAACGTGAAAGATTTACCTTCAACAAGGTCAATCACACCATAAAACTGGTCCTCGCTACCCATTGGAATCTGAATAGGGACAGGATTAGCTTTGAGCCTTTGAACTATAGTGTCAATGGCGTGATAGTAATCACCACCCACTTTATCCATTTTGTTGATAAAGCATATTCGGGGCACTTCATACTTATCGGCCTGTCGCCAAACTGTTTCAGACTGTGGTTGAACCCCGGCAACAGAATCAAAAACCACGATACCGCCGTCAAGAACCCTCAAGCTTCTTTCCACCTCGGCCGTAAAATCAACGTGACCAGGAGTATCGATGATATTTAAATCCCAATCCTTCCATTGAGTGGCCGTTGCCGCCGATACGATGGTTATACCTCTCTCCCTTTCCTGGTCCATCCAATCGGTAGCTGTGTTTCCATCATCCACAGTACCCAACTTGTGTATCCTTCCTGTGAAGTACAAAACCCTTTCCGATACAGTTGTCTTCCCTGCATCTATGTGGGCAATAAAGCCTATATTTCTAGTTTGTTTTAGTGAATTCTGTGCCACTGTCTGTATACCTCAATAGGAACTACTAAACCAATTACCATCGATAATGTGCGAATGCTCTATTAGCTTCTGCCATTCGGAAAACCTCTTCCTTCCGCCGTACGGCAGCCCCTTGACCTCTAGAAGCATCTAGCAATTCAGCTGATAGTTTCTCCGACATGCCTCTACCTGACCTTTGCCTGGCACCCGTGACAAGCCACCTCATAGCCAAGGCCAATCTTCTAGCCGGTCGAACCTCAGCAGGTACTTGATAATTCGCACCGCCAACCCTTCTGGACCGAACTTCTATCATCGGCGTTGCATTTCGAATTGCCTGTTCAAAAACTTCAAACCCGGATCTGCCAGCTTCTTGCTCCACGTTATCTATAGCGGAGTAGACTATTCTTTGGGCAACAGTTTTCTTCCCTTTGAGCATGACATTATTGATGAATTTAGCTAGATCCACACTATTGTATTTAGGATCAGGCAAAATCTTTCTTATTTCCGCTCTTCTTCTTCTAGCCATATAACTTCTCTAATTTAATCCATTGATATATGTAGCTTGTGAATGCCTACCCATTCTCTTCGATTCTCGTGCCATATTTACTACGGCCTCTTTTCCTATCTTGAACTCCCGCTGTGTCCAGTACACCCCTCACCACGTGATACCTAACACCTGGCAAATCACGAACCTTACCTCCCCTTATTAAAACAACTGAGTGTTCTTGCAAATTATGGCCTTCACCTGGTATGTATGCCGTTACTTCCATACCATTGGTTAACCTAACCCTGGCGACTTTACGCAAAGCTGAGTTCGGTTTCTTAGGAGTCTGAGTCCTAACCTGAACACACACTCCCCGCTTGTGCGGAGATCGTGCACCTCTGCTTCCCTTGTTCTTTAGGTTATTCCACGAAAGATCCAACGCAGGGGCAGTATTTTTTCTAACTTTCTTGCGCCTTTTCTTCCTAATCAGCTGGTTAACCGTAGGCATAAACTTCCCTATTTTTTGTCTTTTTTTTTGGCAAAAATAAGTCGCCACTTTTATGGACGACAAGGGATAATTATAGCTATGGATAAAATGTGTGTCAACGATTAAAAAGGCTAAAACATACGAACAAATGAAAGGGGCAGCTCTTTGCTACTAGTAATGGCCAACTTTCCGATCTGGAAGCAATAATCATGTCCTAGTATTAAGGCCAACGGGAAGGTTAATCCTCATAGCATTAATATCAACACGAACTTCACATATAACTGAACTGATTGCCGGTATCAAAATATCTTTGTCAGATGAATTACTCACCACATACACGTCATTAGCACCTGTTTCTATGATCTCTTTGATCCTTCCCAGATCCCTATTATTTTGATCTCTCACTTCCATACCTATAATTTCATGATGGAAATAACTACCTTCAGAAATTAAATTCTCAGATTGATAAGGAGTACTCCTCAATTCACAATCTTTAAATTTTTCAGCACACTCTCGTGTATGAATTCCTTCGAGTTCTAAAATCAATCCTTTTCGATCACCGGCAACTCTTAGAATAGCCCTTTTATGTCCATCTAACTCTAGTACCTGACCTTCTGCAAATCTGCCAGGGAAATCTGACATCGATTCGATACGCAATTGTCCCTTCAGGCCTCTAACTCCACGAACTATACCCACTGTAATTAAATCATCTTCCATGATGGCCAGCTATAAATCCAGGATTTTATAAATGTTGTGAAATAATGTTTGTAAGTAGAAATTCTATGGACAGGGAGGGAAACTAACTATTCGATCTCAAGGCTGACATGGATGCCATTTTTTACGGCCGCAACTCTCAATAGGCTTCTTATTGCCTGAGCAACCCTTCCTTGCCGACCTATTACCCGACCTTTGTCATCGGGATGAACCTGGAGTACATAGGTAACAATTCCATCATCATTTTCAGTAGAAGAAACAACTACATCATCCGGATTGGAAACTATAGATTTAGCTATATATTCGATAAGTTCTTTCATAAATAAACTTCAAAGAGATCGATTTTGATAATGCCCAGAGCAGGGCATTCAAATTTTATTCCCCCACTTCTCCCTCAGAGTCTCCATCAGAACTTAGTACTTTTTCGATTATACGTTTGACAGCATCTGACGGTTGTGCTCCTTGGCTGATCCACTTTTGAGCCTTTTCTGTGTCCATAACCATCTCGGGTGGATCAAAACGAGGATTATAATGACCTAAGTAGTCTACAAACTTTCCGTCTCTGGGCTTCCGAGAATCTGCCACAACAATCCGATAACTCGGCTGGTTCTTGGAGCCTGTCCTTCTGAGCCTAATTCTAAGCATGACAGTTACTCCTAGTTATTCTTCGCATTATTAAGATGCTTTATTAGTCTGGATTTTTTTCTCGAAGCTGTGTTTTTGTGTATAGCCCCTCTGTTGGCAGCTTTATCCAAAGCTACTACAGCCCCTTTGGCAGCTATTTCAGCAGCTTCTATATCCCCATCAGCAATCATCCTACGGGTCCTAGTGACCAGGTTTTTTGCCCGTGATCTCAACGGCTGGTTAATACTTTTTTTTCTTTCGCTAACCCTAAAAGCTTTTGCGCTTGGCACTTTCCTCAAATCTCCTATGACAGTTAAACCTAGTTCTCAATTTCATTTTGGGGATCTACATCCCTCAACCGGATGACCCCATCAACGCCATTCACAGCTTCTAATTTTGTGTACAAATGCCCAAGCTGATCAATACCGTTGGTATACACCGTTAGTGAAATAACGCACCTATCATCGTACTCTTCGGAATTAATATTGGCAATATTAATCCGTTCATTTGATACCACCGATGTAACGTCTCCCAGTAATCCAACCCGGTCCCAACAATCCAACTGTATCCTTACTGGATAAAGTGTTCTCGACTCACCCCAATCCACCGGTACTATTCTGTCTAATTCGTCTTCTGATGTAATGTTGGGACATGATTTTCTATGTACGGTGACACCTCGTCCCCTAGTAATAAATCCCGTAATTTCGTCACCCATGATTGGATTGCAACATCTGGCAATATTTGTAAGTAGGTCACCCACTCCGAGTACTTGTACCCCCGAGGCTGGACCCGTTTTCGGTGCCACAGAGTGTATTAACTGTTCAGTAAGCTCTGATTTCAGCGATATTCTGGATATCAATTTAGTAGTTGACAATGAGCCACCGCCAAGATCAGCGAACATATCGTCAACCGTTTTATACTTGAACATTTCAGCGACCTTATATTCATTGGTACTAAGGTCTAATCGAGCCACCTGTTTTTGGAATAGTTCCTTCCCTCGTTCTATATTCGTCTGCCTTGCTTGACGATTAAACCATTGCCGCATTTTGGCACGAGCCGAAGAAGTTTTAGCATACCCCAAACTAGGATTAATCCAATCTAAACTTGGCCCTCTTGCAACCTTGCTGGTCATTATTTGAATTGTGTCACCGTTTTGTAGACGATAATTCAACGCCACCAGCTTTCCGTTCACCTTGGCCCCAACACAACTATGCCCTATGTCAGTATGTATCCTATAGGCGAAATCCAGCGGAGTGGACCCCATGGGAAGTTCTATGACATCACCATCTGGGGTATACACAAAAACTTGATTTTGAAAAATATCAGTCTTGAAGGATTCAACAAATTCAACGGCTCCACTAACATCTCTTTGCCACTCCAAGAGCTGTCGCAACCAAGTCATCTTTTCCTCAAATTGAATATCCAGTTCCCCTGTTTCTTTGTATAACCAATGAGCAGCCACACCATATTCAGCAACTTGATGCATATCGTGGGTCCTAATTTGGATTTCCACTGGTGATGATTCCTCACAAAGAACAGCTGT